>NZ_JBIVCA010000002.1:0-360146 GCF_044746345.1 Lysinibacillus sp. NPDC086135 | reverse complement strand
CTACGCTTCCGCACAAAAGACATCTGCTGCTGCCGCTACGCTTCCGCACAAAAGACATCTGCTGCTGCCGCTACGCTTCCGCACAAAAGACATCTGCTGCTGCCGCTACGCTTCCGCACAAAAGACATCTGCTGCTGCCGCTACGCTTCCGCACAAAAGACATCTGCTGCTGCCGCTACGCTGCCGCGCAAAAAACATCTGCAGGGCCAAGCACAAAGCCGATTCCCGACACCAATTATGCCGGGGCACAATTGATTGCAAATTAGGGGTGAGAAAGTTGACAACTTTTTATTTAATAAGACATGGCGAAACGATGTGGAATAAAGAGCATCGACTACAGGGATGGTTAGATTCGCCATTATCCGAGGATGGTATTTTACATGCAGAAAAACTTCGAGATTATATGAAAAAGTGCTCTTTTGCAGCGGCATATAGTAGTTCAAGTGGCCGTGCTAAGGAAACGATGCATATCCTTCTAGATAATCGACAGCTTCCAATCTATTATGAGGATAATTTTCGGGAAATTTTTTTAGGCGATTGGCAAGGAAAAACTGTCGAGGACATTATGACTATACATCGCCTTGATTATGAATTATATACCGATTATCCAGGACAATTCGTCGCAACCCATACGGAAAGCTTTGGTACGGTAACAGAACGAGCCATGTTTACGTTATCGAAAATTGCAGAAAAATATCCCGAGAATAATGTTTTAATTGTGTCCCATGCTGTAACGATTAAATGCATCATTAACGCCATTTTAGGGCGAAGCATCAATCAGCTATGGGCAGAACCATTTATTAATGGTACAAGTGTCACGATTATTGAGAAAGTCGAGCAACAATGGCTCGTGAAAGATATCGGGAACATTCAACATTTACAACAGGAGGCTTAACGAATGCCACTAATTTTCATTACAGGGGGGGTACGTAGTGGTAAATCCCACTTTGCTGAAAAAGCGGCTGTTACTCACTATCAAACAGAGTTTAACCAAGCGCGACGACTTATTTATATTGCTTCTGGAGTAGCGTTGGACCATGAGATGGAGAAGCGCATAGTGCGTCATCAAGCAGATAGACGAGCACAAAATATTGAATGGTTGACGATAGAAGCACCTTATGACATAGCAAAAACATTGCATAAACTGACTGATGGAGATGTTGTGTTATGGGACTGTGTTACGACATGGCTGACAAATGCTTTTTACGAGGGTTTTGATACGGGAACTCCCTGTGTGGAACAACCTTGCTGTTTAGAGCAAAAGCTTGATGTTTTAAAAAAGGCGGTAGAGACGTTACTTGAGAAAAAGGTGACGTTTTTTATCGTCTCAAACGAATTATTCGATGAGCCTCCATATTCTAGCGAGGAAGTAGAATTATACCGACAAACCCTTGGGAGATTACATCAATGGTTCGTTTCTATAGCGGATGAGGCGTATGAAATAAATTATGGTATCGTAAAGAAATGGAAATCATAAATGACGCTTTGAAAATAAAAAGAAGGAAGGCAAGACGATGAAAAATTTCTGGCATAGCATACAACTTGCGTTTCAATTTTTTACAGTTTTGCCGGTACATAAAGAAATTCCGTTAACAAAGGCAACTATTACCGGGATGTTCGCCTTTTTACCATGGATAGGGGCTCTCATGGGTACTACAGTGGCGGCGGTGATCTATAGTTTAACAGAATGGACGGCAAGCAGTGAGGTTTTGCTTACTTTTGTGATTGTCGGATTATTTGCCTTATTTACGGGTGGTTTGCATTTAGATGGTTTTATTGATATGGGGGATGCTTATTTTTCGTATCGAGATCGTGAAAAGCGGCTAGAAATTTTAGATGATCCACGTGTTGGCGCATTTGGAGTACTATCTGTGCTATTTCTAGTGCTTGGTAAATTTGTGATACTGCATGAGTTATTCGTACAGCATAAATTTGCACTATGGATGCCTGTATTTATTCCGTTATTAACTAGAATAGGCAT
Organism: Lysinibacillus sp. NPDC086135; assembly: GCF_044746345.1. Classification (NCBI taxonomy): domain Bacteria; kingdom Bacillati; phylum Bacillota; class Bacilli; order Caryophanales; family Bacillaceae; genus Lysinibacillus; species Lysinibacillus sp. NPDC086135. Next base: position 358,165 of record NZ_JBIVCA010000002.1, on the reverse strand, counting down.
GAGCTTTTATTTTATGTCGCTCAAATGCTCGAAAGAAAAGGGGCTTGCCTCCTTTTTTAAAACACATATTAAGCCGGGAATACTTATTAGCTTTATGCTTATCACATTAGTTGTGGCGTATAGTAGCTTGTTGTTTGTCATAGGCTTCTCAATTGTTCCACTAGTGTTGATGGCTGTATTAACGATTGCCTTTTTAGTCTTCCGTCAATTTACAGTGCGCAACTTTGGTGGCGTTTCTGGAGATTTACTCGGTGCATCAATTGAAGGAATGGAGGTTGTACTGTGGGTGACGTTGTTATTGTTTACTTGATGAGACATGCCCCAACGATGGAAAATTTGGAGAAGCGATATATCGGCTGGACAGATTCTTCATTAGCTGATGCATCTTTGCTGACTATAGTAGATTCAGATGTCACGAAGGTGTATGGTAGTGATTTGCTGCGCTGTAGGGAAACAGCTGCCCATTATTTTCCGCATGCAACATATGTGTCTGATAAAAGATTTCGTGAGTCGAACTTCGGTGCATTTGAAGGACGAACATATGAGGACTTGAAAACAGATAGTCGCTATTGTGCATGGTTAGATGACCCCGTACAGTCACCGCCGCCAAAGGGGGAAGGTCTTGATGCTTTTTGTGCGCGTGTCATTGAAGGGTTCACTGAGATACCAAAAGGTGAAGATGTTTATCATCTCGTTGTCCATGGTGGAGTTATTCGAGCACTTCTTGTAGAATTTGCACCGACTGAGCAAACTTTTTGGTCGTATCAAACACCGCATGATAAAATGTTTTCTTTAACGTTTACAAGAAAGGCTTGGGAGGAGGGAGCGAGATGCATGTCTTTATCGGAGGCGCCTATAGTGGAAAAACCGACTATGTCATGAAATTGCTTGCAGGTCAAAAAGTTGAGCTAGTAGATGGCAATCTACCTGATGTCAGCCCAGCCTGTGATGTACTAATTATTAAAAACATAGAGAAATGGCTCGTGACACAAGATCTTGAGGATGATGAACCTCTTGTCAAAACTATTTTGAAAAGACTAAAGACTCTTGAAGAAAATTGTGCAGTCTATATAATAGTGACCGATATGGGTCGTGGAGTTGTGCCAATGGAAAAACAGGCACGATTGTTGCGTGATACATGTGGGCGTTTGTACCAGGTATTATTCGCTGAAGCTGAACAAGTCGTACGCATTTGGTACGGTATCGGGGAACAAATCAAATAATATAGTTTTAAAAAAATTTATTAGGCCTTTCATTTGGGGATGAGATTTGCAGGACGTATGCTTTGTAAATAAGTTGATCGGAGTGAGGCTGGGCCTCCAGGAAGCTTTGCTCTGCGCGAAAGTGAAGCGTCAGCGACCAAGCGCCCAACCGGAACAGAAATCAACCCCACGATATGGTAATGAGCCATATTAATGATTTCTAATAAATTGATCCAACAACGGAATTTAAGGATGACATTTTGCTAAACGTATGTCATGCATATAAGTTGATTGGGGTGGAGGATGGGCGACTCCTCGGGGATCAGCGTTACAAATGAGACCCTGCAGCGAAGCGAAACGGCTCATCGGACGCCCCCAGGAAGCTTTGCTCTGCGTGAAAGTGAAGCGTTAGCGACCAAGCGCCCAACCGGAACGGAAATCAACCTACGTTATCATGACGAGCCAAATATAAAAGGAAAGAGGAAATGGGATGGATCGACAAAGATTAATGAAATTGACGCTCACTGCCATGGTAGCGGCAATTTGTGCAGTAGGTGCAGTCATTAAAATACCAACATTTATTTCAACTGCTGCGCTTGACTCTGCACCTGCATTGTTGAGCGTTGTATTTTTATCTCCAGTATTAGCAGGGGTTGCGGGAGTCATTGGGCATTTTATCTCAGCCTTAACTACTGGCTTTCCATATGGGCCACTACATATTATTATCGCAGTAGAAATGTTTATTGTTGTATGGGTCTTTGGGGTAATGCATAAAAAAGGAATGCATTTCTGGAAATGGCCTGTGGCACTTGTTTTCAATGGTGTTGTTGCACCTTTACCATTTTACTTTATCATTAGTCCTGCATTTTACTGGGCGTCACTGACTAGTCTTCCATTGGCAACACTCATAAATCTAGTGATTGTTGCCATTGCGATGCCAATTCTCTCTAAAGTGTTTATGCGTAAGGAAGGTCGAGTACATTGAGAAATGCAATAAAAATAGGTGGGTTGATTGCAACATCTGATAATGCCGCAGCAATTGGTGAAAAACCACAAGATGTTGTGTCTGCTCCAGACAAATTAACGGCATACTTAACGGCGCGTGTTACTTTTATAGAGCAGCTTGCTGCAAATGCTTTACCAAGCCATATTATACTCGCTAATTTTTCAGGGGATGCTGCATGGTCTCGTTACGTTGCAGGCATTCAGCAGGTTTTTGATGAGACGGGTCTTAATTGTCCGCAAATAGACGGTAGTACAGAGTCCAATATGCCGACTCTACAATCAGGTTTGTCTATAACGATGCTAGGTGAGCAGCAAAAACGCACAGCAACTAAGCATGAACAGCTTAGTTGGTACACCTATGGACTACCGCTTGTAGGCAATGAAATCCTTGCACAGCCTGAAGATGTGGCACAGCTCCAACCTATTTTTCAGGCGTGGAAAGAGGGAATAGTACAGCAAGTATGGCCAGTTGGATCAAAAGGTCTACAAGTCGAATTTACCCGACTTTTTGGCGAGCAACAGGTTAAAAGTTCGTTAGATGTCGAGAAATCGGCTGGTCCTTGTGCAGTAGTTTTGCTAGGAATTCAGCCAGAAAAAGAGCAGCTAGCACAAAAAAAATTTCCTAGAAATTTTGAAAAACTACGTAAAACTGCATTGTAATTGGGCTTGTTTCGAGAAAATGTAGCACTTTATAACTTGCAAGGGGCAAAACACCTATTGCAACAATAAACACAATATGTTAGATTTGTTTAGGAGTTAAAACACTATATATAGTATTTTGGACGAGCGGTACCAATATGGTTTAAAAGGGAATTCGGAAAAAGAGTCATCTTAGGCCGAAGCTGTCCCCGCAACTGTAAGTGCTGACAAATGATGAATTGGCCACTGTGAAGAACGGGAAGGCCATCGTTTGGAGGAAGCATGAGCCAGGAGACCTGCCGAGTTGTTCAAGACAGCAACACATTCTTCGGGGATTGAGAAGTGGAGGCGAGAGATTTGTTCACTTCTTTGTGTGCATGTCCTTCATTTCCATTTCCGATTTTACAGCGATCACGTAACCGATAAATGTTGCGTGATCGCTTTTTGTGTTGCTGGAGAAGGAAAGGGAGAGAATGTTACATGACAATTCAAATCGAGCAACAAATTGCTAAGCTCAAGAAAAACTACACAGAGGATGAACTCGAAAGTTTTGTAAGATTATCGGATCGATGGCTACGAAAAAACGACAATGCGACATTTGAAGCATGGGCAGATGCGATGATTTTACAAACGCTTAGCCTCATTGATGAGGAGGAGCCATACTGGACATTTGTCGCAGCTCAAATTTTTTTAGAAAAACTATATGATCAATTTGCAATGCGTCGTGGAGTTTCAGTGAAAGATGTTTATAAAGTTTTCCCAGAACATTTAGCACACTATACAGAAGCTGGATTGTATCATGAAAGTTTAACAACAAAATATAGTGAGCAGGAGCTTCAGGAACTCGCTTCTTATCTAGAATCAAGTCGAGATGAGTTGTTTACGTATATTGGTTTAAAAACATTAATGGACCGCTATGTAGTCCGTGATTACACGAAAATACCAGTGGAATTACCGCAGGAACGATGGATGGTCATTGCGATGACTCTGATGCAGGATGAAACAGAAAATCGTTTAGAAAAAGTCCGTGAATCTTATTGGGCAATGAGTAATTTATATATGACTGTTGCCACACCGACATTATCGAATGCAGGTAAAACACATGGACAGCTATCAAGTTGCTTTATCGATACAGTAGATGATAGTTTACAAAGCATTTATGACACGAATACAGATGTCGCAACATTATCGAAATACGGCGGCGGTATTGGTGTTTATATGGGTAAAATTCGTAGCCGAGGCTCATCTATTAAAGGTTTTAAAGGTGCATCAAGTGGCGTTTTACCATGGATTAAACAGCTTAATAATACGGCGGTTTCAGTCGATCAGCTTGGGCAACGACAAGGAGCTATTGCTGTCTATCTAGATGTTTGGCATAAAGACGTCTTTACGTTTTTAGATTTACGCTTAAACAATGGGGATGAACGTCTGCGTGCCCATGATATTTTCACAGGGCTATGCTTACCGGATATATTTATGGAAACTGTTGAGGCACGTGGGGAGTGGCACTTATTTGACCCACATGAAGTACGAGAGGTTATGGGCTACTCACTAGAGGATTTCTACGATGAGAAAAAGGGTGACGGTTCTTTCCGTACTAAATATGAGGAATGTATCGCGAATCCATTGTTAAGTCGTGAAGTCGTACCAGCTATAGATATTATGAAGCGTATTATGCGCTCACAGCTAGAAACAGGCGTGCCGTTTATGTTCTATCGTGATGAAGTAAATCGTATGAATCCGAATAAGCATGAAGGGATGATTTACAGTTCGAACCTGTGTACAGAAATCTTCCAGAATATGTCGGCTACTGAATTCGAATCTATTACACTAGAAGATGATGTCATCGTAACACGTCGCAAGCCTGGAGATTTCGTTGTATGTAACTTATCATCTATTAATTTAGGTAGAGCAGTACCGGCCGGTGTTCTAGAACGATTAATCCCAGTACAAGTACGTATGTTAGATAACGTTATTGCGCTAAATACAATTCCAGTAAAACAAGCAGAGCGTACGAACCTACGCTACCGTGGTATTGGGCTTGGCACATTTGGCTGGCACCATTTATTAGCTCTGAAAGAAATTCAATGGGAGTCAGAGGAAGCTGTACAATTTGCGGACAAGCTATATGAAGAAATTGCGTATTTAACGATTCGTGCTTCTAACGATTTGGCATGTGAAAAAGGAGCTTACCCATTATTTGATGGCTCAGATTGGCATACGGGTGCGTATTTTGACAAACGTGGCTATGACAGCGATAAATGGAACGCTTTACGCGCCGCGGTTGCTGAAAAAGGCATGCGTAACGGCTATGTAATGGCAGTTGCACCGAACTCTTCAACGTCCATTTTAGCGGGCAGTACGGCTACGATTGATCCAATCTTCCAAAAGAGTTATTCAGAGGAGAAGAAGGATTATAAAATTCCAGTTACAGTACCAGATTTATCACCTGTAACGACTTGGTATTATAAATCTGCTTATTTCATCGATCAAAATTGGACAATCAAGCAAAATGCTGCACGTGCACGTCATATCGACCAAGGCATTTCACTTAATTTATATGTTCAAAATACGATTAAGGCGAAAGATTTACTAGCATTGCATATGAATGCTTGGGCGAGCGGTGTAAAAACGACTTATTACGTGCGCTCAACGTCTGTAGAATTGCTAGAATGTGAGTCTTGCGCGAGCTAGGAGGAAGTAACAATGACAACGATTACAAAACGACAAATTATGGACAAGGATGCACCGAACCGTTCAACAGGAATTGTCAACGGGCGCTCTTCTAACATTTTAAACTGGGATGATGTGCGTTTTAGCTGGGCTTATCCTAAGTATAAAAAAATGCTCGGTAACTTTTGGACACCGTTCGAAATTAATATGAGCAATGATGTGAAGCAGTTTCCACAGCTATCAGCAGATGAACAGGAATCCTTTTTAAAAATTATTGGCTTACTAGCACTATTAGACAGTGTGCAAACTGATTTTGCAGGGAAAGTAGCGGATTATTTAACAGATTCAAGCTTAAATGCATTAATGATTATTTTAGCGCAACAAGAGGTTATTCATAATCACTCTTATTCTTATGTGTTATCAAGTATTGTGAACAAAGATGAGCAGGATCGTACGTTTGACTTTTGGCGTACAGAGCCGGTACTAGAGCGACGCAATGACTTCGTCATTAAAGGCTACCATGCATTTTCCGAGGAGCCATCTGTTGAAAATATGCTAGAAGCGATTGTCTATGATGTAATTTTAGAAGGGTTATTCTTCTATTCTGGCTTCGCGTTCTTCTATCATTTAGCACGCAATCAAAAAATGGTGGCCTCGTCAACGATGATCAATTATATTAACCGCGATGAGCAGCTACATGTGGATTTATTTGTGAAGATTTATCAGGAGCTATTAGAGGAATATCCTCAATACGATACACCTGAGAGGGCAGCTCGTGTACAAGAGATCTTCCGTGAAGCTGTTCAACTAGAAGTCGATTGGGCTAATGAAGTAATTGGCGATAAAGTTGATGGTCTAGATGTAGAAGATGTGCATGATTATGTACATTTCTATGCCAATGTACGCTGCAATCAGCTTGGCGTGGAGCGCCCATTTGAAGGCTATCGCAAAAATCCTTTGAAATGGGTGAAAGCGTATGAGGATGTTGACTTAGGAAAAACAGATTTCTTCGAGCAGCGTTCTCGCCAGTATGTAAAGGTTAATGTAGAAGATAACGGCTTTGATGATTTGTAATGCTAAGTCCACCTCCATGTTGGAAAAACATGGAGGTGGATTTTTTTGTGAGAAAAGGGGGAGACGCTTACGTAAAAGAAAAAAATTGCTCGGGTCAAACAAACGAGTTCCCTTTAGGGGGACAAAAGTATTGAAAATCGCACAGATAAAAAAGAGCACGAATTGCGCTCTATTTAGCTGTTAATATTTAACTACCGTCATTGAGAAAAAAGCTACATACCCTAAAATTTCTAGTATTTGTAAAATTATCCATATTATACTACAAATTAAACCTGCAGTTGCTAATCCTCTACCACTTGCATTGGTTGTATTAATTTCTTTTACAGCTTTACTTGAAAATATTATTCCTATAATGCCTAAGATTAAACCAATAAAAGGTATTAGCAATGATAGAATTCCAACCGTTAAAGAAATTACAGAACTATTGTTTGTTTGATTTTGTTCAGACATTCGTGATCCACCCTCTTTTGAGAATTTAACCATTTTTATTTATCGTTAATATTATCGTACCAATCTATTTCGCACTAAAAATCATCATTAAATGTTATCGGTACACCTTTCCCATCCTTTTCGGCGTGAATGTGTAAATGTGGTTCACTTGTATTATTCGAGTTTCCTACTTTTTCGAGTATTTGGCCAGTTGTTACCTACATGGCTTATCACAGTTATTCAAAAAAATCTTCTTCGAAAAATGGTGAAATACCAGCTTCCCTTAAAAAGTATTTGTATTCAGTAGGGGCTTGTAAAAGTAATTTATTGGGAAGTAATACTTCATCTCTCAATCGTTGAACGAGATGAGCATCTAATTCTGGAAACCATTTTTCATACGGTACTTTTCTTTCTTCTTCAATAGAAATAAAAAATTTAATAATATATGTAAACATCACAGGGAAATCTCGTTTTATATGTTGATGATGAGCAACGAAGGCTTCGATGTAATTATTCAATTCATGAAATGGTTCATTTGGATCATATCCACCTAAATATTTTCGGTCATGTTGTGGAATAAAAGTAAAGCCACTGAGAGCATGCCATGCACCGAGCATTACTGTAAAAGCGGCAAGGGCACATCTCCGTGTTGCTAAATCTCGATCATTAAAAAAACGATAATATTCATCATATTCAAAGCCACTACTAGTATAAAAACCGCCAATACCGAAATTTTCAAGACCCTCTGTAATTTTTTCTACGATAGATTTTGTAGAAGGCACTGTTTGCAATGGTTGATTTTTCTCTAGATTGATAATTTCATCGCTACTAGAATCTAATCGATTACCTAAATAAGTAATTGTTCGATAGTACTTTAATATATCTTGATTAGTTGTCGTATAAGCAAGGTTGTTAATTAAGAAACCCATTGCTTCAGCATGCTCTCCTAAGTTATATAATGCCATTGCATAAAATATTTCCATTTGTTCTTTTTTAGGAAATTTACGCATTGCTTCTTGGTATAGTTTTTTCGCTTCTGAAAAGCGTTCGTGCGTTCGATAAATGCTTCCTAATTTGATGAATGCATCCTCTAGTTCGTCATCTGTTAAGCCTAATTCAATCGCTTTTTCATAAAATGGCATTGCCTTTGTTTCTTCAGCCAAAATATCAAAGCTTCGTGCACATTGATAATGGAGGGAAGGATTGAGTGGATCATTTGTTAATAATGTCAAAAACATTTCTTTCGATTTTTGTAGTTTTCCTTGTCTTCGTAGTTGTAATGCTCTATGTATAGTGTTTTCCATGATTCATCCTCGTTTCAGCTTTAATTTAAGGGCTCATATCAAAAGTTAGAGATAATTTTATTGCGGTGGGCCACTGGACGCCCTTAGGAAAGCGCTCAGTCGGAACGGAATTCAACCCCAATTATTACTTATAATTATTATAATGGAAAAATGGGAAAATACATCCTTTATTTCTAAATAGAGGTTTATTTGCATGATATTGACCGTGTCTCGAATATTACGAGACACGAAAAATTAATTACCACTTGAGAATGATTTTCAGTTATAATTAAGGTGTGAAAGAGAAGAACGGAGACGAAAGAATGCAGGCAATTAAACAGTTAGGAGGGTTTTTAGGACCCTATAAATTTTTTACCTTGATCGCGCCATTATTAATGGTACTAGAGGTAACGATGGATTTACTACAGCCGACTATTATGCAGCATATGATCGATACAGGTATTGCTAATAGCGACAATCCATATGTGCTGAAAATGTTCATTTGGATGCTAATGAGTGCGGTATTTGGACTTGTTGGAGGGATAGGTTGCTCCTATTATAGTTCAAAGGCAGCGATCCATTTTGCATCGGATGTTCGTCAATCACTGTATGAAAAAATGATGACGTATTCGGCAAAGGAGCGTGACGCTTTTACAACAGGGAAGCTCATTACGATTTTAACGAGTGATGTGGAAAGTGTTCAGCGTGCGTTTATGATGACATTGCGTATTTTTGTACGTGGTCCTCTATTATTTATTGGAGCGGTCATTATTGTTTTTGTGACAGCACGCGAGCTATTTTCTATACTTCTTATTATTGTACCGATATTAATTATTGCGATGTACTTTTTCACAAAGTACTCAGGTGTCCTATACCGAAGAGTGCAGGAAGCGATTGATGGTGTTAATACGAAGCTTCAGGAAAATTTAGCGGGGATTCGTGTCGTTAAGGCATTCCGTCGTGAAACACAACAGATTGAACAATTTAGTGGGCTTAATGAGACGCTGACGAAGCGCTTTATTTCAGCAGAGCAAATTGTTGGTGTACTTGTGCCGTTTACAATGTTTGTTGTCAATCTAGGCATTGTAGCAGCACTTTGGCTTGGTGCAATTAAAGTAGAAGCTGGTACATTACAGGTTGGGGTCATCCTCGCATTTATTAACTATTTAACGATTATTTTAAATGGTTTGATGACTTCTAGCATGGTGCTAATGCAAATTGCACGAGCTATTCCTTCAGGAGAGCGTATCATGGATGTTATAAATAAAGAAGTAGCAGTAAAGGAAGCAGAAAATCCACTTACCTCGCCAATTCAAGGGGCGATTGACTTTCACAATGTGAGCTATCGTTATTATGAATCGGCGGAGGATGTGCTGAAAAATATTACATTTTCAGTAAAACCGGGGCAAACGGTAGGTCTTATCGGCAAAACAGGTAGTGGAAAATCAACATTAGTGAAACTATTACCACGTTTATTTGACCCGACTGGTGGAGAAATATATTTGGATGGAAAGCCGCTAAATGATTATGCAATATCAACTTTACGTAAACATATCGGCTTTACCTCTCAAAAAGCATTACTGTTCTCAGGTGCAATTGACAATAATATTCGTCTTGGTAAAGCGGATGCAACGTCAGAGGAATTACAGCAAGCTCTTGATGCAGCATGTGCCACTGAATTTGTGGACCGGCTTGATAAAGGCGTAGCATATGAACTTTCACAGGGGGCAACCAATCTCTCTGGCGGTCAAAAGCAGCGATTAGCGTTAACGCGTGCACTCGTAAGACAACCAGCTATTTTAGTGTTGGACGATACAACATCTGCTCTTGATAGCGCCTCTGAAAAACATGTCCAGCAAGCTATTGGCAATCAATATAAAGATACAACGACGTTTATCGTAGCGTCTAAAATTGCTTCTATTCAACAGGCGGACCTAATTCTTGTAGTAGAGGACGGCGAAATTGTAGGTCAAGGGACACATCAACAGTTATTGCAAAATAATAAACCATACCAAGCAATTTACGCTTCACAGCAAAAGGCTGGTGTACAACAATGAGTAAAAGTCAACCAAAGCAAATGAATTTTGGACGTGGACCACGTATGGCTGGTCCAACTGAAAAGGCGAAAAATCAAAAAGCAACGATTAATCGTGTATGGCAATATTTAAAGCAACAAAAAATAGGACTTTATTTCTCTATCTTTTTTGTAGTAGCTTCTACATTTTTAAGTTTAGCAGGGCCGTACTTAATCGGACATATTGTTGATGAATATATTATGAAAAAGGACATTGCTGGTACGATTCGTCTAGGTGTTGTGCTAGCAGTTATCTATACTGCAGCGTCTATTTTTACGTGGCTACAAACATATGTCATGATTCATGTGGCGATGAAAACAATTCGGACATTGCGACTAGAACTATTTAAAAAGCTACAAACATTAACACTGAGATTTTTCGATCAGCGAGCACTCGGTGATTTAATGAGCCGTGTAACAAATGATATCGATAATTTAAATACGGCACTTGCACAAAGTGTGACACAAATCGTATCGTCGGTGCTAACGGTAATTGGTGTTAGTATTGCTATGTTCTCTCTAAGTTGGCAGCTAGCAATCGTAACACTGATTATTATTCCTCTAATTGTTTTTACGACGAAGCAGATTATTAAACGTAGTAGTAAAAACTATGCGGCACGTCAACGTGATTTAGGGAAGCTGAACGGTTATATTGAGGAAATGATTACGGGGGCGGAAGTTGTGACGCTTTTTGGAACAGAACAACAAACGATTGAAACGTTCCATAAACAGAACGAAAATCTCCGTAACTCGGCGCAACGAGCAGAAATTACTTCTGGTTTACTAGGCCCAATTAATAACTTTATGAATAACTTAGGTTTAGCTGTTGTTATTGGCACAGGAGCATTTTTATCGGTAAAGGGTATCGTTTCGGTTGGGGTTATTGCCGCATTTGTCACGTATACACGTCAATTTTTCCGTCCACTGAATCAGCTATCTAACCTTTTGAATACATTCCAGTCAGCGATTGCTGGGGCGGAACGAGTCTTCGAAATTTTAGATGAACCATCGGAAGTAGCTGATAAAAAACATGCCCTTGATTTTCAAAGTTTAAAAGGGGATGTGTCATTTCAACATGTATCCTTCAGTTATGTGCCAGAGAAGCCGGTACTGAAAAATATTAGCTTCCATGCCAAGGCTGGTGAAACGATTGCACTTGTTGGCCCAACCGGATCAGGGAAAACGACGATTATCAATTTGTTAACTCGTTTTTATGATGTCGATGCAGGGGAAATTTTGATTGATGGTCATAATATTGAAGATTTTAAAATGGCAACGATCCGTCAACGAGTGGGTGTTGTCTTGCAGGATACGTATTTATTTTCTGGAACGATTCGTGAAAATATTCGTTTCGGTAAACTTGATGCTACAGATGAAGAGGTGGAAGAAGCGGCGAAAATCGCGAATGCCCATAATTTTATTAAATATTTACCGGCACAATATGATACACCTGTACAAGCAGGTGGGGCAAACTTAAGTCAAGGTCAACGACAATTATTGGCTATTGCCCGGGGAATTTTAGAAAATTCGGATATTTTGATTTTGGATGAAGCTACATCCAGTGTGGATACGCAAACAGAGGTCGATATCCAAAAAGGTCTCCAGCATTTAATGCAGGGGCGCACAAGCTTTGTTATTGCGCACCGTCTAAAAACAATCGAAAATGCTGACCAAATTCTTGTTATTCAACAAGGTGAAATTGTTGAGCAGGGCAATCACGAGCAGCTTATGCGAAAACAAGGTATTTATAGTAATCTCCAACAAAAACTTTTGCTGGAACAAGTGGAATAACATATAGAAGGCTGTCTATTAAGTGTGTAAAAACTTATTAGACAGTTTTTTTATTTTCTTCAAAAAAATTAATTAGATATTTATTTTTATTGTTTATTCTTACAGTATCAACTGAAAGGGGAATTACATGAGAAAAATGTTTATGAAAATAGTTATCTACTTTATTGCAGTTATACTTATTGGACTAGTGGCGATATTCAGCTATGATCGATATCAGCTTAGTAAGGAATCCAAACTTTTAGATACTAACGGAACACTTGTTGAGGTCGATCATCAAAAAATCAATGTTTACACTGAGGGGGATGGTCAGGATACTTATGTGTTTATGGCAGGCTCAGGAGTTGCGGCACCGATTTATGAAATGAAAGGGCTGTACAGTAAATTTTCTCAAGAACAGAAGATTGCTGTTATTGATAGAGCGGGATATGGGTATAGCGATGTCTCAAGTGACGAACGAGATATTGATACAATTTTAGCACAGACGAGAGAAGCGCTTCTGAAAAGTGGAAATAAGCCTCCTTATATATTAGTACCACATTCCATCTCGGGGGTTGAAGCGATATATTGGGCACAAAAATATCCTGAAGAAATTAAGGGGATTATTGCGTTAGATATTGGTTTGCCAAGTCAATATGTGGAGCATAAAATGGGAGTAGTCGATGTATGGATGGTTAGGGGAATGAATATGCTTACGAAATTGGGCGTACATCGATTAACACCTTCGAAAGTATACAATCCAGAAGTAATGAAGCAATCGTTTTTAACTGCGGAAGAAAAAGAAATTTATAAAGCACTATCTTATAAACAATTTTTTAATGATGATATGAAAAATGAGCTACTGCATGTGTACGAAAATAGTTTAAAATCAGAAGCGCTTCCGAAACCAAAAGACACACCGATATTATTAATAGATGCTATTGCTGAACAAAATAAAGATTCAAAATTTACGAAGTACCACAGCCAGAAATATGCGGAATTTGCCAAGCAAATTAACATTTCGGAAGTGAGAGAATTAAGTGGTACTCATAGTATTTATTTATACAAACCTGATGAAATTTATAATCTTGCTATAAAATTTATGAAGAAAAAAGTTGGCAATACAGAAAGGCCGAGGTAATGAAAGGATTTACGATTTTAATAGTAGAAGACGACCAAATGATTGGCGATTTGATGCAAAAAATACTACAACGTGAAGGTTACGACGTTGTATGGAAAACTGATGGACGAGAAATTATGAACCTTATCCATCAAATCGATTTAGTCGTAATGGACATTATGCTTCCAGGGGAAGATGGTTACCAGCTGACAAAGAACATTAAAAGTTTAGGCTTAAATATTCCCATTATTTTTCTTTCAGCTCGTAATGATATAGAGAGCAAGCTTCAAGGGTTAACCGTTGGAGAAGACTATATGACAAAACCATTTGATCCGAGAGAGCTCCTTTTAAGAATGCAGAAAATGCTAGAGCAGCAATATGGAACATTCGCGCAAATTCAGCATCTATTGATTGATTTAGAGCATCGTAAATTATTTAAAAATAATATACATGATGAAATTTCATTAACAGCAATCGAGCGTAAAATTTTCTTTTATTTATTTGACAACAAGAATCGGGTGTTAACGAAGGATCATTTTTTTGACTATTTATGGCCGCTTGAAGATCGAAATCAAAATATCATCAATGTTCATATCAAAAAGATCAGAACGAAAATTCATGATTCATCAGGTACGATCCTACAAAATATTTACGGAGAAGGGTATCGATTAAATACCTACATAAAGAAATGACATTAAAAACAAAATATCGATTATTATTATTTACGGCCATAGTTAGTGTCCCAATCGTCTTATTAGGGATCAGTGTGTCGATGTCTATTCTTTACGAATTCGCTTTTAAAACTAGAAATAAAGGCACTCCATTCCATGAATCTTTCGCCTATCCAACGATGCTGATTGTGTTCTTCCTATCCTTATGTTTGCTAGCATTTTTATTTTCGAAATCGATCAATACATTACTAACGAAAATTAATATGTTAAACAAAACGATCCGTGACTTAGCGAGTAATGAAAGAATCCTAAGTACATTAGAGGTTGGCAGTGAGGATGAAATTGGACAGTTAATTCAGTCAGTTAATATACTAATTGAGCGAACTACTTATCGGGAATTAGAGCTTAAACAACAGCAGGAGCTACAAAAAGAACTATTACAAAAGCTTAGACACGATATTAATACCCCGTTAACAGCTATTCGTTTACAATTATTTTATCTAGAAGATACCTTAAAGGAGCAACCTAAATTGGTGGAATCCTTGAATGAGCAAATACATTATATCGCTAGCTTAACGAATGAATTTAATTTGCAATCCTTAGACACAATGGAGAATTCTTATATCGTGACGGAGGAAGTGCAACTCACGACCCTGTTAGAAACGATGATAAAAAAGTGGAGCTATTTATATAGAATGCATAACATTGAATTAATATATCATCCAGTAGATACCCATTTAACATGGACGAGTAATGAACTATGGCTACAACGAATGTTCGATAATGTGTTCCAAAACACTTTGAAACATTCAAAAGCTACAAAGCTCGAGATAACAATAAAAGATAATAAGATTTTCATGATGGATAACGGTATTGGCTTTGCACAAAATTGTGTAAGTGAAGGTCTTGGTTTGAAGATCATTGATGATATCGCTAGAATGCTTCAAGTAAGCTATTCACTCCATTCAGACGAAGAAGGGACATTATTTTGTTTTTCTATTTCAACCTAAAAACATGGCTTTTTCACTTGCCGCGTTTTTTTTATTACATCGAAAAAAGCTAGGTGTTACTGCACAACAATTGGACAGCTGTTTCGGCAGTCCAATTGTTGTTTTTAAATAAAAAACAGGGAATCGAAACCGTTAAAGAACCATATAAAGCTATAAAAGGAGGAAAGATTATATGAACAAAAATTCCCCTGCAAGTGTAAGTATGGTTTACATGATGACGAATAATGAAGTCATGAATCAAGTCATTGCCTTTTACAGGGACACAAATGGAATGCTCGTCTTTGTGGGTGCCTATCCAACTAATGGTAGAGGTACTGGCATAAGGAAAGTCTCTGCGGCAACCCCAAACAACGGTGTCGATCCCCTTACGTCACAAGGAGCATTAACCTTATCCCGTGATGGTCGTTTTCTTCTTGCAGTGAACGCAGGCAGTCATAGTATTAGCAGTTTTATCATTAGTGACAGCGGTGTGCCCGTTCTCGTGGACGTGAAGCCATCGGGAGGTGCTCAGCCTAATAGTGTAGATGTGTTTGGTAATCTTGTCTATGTTGCTAATGTAGGGAATGCCGCAAACAATTATGCATCGAACATCAAAGGGTTTCGCATAGCTGAACACGGGCGCCTTACTCCTATTGCTGACTCCTCACGTTCTCTCAGCACTTTCAATGCCGAGCCCGCTCAGGTTCTTTTCACACATGATGGTAGTAAGCTCCTAGTAACCGAGTATACTTCAAACCGTCTTAGTGTTTTCAACGTAAATCAAAATGGTACGGTTACAGAACCAATCGTTAATGATTCTTATGGTGACGGTCCATTGGGTGCCTATTTTCTATCCTCTGGAATCCTCTTAGTTACTGAAGCAAGTTCAAATGCCCTGTCATCCTATTCAATGAGCAACGACGGGATTCTTCAAGTGATCAGTGGCTCTGTACCAAACGGATATAAAACAGCATGCTGGGTAATCACGACAAGAGATGAACGTTTTGCATTCATAACTAATACTTTAAGTGGCACTATTTCCACTTACCGGATCGATCCCAATGGTGCCCTGTCAGTGGCAGGGCAGATTACTAGTACACCGATAGGAACAACTCCAGGACTGCCAATGGATGTTGGTGTGAGTAAAGATGGACGGCATTTTTACACCCTTAACGGAAATCAGGGAACGGTCTCCGTATTTGCGATTCAAGAGGGTGGAAGTCTAGTTAGATTGCAGGTTGCTGCTTGGACTCAACCCCCTTATTTTGGATCACAAGGGTTAGCTGTTCTTTGATTTTGTTGTGAAGTGGGTGATAAAAATAAAAAGTTGGGCGATAAACCTAAAAATTAGAGCGACAAATCTTAGAATTGTTCCGATAAATCCTAGAATTGTTCCGACAATTCATAAAATCATTCCGATAAATTGATTTAGACCCTATTGAACAAACTAGCTTTGCTCAATAGGGTCTTCCAACAACGATTCAATCACATGTTTTAATTGAAAAATACAAGATTGTTGACTCTCGCTCTTCTTGTAAATAAAGACAGTCTCTATCACTTTATTTAACTTCGGCAAATCATAATAGTGAATGTTGGAATAGTTATAAAGGTCAATTAGTTTTGTATTTAACACAGCAATTGTATTGTCTATTTGTAGGAAATCAAGGATACTACTGACCGATTTTATTTCCTTCATCGTAAATGGAACTTGATTCTTTTTTAACCACTGTGCCATCGCCCGTGTATACATACAGCCTCTACTTAACACAAGGAGTGTGACAGACGAACGTTTCTCAAAATCAATAATATGTGAATCGTTCGAAATGACTTCAAATGTTTCTGTTGCAATCATGTCATAATTTACATCAGAGTAGTGTTTAATAGGATTACTCGTCAGTGCACAATCCATTTCAGCATGATGTATTTTTTCATTTAAGGAAGTGCTAGATTCCACAGTGAAATCGATATCTAAAGAAATATTATTTGTCTGCAAGGCATTCATAATGGATGCGCCATAAATTTTAATCGTTGTATGGGAAGTGCCCAGGCTAATTTTGGTCTTCGTTTGCGCTGAACCAATCACTTGTAAAAAGTCATCGTACTCCTGTGTCATAAGCTTTAGAAATTTTAAATATTGTGTTCCTACATTTGTAATCTTCAGCCCCTGCGGTGTACGATTAAACACCTCCTGACCAATTTCCGCCTCCATTTTCTTTACTTTAGAGGTTAAGGCAGATTGCGTATATTTTGTAATTTCAGCGGATTTACTAAGATTTTGCCTCTCTAAAATTTCGATCTTTAATGCTATTTCTTCTATGTTCATGTTGTATGTCACACACCTATAAAATTTTTTGATAGCTACTATCATTTTCCTCCATTTTACGCATTCAATGAGCAAGCGTAAACTCAAATACGTAAAGTCAATGAATCAGTGAAATAGCATTGGAGGGAATTTTATGAATACATATTATAAATGGATCATTGTATTAGTAGCTACACTGTCACAAACTGCGGCAACTTTTGTAACTTATGGCATGGGGCCAATTGCCACATTTTATCAAATTGAATGGGGTTTATCATCGTTTCAAACTGGTTTTATCGTTTCTGCTGTTAATATTGGGCCAATTTTTTCGATGATTTTGTTCGGCTATTTAATGGATAAACGAGGGGAAAAACAAATTATAGGGTGGGGATCTATTTTACTAGGATTTTCAGCGCTACTTCTCATGTTGGTCAATAATTATGCAGTGTTGTTATTTTTATTATTAATTGTAGGCGTATGGTACGGAAGTGCACAAACAGGGGGCAGCACCGCAATTGTGAAATGGTTTCCAGACAAACATCGCGGGCTAGCAATTGGCATTCGACAAACAGGCATCCCAATCGGTGGAGCCTTAGCATCAGCCATTCTCACATATATGTACTATCACCATAGCCTAACATCGGTGCATCTTGTGCAAGGCATAGTAGCTATTGCTGGGGGACTGCTTTTTTTACTGATTTATCAGGAGCCTAAAAATCGAGTAGCAGTAGCTGCAACCTCTGTCACTTTTAAAGAGAAGCTCGAAGCTATTAAAAATAATAAAGATTTATATCCAATCTATATTGTTGGAATTGTGATGATGACCTTACAAATGATACTCGTTGCCCATTTTATGAGTTATTTACATGAAGAAGGAGGTTATTCCTTAACAGCGGCGGGGCAATATTTAAGCCTTGTATTAATCGGTGGAATGATTGGAAGAGTAGCCATTGCGTGGATTAGTGACCAATTTTTTGCGCAGAAGCGGGAATTTTTATTAATGATCGTAATGACTAGTGCAGTTATTCTTATCGTCCTATTGCCGCTTATGCTACATGCGAAATTGTTGATGCTATTAGGTTGTTTCTTATTGGGCTTCGTAGCACTTGGCTGGTATTCATTGTTTATCGCCTGTGTGACAGAGCAATCGAATCCACAGTATGTTGGTCTAACTGTGAGTGCAGCCTTGACGTTGAATCAGTTTTTTATTGTGATCGCTCCTTCATTATATGGTTTAATGGTAACGACATTTTCAAGCTATCAAGTAGCGTTGGATATTGTTGCATTAGTTGTCGCTCTTGGTGCAATGAATTTATATAGGACGACCAAAAATATGAAGAGTTCAAAAACGGCCAATCAAATTCAATGAATGACTTAAATTATTCGGTTCACATTCAGTTCACAAATTTGTTGTATTATCCGTTTATAGACAATTAATAAAATCTATAAAAGTTATTTTCATCTGTTTCAAGAAAAATGAAACGATGGAAATAAGCGAAGGAGGAAATACAATGAATAGAACGAAACGCTCGCTAGCGAATAGTGAGTGGGCCATTGAAGCACATGGTCTCATGAAACATTTTGGAGAAAATCGTGCTGTTGATGGTGTCGATCTAAACGTACGTGCTGGCACTATCTATGGTGTACTTGGTCCTAACGGAGCAGGGAAGACTACTACTATCAGAATGCTTGCAACCCTACTACGAGCAGATGCTGGGACGGCACGAATATTCGGTTATGACATAGTGAAAGAGCCTCACATTGTACGTCAATTAATTGGAGTCACTGGTCAGTATGCTTCGGTTGACGAGTCACTTAGTGCAACGGAAAATTTGATTATCTTCTCTCGTTTGTTAGGATTGGGACGTACAGAGGCCCGGAATAAAGCAGCTGAATTACTGGAAGAGTTCGGTTTATCAGAAGCCGCTAAACGTCCATTGAAAAATTTCTCTGGCGGTATGCGCCGTCGCTTGGACTTGGCTGCGAGTTTGATCGCACAGCCACCATTGATTTTCTTAGATGAGCCGACTACAGGCTTAGACCCTCGAACACGTAATCAAATGTGGGACACGATCCGTCGATTAGTAGATACAGGATCATCCGTCCTATTAACGACACAGTATTTGCAAGAGGTTGATGAACTGGCAGATCGACTTGCCGTTATTGATCATGGCCGAGTTGTTGCGGAGGGAACAGTCGATGAGCTAAAAGCATCTGTAGGTACATCATCTTTACATTTGAATATTCGAAATCACCAGGAGATCATAGTTGCTCGTGAAATCATCGAACAAATACTTAAAGTAAAAACAACAGTTACACAGGACATTGGGAAGATTACGGCCCCGATGGCAAATGTTGACGCTGTTACTGATTTACTAATCGCACTTCGTCAAAAAGGAATTCAGCTTGACGAGTTTAGTGTACAAAAACCGACCTTAGATGAAGTGTTTTTGACCATTACTGGTGAAAATGTTCCCCAAGAACTCAAGGGCTCTGAGCAAGTAGAGGGGGAAAGAGTATGAAAAGTCAATTGCTAAAGAAGCCGAGCTTCAATCAATCTTTAAGAAATTCGTTAACGATGGCTTATCGAGGCGTATTAAAAATTCGACGTACACCAGAGCAATTATTTGATGTAACGCTTCAACCGATTATTTTCACCCTCATGTTCACCTATATTTTTGGGGGAGCCATTTCGGGTAATGTGCAAAACTATTTGCCAGTCATCATTCCAGGAATTCTCGTGCAAACGGTCATCACTACTTCAATTGTTACAGGAGTCCAATTGCGGGAAGATATGGATAAAGGGGTGTTTGATCGATTTAAATCATTACCGATTGCACGTATTGCTCCACTGGCAGGGGCTCTATTGGCAGATACGATTCGTTATACTATTGCAACTGTGCTTACTTTTACTATGGGATATATCATGGGGTATCGACCAGAAGGGGGATTGGGCCACGTTGTACTTGCGGGGCTTTTAGTTATTGTCTGTGCCTGGGCTATTAGCTGGATCTTTGCCTTCTTTGGTGTCATTGCACGTACAGCTTCGAGTGTACAAGGGATTTCCATGCTAGTACTGTTTCCACTGACATTTCTTTCTAATGCTTTTGTTCCAGCAGAGACTTTGCCAAATTTCCTACAGTGGTTTGTGAAAATTAATCCGATTTCACATCTCGTCACAGCCGTCAGAGAACTTACAAATTCGGGAGCTATAGGTTGGGATTTGTCAGCTTCACTTATTGGGGCTGCAATTGTTGTCATCATTTTTGCGCCACTAACCGTCCGTGCTTATATGCGTAGAACATAAGAAATGTCCTTAAAGAGTGTGTTTTAAACAAGCAATTGTCAAAACACGCTTTTTATGTTGGATTGTTGCGGAAAAGCATAGCAAAACCTAAAAACAAAGAATTAAAGTTGTAACTGTTATTTATTCCTATAATAGGATAAAGTTATAGAAAAAGCACGATTTCAGCAAACGGAGGAATGCGATGATGGATCAAGAAAAAAGTTCGATTTGGATTGATGCAAGTATTGCAACAGTTTGGCGGGCTGTCACAGAAGAACAGCTGCTGACGCAATGGTATGCCCCTGATTCAACTTGGGAAATCCCCGAATTAGAGGTAGGAGAAGAGATGATATTCTCGATAATGCCGAATGAACAAAATCAGCTTGCGGAAAAATTACCGATGGTGTTAACGATTAAAAATGTAACGCCAAATCGAGAGTTTTCGTTTTACTTAGGTATAGAAGAAACACTGATCGCTATTGTCTTAGAGGAAGAAAAAAATGGCACCACGGTCACTTTTAATACGAAGGGCTACGAGGCTTCTCTCGCTAACTTACAAGCTTTAGTGGAGGGAAATGATAACTTTTAACATGTAAGTTTCATGGAGAAATTTGATTTTTCCATGAAACTTTTTCATTGTTCATCAGTCTAACTGTAAATGTTTTTTTGTAAAAGCAAAGGGGGCGAGCAAATGTTAAAAGAACAAAAGGACGCTCACTTATCTAGAGCCATGACAATGTACGGGGATTATTTATTACGCGTATGCTTTACATATGTTAAAGATTGGACAGTGGCTGAAGATTTGGTACAAGACACATTTGTTAAATACTATGAAAAAATGGAGCAATTTCGTGAAGAAGCTTCCATCAAAACATATTTATATCGAATTGCGATTAACAATTGTCACAGTTATCTTTCAAGCTGGCGTTATAAAAAAATACAAGTCATTGATTATTGGAGCAAATTCAAGAGCCTTTCCAATAATCCTGAAAAAGAAGTATTGATGGAAGAGACGGATGCATTGCTAGTGGCATCGATTGAGAAACTTCCGACGAAATACAAAGATGTACTACTACTATTTCACTTTGCAGATTTTTCCTTAAAGGACGTTGCAGAATTACTAAAGCTACCAGAAAATACGGTCAAAACACGATTAAGGCGAGCGCGTCAAATGGTAGGCATCACGCTATTGGAGGAGGGGTTCGAATATGGATCGGATTCGTAATGCCATCAACGAAATGTATAAGGAAGGTAACTTCTCGCATGAAAATCATGAAAAAACGTTTCAAAAAATCAATCAAAAAACGAAGAGACGAACACCGTTAATGCCAATTATCCTAACAGCAGTCGTATCAGCTTGTCTGATCATTGGCTTAAAGATGATGCTTTTTCAACATGATATCCAATCAACGACGTCGGCAATTATCGATTCAAATCTTTATCCAGAAAAGTCTGGAAAGGTGAAAGACTATAGCGCCTTAACACGACCATGGATGGTAGTAGGATTAGTGAGTTCTGTGTTCTTATTTATTTTTGCGATAGTAGCATTTATGAAAAAATGGTTTTGGCGAGTATTACTATGTATCATCATCATAATTGCCATTTTGGGGAATATGTCTGAACGAATTGGGTACCGCATTTACGTACAGAATGAAGCAGAAATTCGAAATACTGTAAAACTTGGACCTTTTCATCCGGATACTGTTAAAATGCATGATACAATAACGATACAACAGTATAGAATTGGTTATTTTTCGGAGAATCGCTTTCAAGGTATAGCAATTTTCAAGCATGATGGCAAAGGCTATGCATTGGATCATTATATACAGAGCGAAGTAGATACCATGGTTTCTATTTATTTGAAAGACATTCACTATCTTGTTATTCCATTACTTAACCAACATAACATTGAAAAAGTAATAGTAGACACTGGGACCGAGCGAATTGAGAAAGCAGTTGATTCGAATGATGCGCAATTAATGTCAGTGCCTCTAAATTCAGAAATAGCTACTTCTCAATTGGTGATACATGCATTGGATCATGAAGGAAATACTTCTATTCTCTATAATGATTCACGTATTTTCACCTATTAACAGCTACCCTGTATGAATATGATGTTTTCATACGGGGTTTTTGACATATCCATGGAAGGGGTGCTCACTACGTCTTAGGTCTTAGAAGATTTTAAAGCGGAGGGTCGTATTTATAAATGAAAATTCATATATAATGAATTTATTGGAATATTATATAGCGGGAGGAAATTACATTGAAAAAATTTATGGGACTTGGTTTGGTAATAGGCGCCTCATTAATTGCGCTATCGGGGTGCAACTCAGTCATACCAGGTAAAACCAAAGATGAAACGATCTTAGTAGAAAAGGATAAAGCAGAAAAGTTAGATGTTGAATTACAACTTGGAATTGGAGAAATAACAGTAGAAAAAGGTGCTAAGGATTGGATTGAAGGTACTGCTCAATACAATATTGATAAACTTGCTCCAAAAGTAAAATATGACCTACGTGGCAAGACAGGAAAAATATCGATTGATCATAAAGGCTCAACTAACGTGCGTTTAGGGAAAATAAAAAATATATGGGATATTAAACTAAATGAAGATATTCCAATGGATCTCTCAATCGAAGCGGGAGCGTCGGATGCAGAAATAGATCTACAAGGGTTGCAGCTTGAAAAATTAGATATTAACACGGGTGTTGGCGATCTTAAAGTAAATTTAGGTGGCGATTGGAAAAAAAGCTTCGAAACGAATATTGAAACAGGTGTTGGGAACACTACTGTCACTTTACCGTCAAAGGTTGGGGTAAAGCTTACGACAGAAAAAGGCATCGGCACATCAAGTATTGATGGCCTCATTTCTAAAGGAGAAGGGGTTTATGTAAATGAAGCGTATGACAAAGCAGATGTAAAAATAGAGGTCAATTCCGAAATCGGATTAGGCGACGTTACTTTCAAATTGGATAAATAAGGAAAAGTTTAGTAGGCTACTTTAAGTGAGTAGTCTACTTTTTTTGTAGAAACATAGGTGACGGCTAGATGACAAAAGTAATGGATAGAACGCTAGTGTACGATAGAAGAATCAAAGTCGTGGATAGAAGAGTCAAATACGTGGATCTTGGATAGAAGAGCAAATTCGTGGAAAGAAGAGCCGGAGTCGTGGATAAAAGAATCAAAGTAATGGAAAAAAGAGCCAAAATCAGCGATGTTTCGAGTTCTATCAGCGGTTCTCGCTCTCTTATCAGCAATAAAAACAGCAAAATCACTGATAAACCACCTACAATCGCTGATAAAAAGCTTGTTAGCAGCGAAACTCTATGGTTTAGCGGCGTTCTTTGCTTAGTTGGCGGTGCAATTCTAGGGTTTAGTGGCGTTCTTTGCGTGGTTGGCGGCGAAACTCAAAGTTTTAGCGGCGAATTCCAACGTAAGCTGTAAAAATTTAGGGAAATTAAAATCGGGGTTGAAAAACTTTGTATAGAATTTTACACAATATTAAGGACTGACTGATGTTCCGTTTTCTATCAGCGATGTTCCGCGTTCAATCAGCGATTCTCGCTCTCTTGGATAGAAGTTTATAAAAAGAATTTTGTCAAAGTGAAACCTTTTGATTGGGTTAATTACTCTAAGTATTGAAAGGAGGAAACAGCATGGAACATGACTTATCGATCGTTAAACAGGCTATTACAGGAAATAAGGAAGCGTTTGAGCAGCTACTCATTTTAGAGGAAGAAAAATTATTTTATACCGCGCTTTCTTATGTTGGCCGAAAAGAGGATGCATTGGACGCTATTCAAGAAGCAGCATGTAAAGCCTATCTAACCGTGCATCAACTAAAGCATCCGGAATTTTTCTCCACATGGCTGTTTCGGATTTTAATACATGAATGCTATCGTTTGCTAAAAAAAGGGCAGAAAATCATTCCTTATGAAGAAAGTGAATTATTAAATCGTTTACAGGAGCAAGAAAATGTTATGGCGAATCCAATCGATTTATCGGACGCAATACAGCTTTTGAATCACTCTCAGCAAATGGCCATCATTTTATTTTATTATCATGATTTACCGATTAAAGAAATTTCAGAAGTAATGGAAAAGCCAGTTAGCACTATTAAAACGTATTTGCATCGTGGAAAAAAACAATTAAAACGAGAATTAGAAAGGAGTGCAACGTTTAATGAAAAAGCCATTTAATGAAAACAGTACCCTTCCGGAATTCCCAAGGGATGACGTACGAGCAGCGATTGCCAATGGCATAAAACAAGCAAAGGAGCAAAAAAATATGACTCAAACACCTGTACAAATTAGAAGAAAAAGCAAACGAAAACCATTATTATATGTAGCAAGTACGGCAGCCGCATTTAGTATTATGGTAGGTTCTGCCGCGTATGTATCACCAACTTTCGCAAGCACATTATCACAGCTACCAATTGTCGGTTCGGTATTCAGTAACTCAGGTTTACCTGGGCTAAAACAAGCTAGTGAACAAGGATTAACAAGCACTATTGGAGAAAATCATTCAATTAATGGTATTTCTGTAACGATAGACGAAGTTCTTTATGATGAATCTAATATTACGGTAGGATTTACAGTTAATTCTGAAAAGGAATTAAGTAAGGATTACTTTGGGGCAGGACTGGACTTTACTATTAATGGTAAAAACCCTGAAGTGGCATCTGGAAGCTTTAATGAAAAGGTAATAAGCTCAACGGTTCATACAGGTCTTGCAAGATTTGCTGTGATGGGAAAGATGCCGGATTCCTTTGAAATGGGCTTAATGTTAGAAGGGAAAGAAGGGGAGAAATGGGAATTTACAGTTCCTGTTAAAAAGATTACGGATACTATTTATGTTCCCGTTAATCATCAGCAGCAAGCAGAGGGCATTCAACTGAATGTGTCCAAAATTTCATTAAGCCCATCAGGTATAGCACTTGACTATAAAGCTACTGAAAAGGGGACAATTGATAATCCACAAGTAGGTGCATCGTTTATAGAATTCCGTATTACCGATCAGAATGGCCAGGAGATTACTTCGCATTCTGGTGGAGGTGAAGGTCATTTCGATAATGGTGTATGGAACTTTAGCAGCATCAAGTCTTTTGACCCGATTTCAAACGATGTTCAAAAATTAACGATTACTCCATATTTAATGCTTCCTTCAGACGGGGGCGGTGTACAAATGGATAAGGATGGCATAGAAACAAAAATACCATTCGATAAGTCATCACTAAAAGAAGTGAAGTTCCAACCATTCGCAGTAGAAATACCTAAGCAAAATAAATAAACATTCAGGCGTCAAATACAACCTTTGTATTTGGCGCTTATTTTATGTTAGTTTATAGAAAGCAACTGAATGAAGGAGCGAACGGATTGAAGATTTATACATACAAACAACCAGCGGCCATTGAGTCAACAGAATCAGTAGCCATTTTAAATGAAGCAGGGGAAGTATCGTCGACTGTTCAACGTGTTTATTCGAATGGACTGAAAAAGGCATTTGACCGCACGATGGACTATCGCTATTTTGTACGTTTTGATGTTAGTGATGTCGCTGGTCAGCCACTTTTCACATGTAAGAAGATGTCGCGTCGTGGTCGAGTGCATTTTATAGGGAAGGATTTCGTCACAGGCAAAGAGTATATGATTGCCTATGATGGCTGGCAAATTATGATCCCTGATTTAATTATCACGGATGGCGACCAACAAATAAAACTGAACAAGGAAATGGAGGACTGGTCTATATTTTCTCTAGAGGATCAACCAATTGCACGCTGGCAGGCTGTCTTTTGCGAGACTCATTTCGAGATTACGCTTCAAATTGAAGATAACAGCCCAATACAGCATGAAGCATTTTTTATTGCGATCGGACAAGCAGTACTGTTTGTAGGAGCGTAAGATGTCGATAAATTTGAAAAAGTGTCTGATAAACTGAAAAATTTGAGCGATAAATGAAAAACAGACCCTCTGCTACATAAGAGGGTCTGCTTTCATTTAAATATCAAGCATTTCATTCGCTAATTTTTTACGACTTATCCAGTAACCTTGTAGTGTAAAGACAGTAAGTGTCGCGACTAAAAAGACGATACTCGTAACACCTAATGTAACGAAGTCATAAGATCCTCCGTCAATCGTAAACATTAATTTTGTAAACAGAAGTCCAAGAAATGTCCCAACAGCCAGTCCATAAAGTACAAAGGATAACACTTGCGTCAAAATCAGCTTGATTATTCCTCGCGGTGAAAGACCTATAAGCCGCTGAATTGCATAATCGGCACGTTTTGAGTAAATGGAGTGAAGCAGTGTTTGTAATACGCCGAGACAAGTAGCAGAAATTAAAATAACAAAGACTCCAACAAAAAGGCTCCAGCGCTGGAAGGTCATTTCATCATTTTGTTTGATAAATGTCTCTTTATCAGTAATTTTTAAAGCTGGCCAACGCTCTTGTAAGTATGAGAGATCAGCGAATGCCTGCTCTGTATCATCTGCTTCCACCATTATGTTTGTAATGATAGTTGAATCAGAAGATACTATAAAAGAAGACCAATCCACAAATAAATCTATATATTTATTATAAGAATCAAGAGCTACATCAATTACTAGCAATTCACCAATTGGCACATTTTGTTGAAGTGTTTCATCAAATGTCCCTGCCATTATACGATCACCAACTGCTAATTGATGTTTTCTAGCAAATCTTTCTGTAATGATCACTCCATTTTTCAAATCTCCTTTAACAGCATCAAGCTTTTTTAATTGGACGTATTTTTCAACATCAACGGCCTCGAAGTTACTACCTTCTTCCCAGCCATTTTCGCCTTCAAGCGCGATCCAAGGTGCTTCACTTCGTGCATAGGCATAGGCCACACTCGGCAATGCCTCAATTTCATTTATTAGATCCGGTGTAATGGTTGGGTCATTTAATTCATTATCAATTTTAATCGATGTTTCATATTGTGAGTTAATATACTCATAGGAGCTTTGCTGAGCAGATTTAAATAAAGAGCTACCAAATATTAAAATGACCATTAACCCGATAATACTAAGTATAATCGGCATATTTCTTCGTACTTGTGGCATAAGCTGCTGACACGCTAAGTATGCTTCTTTGCCGAGCACAGTACGAATAGGCTTTAATGTAATTTTGAATAGTGCTGTAAAGAGGTATGGCATTATATAAAGGAAAATTCCACTAACAAGTAATGTACCAATTAATATCATTAGTGCACCTTTGCCACTATTTTTACCGACTTGATAAGCATTCAAAAACAAGAATAGTGATATGAACGCAACGCCACTCACAACAATCGTTTTCCATTTTGTCCATCGTAAACTTAAATTTTCATTCTCTGTTGCGATTTGTAAAGGTAATAGACTTGAGCTTTTATGAACTTGCCATTGTGTGATTAACTGTAGCAATAAAAAACTTACAATAGCAATTACCAACACAAAGATCATCGGTAAATCAGTTTTTGAATCCGGCATTTTCATCAAGGTAATGAGCTGTGGTAGCCAACTTTTTATTACCAATAAACTGACCGCTGTCCCCAGCAATACGCCGAAGCCAATGATTGTAGATAATTGCAATTGTACAATGCGTCCTACTTGCTTTGTGGAGGCGCCAAGTGCACGAAATACCATAAGCTGTTCTTTAATTTTGTAAAATAATAGCTGGAATGTTGATAGCAGTAAAACACTTGAAATAAGTAGTATAAAGAATGAAAGTACAACCATAAAAATGATTAATGCTTGTAAATTTCTCTTGAATTCATCGTAGTCACTCATAACATCTACACGTAAAGTTTCATCAAGCTGTTTCAATTCCGTACCCACTAAGGTAGCCACATTATCTTCTGTTTTAATGAGTGCAAACATACCAGCTGTTTGTGCATTACTATTATTCATCCAAGTTTTCAACTCATCATTTTGCATAAGGATAAAATTAGGACTATCTGTGCCTTTAAGGGGTGGAAGGATTTCTAGTATCGTAAAGCTACTTATATTTGCTTCAACAGAGTCTCCAACCGTTTTATTGAAAGTAACGTTTAGCGTATCGCCGACCTCTTTGTGAAAAAGACGTGCCACATTTTCAGCAATCACAACTTCGTTCGGACCAAGATCGACATTAAAATGATAGCGGCTTTTCACTAAGTCATCATTTTCCACACCAACTGTATAAAATGATGTGTTTTTCTCATTTTCAACATATGTTTGAGCAAGTGACACACTCGAAACTTTTGTAACACCAGTCATTGCTTCGAAATTATCAATTTGCTGTGAAGTTAACAACCTGTTTTGATCGGGGTTATAGCCGACCATTAAATCCATTTCGCCAAATTGTGCTTGTATGTCTTCTTTCATTTGACTATGGGCATTCCATATGTAAACACTCATTGTCATGACAAGGCAAATAGAAATGGTGATAATACTAATACTCGTTAATACATTGGCCCACGCTGCACGAAATAGCTTCAGAGCAATAGTACGCATCGTAAACATTACACATCACCTCTAGTAATAAGCTTGAACCTTGCTAAAATACAATCTAAATCCTCTGCAGTTTGCTTATTTTGATAGGAGTCCACAATGGCACCATCATGGAAGAATAATACGCGATTTGCATAAGTAGCCACATAAGGGTCATGTGTCACGAGTAACATGGTTTGATTCATATTTTTTTGCAAGTCTACTAACAGCTCTAAAATTTCATCGGTCGTATTCACATCCAATGCACCAGTCGGCTCATCTGCCAGTAATATTGGTGGATTTGCAATGATGGCGCGGGCTATAGCAACCCGTTGCTTTTGACCACCAGAAAGCTCATTTGGTCGATGCTTTGCCCAGGCGGCAATATTTAGCTTCTCCATCATTTGCTGAACACGAACTTTGATCTCTTTACTTGGCACATCATTGAGGATAAGGGGGAGCGCAATATTATCTTCAACTGATAAATCCTTTAACAAATGGAATGATTGAAAGATAAAACCGATATTCTCTTTACGAAATTTCGATGCTTTTGGCTCTTGATAAATATCATGCGCTTCCTTTCCAAATAAAAATAACGCTCCTTCAGTCGGTTCATCGATGGCACTAATCATATTGAGCAGTGTACTTTTACCAGAACCGCTCGTCCCCATAATGGCCACCATTTCACCTTCATAAATCGTACAATGGATATTTTTTAATGCATTGACCGTATGATGCTTTTGTTGAAAGATTTTTGACATCCCTTCAATACGTAACACTTCTGTTAAACGTCCTTCGGGGATTGGAATCGCATTAATAACTCCTTTCAACGGATTGAACCCATTCATCAATATATGCCCCCTTTAATTGTTGTCGTAAAGCTTGTAAGCCTCTGCGAATATGAGTTTTTACAGTGCCCTCAGGACATTGTAAAATCACTGCAATATTCTTTACCGAGTAGTCCTGATAAAAACGTAATAGTAAAACCGTTTTGTATTTTTCCTCTAGCTCGCAGAGAGAATGCCATAAATCAAGTTCTTCTTCGATATAGGTAGGTGATGTACTTTTAAAATCCTCTAATGTATGTGGTTCTACAAGCTGTACCGAGTTTTTCTTGGCAAGATAGGTTTTACAGCAATTGATAATAATGCGCGTTAACCAGGTAGAAAAATATTGAGGGTCCTTTAATTGAGGTAAGCCCTCATATGCACGGATAATGGACTGTTGAAAAACTTCTACGGCGTCATTTTCATTTTGGACATAAACATAAGCCATTCGATATAACTTATGTTGCTCCTGCTCAATAAGCTGATAAAAAGCTTGCTCATCTCCGTTTTGTGCTAACTGTACTAGTGATTCTTGCAGTGTAGTAATGAAAAACGCCTCCTTCTGACTATTAGACTTGGCAAACTATCATTTCGATTCAACTTTTTTTATTTTATGGGAATTTGGTGGGTCATTCCCAAAAAACAGGAGATTACATTAGTTATAGACTTTACAATGTATATTAGTTGATCTTCGTTACGACGGATAAACCTTTTATAACGCCTTCGTGACCAACACCGTGTTCGTCCAAGACCCTGGAGCGAAACGGAAGTTTTCTGTGCAAAAGCGAAATGCTAACGTAACAAAGTTTTATCTGTGCGAATGCGCTCAGTAGGAATGCAAATCAACCCTATGTTATGGTGCTGTTCCAATTAAATGGGTAAAGTCCAATTTATGGTGAAAAATTAATTTATTGCTATAATACCATTAATAGAGTGGTGGTTATGGAGGATTATAGAAAGTAAACTAAATAACCAATAAGTTTGTTTGAAGGAGGATATAAAGATGAAGAAAAAGCCTATTTATGTGGAGGTGGATATACGAACACCCATCAATGAGGCTTGGAAATATACTCAAAACCCTAAGCTGCATGAGCAATGGGATTTACGTTTTACTTCTATTACATATATCGATAAAAAATCTCCTGAAGAACCTCAGCGCTTTACCTATGAAACGAAGGTGATGCCGGGCATATCAGTTAGTGGCTGGGGTGAGAGTAAAGGAGAGTATCATAAAAAAGATGGCACGAAAACATCTTCGTTACATTTTGGCACACCCCAAAAAATATCTCCAATTGCACAGGGGAAAGGGTACTGGAAATACATTCCTAACGACAAGGGGCTCACATTTTTAACTCAGTATGATTATGATGTTCGCTATGGGAAACTAGGGAAATTATTTGATGCTGTGTTTCGTCCCGTAATGGGCTGGGCTACAGCTCTTAGTTTCGATGTTTTAAAAAGATGGCTTGAAAAAGGAGAAAATCCTTTTTCTCAGTATCGTCGCTTCTTTTTAACAATGCTTATCAGTGTGCTTTTTTGTTTCGTGTGGTTGTACCACGGTCTTGTACCGAAAATTATCGTACAACATCCTACTGAGGTGATGATGATTGAGGAATTACTAGGCGGGGATTATAGTCAGTTGAATGGATCGGGCGTTGAGCAGAGCGGATCTGCCATCGAGCCGAGCGGAAATGTTGCAGCGAACAAATCTACAACATTGCAAAAACTAGCAGGATCACCTAAGAGTAACACTAGCCAAATCGTAAACTGGATTGGACTTGCAGAGATCATCTTTGCACTTTGTTGGTTATTGCCTCGAGGAAAGCGTTTATTGTTTGGCGTGCAAATATTGCTTTTTCCATTTTTAACATTGGGTGCCGTTCTAGCAGATAAAACGATTGCTTCTGCTCCATTTAATCCTGTAACACTTAATGTAGCATTGTGGGTATTGTCCATTATCGGGTTGATTTTAAGTAAAGATATGCCGAGTGCCAAAAGCTGTAAACGAAAGCGAGGAGGAACAGCATGACGATTTATCAAACTTTATTAGGGGAGGACTTTATTCGACTCCATCCAATGCTACAGAAGCGTTATATGTTACCAGTAGATCAGCCTTTTTATGCTACTGGCGTGATGCATAAAATTCAATCTGGTGCAAAGTGGCTGCGTCCTTTTTATGCGATAGCCTCCAAAACTAGATTCCTGTTTCCAGAATCAGGCGACGATGTTCCATTCTCAATTTGTAATACTTGTCGAGTATTACCAAATGGGGAACTTGAAGTGTTATGGGAGCGTACTTTCCATTTTTCAAACAGCACTAGACATTTTGATGCGAGAATGACGATTGATCCAATCCGAAAAATAGTGAAAGATTACTTAGGATCACCAGCTCTTTTTTATTCAGATTTGCATTTTGCGGTGACGGGTGAGGGGAAATTGGTCATTCGCTCCGGAGTCCAACGATTTGTAGTTTCCAAAATAGAATGTTCAATACCCAAAATATTAGAGGGGCGTGTTATCGTCGAGGAAGGATTTGATGACAAAAGAAATGTGTTTACGATTCATGTGTCCATTCATAATCCAATAATAGGGAGGCTGATGATGTATGCTGGTGAATTTACGCAACAATCTAAGTAGTCCTGTCCTGCTATTAGGGCTTATGCTGTCGGTCGTTTGTTATTTGTTTAGCCCGCAGCCTGAATATATGTTGCTACTCACAGTTGCACAGCTGATCTTTGTTCCAGCGATGGTGAAAATGGTCATTTCCTTTAACAAAGCCGGCGATGCTATTATTGTCGCGATGATGCTTGCTATTACGTTGTTACATTGGTGGTCTGAAGGTTGGATAGCAATCGTTCTCGTACTTATTTATGTTCTTTATACGGCGTTTATAGCTATACAAGGTGTGAAGCGATTTTTACAGCGAGGCTTTACAAACATGGCGGAGATATCAATTGACGTGGGGCTTATTTATATATTGATCGGTGGACTATGGTTTTTTGCTTTTATCGCAAACATCGATACAGGTTTTTCATCGTTAATAACATGGTTAACAGCCATCCATTTTCATTATTCAGCTTGTTTATTAACTATTTCTATAGGTCTTTTTGGGCGAATACATAAGAGTAGATGGTACAATGCAGTCGTTGTTATATTATTGACAGGTCCACTTCTTGTTGCAATAGGTATAACGTTCTCTACAATAATAGAAATTATTTCAGTGACACTTTATATCGCGGCGATTTACAGTTTATTTTTCCTTGCTTTAAAAACGAAACTTCCTCGTGGACAAGGTTTACTATTACGCATTTCTTATGGGTCACTATGTATCACGATAATATGGTCATTTATGTATGCATTTGGCTATGTAGGGATACCAGAAATGCTAAAATTTCATGGATTTATGAATGGTATTTTCTTCGGTAGTGTAGGGGTACTAGCTTGGGCTATAGCTATTCCCGAAACTAAATTTCAACCATTCCATTTTCCAGTAAGCCAAATTAGGGGGAAATTGCGAGAACGAAAAGACCCGCACCCTGGTTTAGTCGATGCGCTTAGTGACTTTGTGGATACGACAAAGCTGCCACCCATCATTCCACATTTTTATGAAGAAACAAATCAGTATCGTTTAATGGCATCTGTAAGGTGGAAAATCTGGTTTAAACCGTTTGCTTTGATTTATCAAGGCTTAAGTCGCTTCATGCAACAGCTGAATTTACCCTTCTCCAGTAAGCAAATTGAGATGACAGGAAAGGTTGTTAAAGTTGATGAGCTATACGATGGACGTCCATCTCCACGTGCCTGGATTCGTAAAATAGACAAACAAACAACCTTTGTCGCAATCTATTCAAAGCATACAACAGGACAAACCAGCTATATGAATATTGCACTTCCACTGCCTTTTTCAACAATGATTGGCGTGTTACATTTATATGATGAGAATGGTGCTTTATATTTAACGAGTAATCTCGATGGGGATGCTGGGATTTATTTAGCCATCAATCATTTTTTATTTCAACTACCTTTACAGGAGCATTTTAAGATAAAGGCAGAAGATGAAACAACACTAACGGCTGTGCACAAAATGCGTATTTTCGGTCTACCTTTTTTAGAAATTAACTATCAAATAACAAGAAAATAGAGTCTTATTGAAGGAATCTGCCTATCTTTACTAGAAGGTCATATAGACACAATAATAAAGGGGTGATTCGTTGCGATTAACGAAAGGGATTTCAGGTTTTGATGCAGACCATCTCATTGAACAGGATATGCGATCTTTCCAGTCGATGGTTTATCATTTAGTTACAAGTGAACAACGAGCAAAAGCTCTACAATTTATTGATCAGCCTCATTTTATTTATATGCAAGCGGTGATTCAACTGGAAGATGAGCGTTTGACGATCATTCATCATAGGCTGACGCCTTATATTGCATTTGCAAAGTTTGATGAAGAGTTAAGCTTTCAATTTTTAACAAAAGCTCAATTGCACAAATATTTTCCGATGCGTAAATGCCTTACTGCCGATACACTAAACACATTGTTGATGCAGGATAAGGAGTTGCACAGTTTATCGGAGGTAGAATGGAAATACATTTCACACTTTGATAGTAAAACAATCGGAGATGTTATGTTTAATTATTGGGATTAATATTTAAATAGAAGGAACAGTCTACTTTTGAGGCTGTTCCTTTTGCGTGTCAAAAGTCCTGTTGTGTAATTTTCTATTTAGTCCATCTGTCCAAAAATTATGGAAATTATTATCTGCTAAAAATTACATGAAAATCAACTAGTTATTTCATTTAATCTAGTTAAAATTCCAAATCAATCCAAACTTGGCTCAAGAGTGTTAAATTACTAATGGTGTGCAAATTATGACAATGCACATTAGATTGCATTTGGAAAGTAAGGAGCATTTGAAATGAATTTTAAGTCAATTAGTAAAAGAATCGTTTTTTCCTTTAGCATTGTAGTAGCAGTAGTGATTTTATACATTGGTTACAATTTTTATGCAGTCAACCAAAGCAACAGCGCAACGGAACAAATTATTGATGAAGAAATGCAATTACTAATTACAGATTATGAGGAAGCTCAGACGATAGGGCTAAGAATTGCAGCAGCTAGAGGTTATGTACTTTCTGGTGATGAAAAGTATAAGAAAATTTTTGAAGATAATGTAAAGCGTGCGGATGAGAATGAGAAACAACGTTTAGTAATATCAGAGACAGGTGATTTCAACAAATTTGCGGAAATGGCTAAAGAATGGAGCAGTTATATTGAAAAAGAAGTATTTACTGTTTATGATCAAGGCCAAATTGAACAAGCGACGAAAAATTTAGCAACTATGAGTAATAAGGCGACGGAAATACGTGAAGGCTTTGAGGGGTTAGCAGAGCATCGTAAGCAATCGATTAATGCGACTGGTGCAGACATTGTCAGTGCAGGGGAGACTAAGCAGCTTACAGGTATAATCGTCGGTATTGTGATTGTTATCGTGTCCATCGTGATTGCATTATTAAGTGCTCGAATCATTTCTAGACCAATCATCGCTGTGACAAATCGTATGCAACGAATTACTGAAGGTGATTTAAGTGAGCCTGCACTTGTGGTGAATTCCAAAGATGAAGTAGGGAGGCTTACAGAAGCAACTAATACGATGTCCAATATTTTGAACCGTTTATTAAAGCAAATTCAAACAGTGTCTAATGATGTAGCTGCGCATAGTGAAGAGCTTATGCAATCAGCGACAGAGGTGAAAACGGCTACGGCACAAATTGTTGACACAGTCACTGAAATCGCGAGTGGTACAGAAGTGCAGGCAAGTAATGCATCAGATGTAGCTACAACAATGACAGAATTCACCTTAAAGATAACAGATGTCAATAATAGCAGTACGGATGTTCAGCAGTATTCCCAAAATGTTATGGCTTTAACGAAAGATGGCCAAGATTTAATGGACGCATCTACTGAGCAAATGACATCCATTCATCATATTGTGAAGGATGCAGTTCATAAGGTGGACGAACTAAGTAAACAAACTCAGGACATTTCAAAAATCGTGGCAGTGATACAGGGTATTGCTGCACAAACGAATTTACTGGCACTTAATGCAGCGATCGAAGCGGCTCGAGCTGGAGAAAATGGTAAAGGATTTGCGGTCGTTGCAGATGAGGTTCGTAAACTTGCTGAACAAGTAGCAGTCTCGGTTGACGATATCACAGGCATCGTACAAAAAATTCAACAAGATTCAAACACGGTGACATCCTCATTGGAAAATGGCTACGAAGAGGTTGAAAAAGGCACAACTCAAATTGCCTCCACAAATGAAACATTCAGCCAGATTGCAGAAGCTGTTTACTCAATGTCAGCAAACATTGACAGCATGACGACAAAGCTAGAAGACGTAGTACAAAGCACTGTCAATATTAATAAATCAGTGGACGAAATTGCCGCTGTCTCGGAGCAATCCGCTGCAGGCATACAGCAAACTTCTGCAACAATCGAACAAGCAGCCAGCTCTATGGATGAAATCAATAATAGATCAGCCAATTTAGCACAAATGGCAGAGAGTTTAAACGACCTTGTTAGGAAATTTAAATTGTAATTATGTCTATTGTAATTCTGGACTTGCATTTATTACGGAATCATAAGTAGCTGCACCGAAAATTTAAAATCAGTTAAACCAGCAATGACGAGAAAATTGTTTAATTGCTGGTTTTTTAGTTTGCTTTAGAAGGATGAAATAGAAAATATATGTATTATCTACCCTCTATAAAAGAATCGATTGTAAATTATTTGTACAAAATTGAATAATAGGAAGTTCAATGGGGATATAAATAAAAGAAAACCGACATAGGAGTGTAGAGATGGCGACACTTGTTGTAAAGAGAAGTATTATGCACCGATACCAAAGTATTGGGCAGGCGATTCAAGAGGCAGAGTCGGGGGATTTGATTGAAATCCGGGATGGAATATATGAAGAAAGCTTCGAAATTTCCAAAAGGCTGACACTTTATGGAGTGGGGAATGTGACCATTAAAGGTGGCGTGTTTATCCGCTATCAGACACTTGTAAATATGCGAAACCTGCGTTTTACTCAAGGGCAGGGTATTTATGTAAAGGGAGATTTACAGCTAGAAAACTGTGTCATTGAGCAACAAATGGTGCAGACACAAGTGACCGTAAGTTTCGGTAGTTTAATGATGAAAAATGTCGATATTTTAGCAAGCCCAATCAATCATTTTGGTTTAAGTATTGATAATGGCTCAAGCGTTATTCTAGTGGATACAACGATCCAGCATCATGTTAAAGCTCAAATTAATGTGCAAAATAGTGAAATCGCATTAACTAATTGTATGCTGTTAGAAGGGCAAACGAATGGCATTTATGCAATGCGTGATGTAAAAATGGAGCTTGTGGATTGTGAAATTCATGGACATAAAAAGGCACAAATTGTAGCAGCCTTCAGTTCAATTTCAATGACCAATACACTTATTCACCAAGGGAAAGATGTAGGGGTGCAAGTTTTTGATAGCTCGAAACTAACGATGGATGGCTGTGAAATCAAGCATCATCAAGACACGCAACTGGTTGTTCATCAAAGTGAATTGATGGTGACAGATTCTATCTTTTCTGATGGAGTAGGAAACGGGCTATATGTTGGTGAGAAATCTAGGGCGATCATGTATGATTGTAAGATCCAGCGTCATGTGAAGTCTCAGTTGTTAATTGAAAATAGTAAAGCGGAGTTTCGTACATGTAGGATAAATAAGGGAAGGGCGACAGGCGTTACGATTGTCAACGAAGCCGATGTATCGATGACAGAGTGTGATCTCCAAGAACACCCACAATTTCACTTTATTATTGACTCAAGCGGGTTAAAGCTCAATCAGTGTAAGATCCAATTTGGGCAGGCAGGTGGTATTTATGGCAATGATCACGCCAAAATTACGCTGCAGAATACAATAATTCAAGAGCTTGAAAGTCATCATATTTATATAAATAATGCTCGACTCTTTACAGATAATTGTACGTTTGACCACATTAGCGGAAATGCGATTACTTGTATTGATGCTATTTTTGAAGTTACGAATAGTGAATTTAGCAACTGTTATGAAGGTAAATATGCAATAGTTTGGTCTGATAAGTCAATCGGGCGTATTGAGCATTGTACGATTGATAAAGCAGATCGCCCATTTTTAGCGATGTCCAATCAATCTTTACTTGAGATGGTGTATACAGATCTAACGGCTGTAAAAATACCGGCTATTGTACAGGGGAAGAGCCAATTATTTATCGAAGGGTATACTAACAAGACAATATGGAAGACTGATACAACGTCGAGAATAGTTAATTTGCCAGTCAATACTAGTGACAAGACAAAGAATGTTATATTAACAAAAATAGCTGGTATCCAAAAAAATGGATGAAAAATTACAAATACCAGTTGAAAATTTACAAAAATTTAACATTAATGCCCCGGATAGTAATATTAACAAAACAGTGTAAATTAACCGAATACAAAAGAAGGATAAGTAGTTTCGATTATTTTGAAATTACTTTTTTTGTGAGCTAAAAGCAATGTGTAACGACAGATGATGTATAATAAAGATAAAAATGTATTAAAAAAATGAGCATTTTATTTGTTGTCCTTATTCATTCAAACATGCTTTCGTATTTAGACTTATAAGCCGTGCTGTAGAATACTAAAATTCGACAAATGGGATTGATATTTTTATAATAGAATTAATAAATATCAAAAATCGTTACACATCCTTCACTGAAAATTATTATTGAATAATAATGTTTTTTTGTAGAAGTTGGAATTTTATTAAAATAAAGTAAAATTTGGATTAATTAAGTCCATGTGTTATCCTATAATTAGTGAAAATAGGTCATGGAATGGTTGTATTAGTTCGCTGTTTGAGAAAAGTGAATAATGATTATAAAATAATAAATGATTAAATTGGAGGTGAAAAAAGTATGTTTGGGCTTTCGAAAGAAGAAATTATGTTATTGCTTGAGAAGGTAGGATTAGAAGAAAAACAAAAAAAAGCAATTGCGAACATTATGTATCTTAACAATGAGCGAATAGAGCAACAACTTGCATTTATTATCCACCTAGTAATGGACGAGCGCGAAAGAAACATTTCAGCCAATACATATTTAAATTAATAAATAGTACATATAATAGCCAAAATAAAAGGACTTTTAAGGTTTGTGTTCCTGTTATAGATCCTTTATATATCGAACAAATATTAATCACAAGTGTGTAAAAAAGCACTTGTGATTTTTTTCTTTTTTGCAATATTAACTGTCTATATACTCGCAGATAACAAAAATAACGAATAAGGTTATTCCGTAGGGGGATCACCTCATTTTTATAATTCCTTCGTAAAACAAATAATGCGGTTTGCTTCGGTGAAACCTAATTTAAGATGGACTGCTAGACTTTCGAGATTTTGCATTTCACAATCACTAGCGAATTCTAGACATCCTTTATGTTTAGCCCAATGCTCACAACTCTCAATCAGAAGCTTTGCAAAGCCTTTCTGCCGATAGTGTTCTTTTACGAAGAGTCCTTCTAAATAGCCGACTGGGCTTGAGTGGGTACCTTCAATATAATCTGTTCGGAGTTGACATTGTGCAAAACCGACTGCTTCATCATCCACATATGCCAGGAAAATCGTAGCGTTTTCAGCATTTATTAGTTGCGCCATTTCATCGTTAAATTCATCTAACGTATGATTTGGCCAGAGTTGAAGTGCTAAAAATGATGCTGTTTGAACATCTTCTCTATTGGCTTGTTTAATCATATTGAGTCTCCTTTGTTTAAAATGGTAAAAATTGAAACTTTTTGCTTTTTAAGAACGTAAAAATAAGTTAATGGTACTCGATATTCAAAATGATTACCTTAGTAATCAAGCCCGAATGCCTGTGGCAA
This sequence comes from Lysinibacillus sp. NPDC086135, assembly GCF_044746345.1. Classification (NCBI taxonomy): domain Bacteria; kingdom Bacillati; phylum Bacillota; class Bacilli; order Caryophanales; family Bacillaceae; genus Lysinibacillus; species Lysinibacillus sp. NPDC086135. Next base: position 318,412 of record NZ_JBIVCA010000002.1, on the reverse strand, counting down.
AGCATCAAATTGAGCCCATTTTAAAAGGCATTAATGACCTGATAAAAAGAGCTGAAAGATCAAATGTCCCTATCCTCTATATTAGGAATGAATTTGAGCGAAAGCAAGTACTTTCCAACCTTTTACGAAAATTCACTGCATTAAAAGGGAGTAAAGGTGCGGAAATGGATAAACGATTATTAAAAGCTGAGGGGGTGTATTTTTCAAAAAATAAAGCGGATGCATTTAGTAATCCTAGCTTAATGAAGTATTTAAACAATAATGGCATCCACGAATTAATAGTAACGGGCGTTTTTATAGAAGGCTGTGTAACTGCAACAGTGGAAGGGGCTCTAGCTAGAAATTTTGCTGTAACTGTTGTGGGGGATGCAGTCGCGGGTGCTACTGATCAAAGTAAGGAAACAGCCTTAATAAGGTTAGCTACACAAGACATCTTAATCCTTAGTTCGGAACAAATTTTTGAAAGTGAAAATGACAAAGGGGAAATTTGAAATGACACTTTTCCAACGATTAATTGTACAAGCTAACAACCCAAGAGGATTCATAGGCTCAATGATGCTACGAATTTTGAATAAGGGGCATAGTAGTATGAATACTTGGCTAATGAAACAGGAAGCCATAAATGATGGTGATCTTGTATTAATTGTTGGCTGTGGAGGTGGAAAAACACTTCAATCCTTATCGAATATTAATCCAAGTGGTAAAATCTATAGTATGGATGTGGAAATGGAAAAGTGATCGTGGCCAAAGCAAGTGTTTCAAGCATTTCGTACACAGATTAGTTTTTTGATACGATTACAGTGTTCCAAACGCATTATTTTTTACTGCACATAGCAACTGTTGTGAAGGATGTATTTAGAGTATTGAAGGACGATGGGAAGAATCATAATTTCGGAGCTCTATAAAATTAATTATCATATGAAAGCCTATAAAACAAAACCTGAAATCAAGTAGCTGTTTGAAAGTGTTGGGTTTTAAACCGTTACTATAAAGGAAAATACACAAAAAGGCTGGCTTTGTATAATAGGGATAAATGAATACATAAAATGGAGGATATATAAATGAAAAGATGTGAATGGGTCAAGTTAGATGAACCTTTATATGTTGAGTATCATGACAAAGAATGGGGTATTCCCGTCTATGATGATCAGCATTTATTTGAGATGCTCTGTTTAGAGGGGGCACAAGCTGGACTTAGCTGGTGGACAATTCTACAAAAAAGAGAGGGCTACCGGGCAGCTTTCGATCAATTTGATGCTTCGAAAATCATACTTTATACGGATGACAAGCTACAGGAGCTTCGTCAGGATTCTCGCATCGTACGTAATAAGCTTAAAATTGCTAGTGTTGTGACGAATGCTCAAGCCTTTCTACGGATACAAGAGAAATATGGCTCCTTCTCTAAGTATATTTGGGGATTTGTGGATCATCAGCCGATTAGCAATGAATGGTCGTCCATTGCTGATGTACCTGCTACAACAGAAATTAGTGAACGAATGAGCAAGCAATTAAAAAAAGACGGCTTTAAATTTGTTGGAAGTACGATTTGCTATTCATTTATGCAGGCAACAGGAATGGTTAATGATCATGTCGTAGATTGTATTTGTCGAAGTGAGGGATCAGCTAATGGGAATTGATGATATTAAGGCACAGCTAGTGAGACAGGCAACGATTTTTGAAACAGGTGGGTTTAGACCTACATATGACCTGCTAGAAAGCTGGATTGGCTATGTTGGATGGTCTTTACCTGAGGAACAGAGGCCACAAGGGTTTCAGCCACTAGCGACCTTATTTTTAAAGGACCTTTCTTTTGTGCCTGCGTCACTAAAGCATATTGAGCTGCTAACATTATTTATCAATGATGAAATATTTGATCACCTCATAGAAGATGATCTTAGCCGTTTTTTTGAAATAAGAGCATATACCTCTATAGAAGGGTTAATCCAGCAAAATTGGCAGCATGACCGTATTCGCGCTTTTCCACTTATTCCAAAACATATTGATAATGATTATCCGACATGGGATGGAGGTGGGATTCCATCTGATGTGGAGGATGAAATTTTAAGGTTAGAGCACGAGGAGGATTTTGAATACTTCGATGATATTGTAGAGGAAATACACGCTATTCATAAAATAGGTGGCTATCCAGCGTTTTGTCAAAGTGGTCATGATTACGGTGAGGACTTTCCCTTTGTATTACAGATTGCCTCAGACGAGAAGGCACATTTCAATATCGTCGATAATGGAAATTTCTATTTCTTTTTTAATCCAAAACTACAAGAATGGCGTGTTCATTGCGATTTTTATTAGCAGTGAAATCATAAATCATAAGATAGATGTTACAAACAAACGTCTATTGATGACATGATTAGGAGGAATAATGATGAGGAGGCAAACTTCTGAAATTAGCAAAGTAAAGAAGGTGAGGAAAATGGAAAACAAAACAGTTATTAAGAGCGGAATTAGTTTTGGCTCCGTATTGGCCATTACTATTTCCTGGAGTGTAAATCATTCCATTATATGGGCAATCATCCATGGTTGTTTAAGTTGGTTGTATGTAATTTATTACGCACTAATAAAATAAAAATGTTTTAATGTGAAATCCAATGATAAAAGCGGGATGAATGTGGAACCTGACACTGTGCAATTGTTTAACGATACATTGAATTGTATACATACAATAGAGAATGTGTGCTTTGTTCATAACTTTTGAGCATTTAGCATAAATAACTAAGTGCTCGTTTTTCGATGAAAAGCTCATATTAAGAAAGATTACTAACATCTTTCCATGTATCGTAGAAGAAAGGTTGATAGGATGACACATCAAGTGACCGCCACAAGCAATATTGATTTTAATGCTACAGGTGTTGATGAAATATTACAAAATGTAGCTTTTATATTATCTACTTTCGTAATATCTTGCCCTTTTTACAGAGATTTTGGTTTAAGACTAGACACGCTTCCACCTTTCCAGCTTGTCAAAAGACGTAACACCGCACGTCTTTTGGAAAGCATTCAACGTTTCGTGCCACGAGCTATAGTAATAGATGTTGATTATGTTGGGGATGCATATGTAGGAAAATTAGAACCTGTTGTGAAAGTAATCGTAAACGAATAAACGATTAAGGTAAATATTGTCCCCTTGCTAGGCTATCTAAATGTTAGTCTGGCAAATATTATGGGGATTATTAAACAAATATTTCATATTGGGCCAGTGAGACTCATTCATTATTTAATATGATAAGCGTATTCTATTAAAAAGATGAAATGGAGAGAACATATGAGAGGATTAATAAAAGGCCTTTTTATTTTATTTTCCTTGATGTTAGTAACTGCAGCATTGCTAAAATATAATCAACCTTCATATGAAAGACCCATTCAAAAAAATCCCGATACAAATTATAGTGAAGAAATTGGTGAAAAATTACAAAGCACGAATTTCACACAAAAAATTATAGTAGCGTTACGAGCAGCAGGCTATTTTCCAGATAGTACAATCGGCTACTTAATTGAAACTCCGAGCAATCAACTAATAACGATACAATTACATAATTTAGATAAACTCGAAAAGAGTACAGAAAGCGAAATCCAAAATATCGTCAATAGTATCGCGGAAACTAATGATCTTCAGCTATTTATCGTTAATATCAGACTTACTGATGTTCATTAACAACGCTTAAGGATAAGAGACCTCTAAATCGTTACAGAACATTTGTATGCTATAATCAAGAAAAGAGGTGATCATAGTGAGAATTTTAGTTTTAGGTGCCACTGGACGCGTTGGTAGCCATATTGTTTCCCTAGCGTTACGAGATAAACATAGCGTTACAGCTTTAGTTCGTCACCCAAATAAGCTAAAAATAAATGATGAAAATTTACATATTGTACAAGGAAATGTTTTAGAAAAACAAGATATAGCAAAGGTCATGGAGAATGTAGATATTGTAATTAGTGCATTAAACACTGATGGCACAAATACATTAACTGAAAGTATGCCGCTAATTCTTGATGCAATGGAAAAAGAGCATGTGAAAAGAATGATAACTGTCGGAACAGCTAGTATTCTACAAAGTCGATTGACACCAAGTATTTTACGTTATCAATCGAGCGAATCAAAAAGAAAAACAACCTTTGCGGCAGAGGAGCATCATAAAGCCTATCATTTATTGAAAAACTCTAATACTGATTGGACAATCGTCTGTCCGACATACTTACCGGATGGTGAATATACGGGCACTTATCGTATCGAACGAGACTTTTTACCGGATGGTGGGATAGAAATATCTGTAGCAGATACCGCAGAGTTTGCCTATCTACAAATTCAGAGTAAAGAATATGTGAAATCGCGTGTAGGTATTGCGTATTAGATTTTCAAACAAATACGTAATTAATTATAAGAAGAGACTGAAAAAACATGTTTTAAAGGTTGGTAGAACTTTGTTCAGCTTTAGGGGGGCGTTAATCGAAAAGGGTTAACGCTTTTTTGGTTGTTCAGGAAATTAAAAAAATATGCAAGTGTGTAATGTAGGGAAGAAGTAAGAATCAATTAGATTTTGGTTTTGGTGAACAGGTAACCTATATAACAGGACCTGCATTGGAAAGTCTTGAAAAACTAGTACAAAGAAATGAGCGATTCGACTTTTTCTTTATCGATGCTGATAAGGATAATTATGAAAACTATTTAAATTACTGTGTACAGCTAGCAAATCCCGATGCAATCATAGTTACTGACAATGTGCTTGCTGCAGGAAGTGTGGCAGATCCAAATGCCAAACCAAAACGATATACGGAAATAATGAAGAAATTCAATGAAGCAGTAGCGAACCACCCTCAATTAGAGTCGATTATTATTCCAATTGGTGATGGTATGACACTTTCAAAAGTGAAGTAATAAGGGTCGTTTTAATACGAGGAGGCACTGACGGTTTGCATGTTAGTGCTTTTTTGCTTCTTAGCCTACAAGTATAAACCAATTAAATATCCACCCGGCAGCCTCCTAAGATTCCTACTATAATTAAGACAAGTCCATGCTTTTACAGATGATCAACATTTTTTAAAACAATGCCCATTTAAACGACAATAATTCCACAAAACATTTGAATAAATGATAAACCTAGCATTAGCCCAACGGAAAGTTTCTACGTCTAAAAAACTGTTTTGCTTAAAATAACCTTAAAAAATGAATAATATTAATAATTACTTGAATTTTATTTAATTATTATTTAACATTGTTAAAAAGGAGGGGTGATATGAACCGTGATGAAGTACCATCTTGGATTTTATCTTTAGATAAAGAATCTGTTGAATTTATAAGAAAATTTATAATAAATTCTGGGTCTTTAAAGAATATATCTAAAATTTATGGTGTCTCATATCCGACTGTAAGGACTAAATTAGATACTTTAATTAAAAAAATTGAACTGAATAGCAATACTGAAGACCTGGAGTTTGTAAATATGATTAAAAATTTGGTTATTGATGAACGGTTGAGTTTAGAGACGGCAAAAATGATTATTGATAAATATAAAAGCGAAAGGAATGATGAATAATGGATCCAAATTATAAATGGTTGATAGCCATTTTAATAGCCATTGTAATAATAGGAGTTCAATCTTTTTTATCTAGAAGAGCCAACGTTTACTTTGGAGCAATTGTACCTATTCTGTATTTAGTTTTTATTTTTGGATGGTGGATAATTAGAACGGGAAATGTCAATACATCTTCACTCATTAAAGTTGCAGTTGCTGGTACGTTGTTTTTATTAGGAACTTGGGCTAAAGGAAGGGAATCTCTAAAAAATAAAAGAAAGAAAGAATTGGAAAAAATGAAGTTACATGATATTCATTAATAAATATAAAGTTTAGGGAATATTTTGATCAAACTTTTTTAAAGGTATGCTTTTATTTGAAACAAATGGATAGACAAGCTTTAAAGGTGTGGCTACCAAATATCTTGATAATTAACTAGCTTGGTTCTTTTTTGTCGATCGTCGTAGTAATAAAAACACCAAAAAGAAATGACAGATACCTATGATAGTTTAAGTCTTTCAAAATTCAGTATCTAAATTATCTTAATTCAAATCTAAGCCCATATTCAAAATGGCATTATTATTAAAAATTTAGGGAACCATTTAGGTATCCCTAAACTTTTTAATATGAAAATCAATATTAAAATTTAACATAGCCTATGAATAAAGTAGCGGGATGGCCTCTGCTAATTACGTTAAGACTAGATGAAGTATTGGATAATGGCGACCTGAACTGTCTGTTGGTTCTTCACTAACAATAGTAAAACCGTTTTTCAAATAAAACATCTTTGCGCTTTCATTGTCTTTGTTGACATCAACAGACCTTATATTAAAATCTCTAATGAGTTGTTGTATTAATTGTTTTCCATAACCTTTTCCAATCTCAGCAGGTTCTAAAAATAGCATTTCTAAGTGCTGATTATTCGTCCCAGAAAAACCTATCAATTCATTTTCCACATACCAAAGTCTCACATCAAGATGTGGGAAATACATAGGAATTTCCTGTTTAATGTCTTCCTTATCTTTTAAACTTAAAAAATCGTGGGTTTTGGTAACGGATCTATCCCAAAGATTTATAATAGTTTCATAGTCATTAGTTGTGGCCTGTCTGTTTTTCATAATGTTCTCTCCTTTTTCTCTTCATTATCACGCTCCTTTCTATTTTTTATTGGAAGATTTTAATGATGTAGCACCAATCATAATAAATTTTCATTTTCTATGATCCTCTCGATTTAGGGAATTTGTTCTTCTTATAATTTAGATGTTACAAAATAATAAAAGGGCCACATTAGTGACCCTTAGTATCAAATCAGGAGGTATAAGGCAAAATTAGCTTTACATTATTATATATATGATGTAGAAGAAATTAAGGCTAGTTTTGTGCCTGTGACATAGTTTCATTTTTTATCACAAAATCCTAGCATTAACTAATTTTAGTTCCGTTTGGTACAGGCTGATCAGGAGCTAATAAAATCACATCTCCTTCTACAGGAACGCCGCCAATTACTAAAACTTCAGATTTAAAGCCTGCCACACGACGGGGAGGGAAATTAACGATCGCTACTACTTGCGTATTCATAATTCCTTCTGGCGTATAGCGTTTTGTAATTTGAGCAGAGGATTGCTTAATGCCAAGATCTTCTCCAAAATCAATTTTCATTTTAATAGCAGGAACCCTTGCTTGTGTAAGTTCTTCGGCTTGGATAACAGTACCAATTCTAATATCAAGATTCACAAAATCTTCTATAGTTGCCATGAAAAATACTCCTTACTTTTCAATTTGTATAAAGTCTTGTAAATTCTTTTCGATCAAAGTATTTATTTTTTCTATAGTAGTTGGATAAATGTTTTCGAATATTGCATATAGCGATTCAAATGATGCATGGAGCTCTTTGTTATGATTTAATTCATCGCGAGTGATTGTAAAATTTTCTAATAAAGTAGGGTGATTATGTTGTTTCAGCTCCCGTTCAATTTTCTCCAGGAGTAAAAGAAAAGATTCATCATCCTCCACCAATAAAATTCGATAAGAGATTTACTAATATGGTTATAATAAACATAAAACATAAATAATGCTCTTTGGCCTTCCGTAAGTTCTTCATAAAAACGTTCTTTTACACCGATATTAGTTTCTTCGGACATTCTTATCTTATAGATTTGAATGAGTGCTTCGAAACACCTTTGACTTAGATTGGAGCTGTTAAACTCGAAATCCTCTTCTTTCACCGTTATTATCAAAATAATCACACTCCTTCCAAATAATATAACATTTTTAGGATTAGAATGTGTAGCGTTATTTACATTCAATTTGGATTGTTATTGGTTTTATATACAATTAAAAGAACAAAAATAAAAGCATTTTTTAGTTTAAACCTCAAATAATAATGATTAGAAATAATTATTTGCAGGAGGTGAAAACTTGAGGAAATACTATCTGCTGATTACATTATGCTTTTTCTGGTTATTTTTATTTTTTGTTAATGAAAAATCTTTTGCAGATAAGGGAAGGAAGTATTATGAAGAGGCAGGACAAATTTTGTGGGATATTAATACGGATGAGAAAGTGATCGCCTTAACCTTTGATGATGGTCCTCATAAAAAGTACACACCTGACATTTTAGATATATTAGACAAGTACAATGCAAAGGCCACATTCTTTATTGTGGGTGAAAATGCAGAAAAAAATCCAGGGCTTGCTTTACGTATACATGAAGAAGGTCACGAACTAGCCATTCACACATATACGCATCCTTTTAGAACGAATGTTTCCAATTTGATGAAAGAAATAAAACAAACACATGCAACAATTTATGGTATTACAGGTTATGTCCCTGTTTTATTTAGACCCGTTGAAGGCCAATACACGGATTCCATGATTGATGCAATATCAAAAGAAGGGTATAAAGTTGTCATGTGGTCATGGCATTTAGATACATTTGATTGGAAAAATCCTGGAGAAAAGAAAATTGTCAATACTGTGTTAAAAGGTGCTAAGCCTGGAAGTGTCGTGTTATTTCATGATGGCGGTGGAAATCGTGAGCAGACTGTGAAAGCATTAGAAAAAATCTTGCTAGAGCTTGAAGAGCAGGGATATAAATTTGTAACGATATCTGAACTACTCGAGATTCAAAAATTAAGTAATAAGGAAGGAAAATAAATATAGGCAGGGCTCATTTTTTTATGTAATCTGGGCCTTGCTTTTTTGTATTTGAACCCTGTGTATTTATATCCGAAGGAATAATGTAAAATAAGGATGTTTATGGTTATTTTAGTCTTTAATTGTGAAAAAGAATGTTTTAGGGATCTACAACAAGGAAAGAGGGTATCAATTATGAATGATTACATTAAAACGATGAGACAAATGATCGGGCAGGAAACTCTATTGACTATTGGCTGTGGAGCAATAATTGAAGATGATAGGGGGCGTATTCTTTTACAAAAAAGGACTGACGGTGATATTTGGGGAATCCCAGGAGGTATCTTGGAAATCGGAGAAACTTTTGAAGAGACTGTTAAAAGGGAAGTTTTTGAAGAAACAAATCTTATCCTGAACAATATTACATTGTTTGGATTATATTCTGGTAAAAATGGTTTTGCAGAGTACTCAAATGGAGATAAAGTTTTTAGTGTTCAAATAATTTTTTACTCAAGCGATTATAAAGGTACTTTACAAATCAATGATGAAAGTAGCGAACTGTACTTTTTATCGAGAGATGAAATACCTTTAAATCTTAATCCTCACCAATCCTCATTTATTAAGGATTGGAGAAATAGTATACCTACACCAGTAATAAAATGAAAAAGGATACATATATTTTACAGCAATCTAACAGCTTTGTTCCTAATGCAAGCGGAGACTCAGAAAATTATATTGCATAGTTTAATTCTTTTTTTAACTCACATCAATGTATTCCGTCCCGCTTATCACTTTTTTTACCTCCAACTCGAGATTTAGAAAGTTTTATTATGGAAAAAGATATTTGTGGTCGTTAGATGCATTTTTAAGACAGCTTGGCATGGGGGAATCCTTTTAACAGGCATTAGTGCTGGTTCAATTTGTTGGTTCGAGGAAGGAATAACAGATTCATTTGGAGGAGAATTAGAGCCGATAAAATCTGAATCTTGAATAAGCTTATTTTTTGAAGTTGTCATTAAAACCATTCATACCTATTCTTAGTGTGTATAATATAAAAAAAACCTTAGAAATGATTACAAAAAAATGAAACAGAAAATGGTAATCAAACGTAAAATAACGTAGGGGGGGATATGGGGTGAAATATGTATTAATTGGTGTTTTCTTATCACTTTGCGGTGTTTTGATATCGATAATGTTATGGGGAATGGAAAAAATTTATTTAGTTTCAGGCACGGTTGGCTGTATCTTCATTGTCATTTCAATGATTTTTTCAGGGTCTATGGTTAGTGGGGATCGGATGAGGGCAAATATTGCTACCGAAACAACAGAACATCGGGATGAACGCAATAAAATTACTTTAAATTCCTTATACATTGCCTTACCAAATATTATTGTAGCGGTTTTATTATATTATTTAAGTAAATGATAAATAAAAGGTCACTCGGACAAAAGTGACCTTTTTGTTTTAACTGTAGTATGTTAGGCTGGTTAGTTCCTTCTATTACTAGGTATTTGAAATTTAGCAACAGAGTTTATGGAAATGATTAATTGTGACAATGATAAATAGCATTAACTTTTTTCGTTATTCATCTGATTAACGAAAGTATTGGGAAAATTAATAGACGAATGTTGCGCCAACAATAATTAAAAGAATGAATAGAACGACTATTAATGCGAATGCTGAACCATGTCCTCTGCCATGGCCATAACCATAGTATCCGCCGCAGCCACCGCCGCCATAGCCACCGCCGCCATAGCTACCGCCGCCGAAGCTACCGCCGCCATAGCCACCGCCGCCGAAGCCACCACCGCCGAAGCCACCGCCATAGCCTCCGTAACAACAGTTACCATAATTTCCACCGTAATATCCCATGAAATATCCCTCCCTTCTACAATCTATAATATGTCTTGGTGTAGAAAGGAGGGGAGGTATTCATCTTGGTTTTACTCAGTTTGAATTAAAAATCCGAAAAATTAATGATGATGAATTACTGAATTTTAAAATGGGATAGCTATGAATATTGTTCCTCAAAATTTTGGAAATTCTTAGGGGATAAAATATGTAAGCAACATTTTTATAGAATAATAAATTTGAAACTATTACAAATGTCAATCGTATAAATAAGGAAGGCTCTAGGAGGTGATTGTACTATGTCGTTTATTGGATGGGCTATTTTAATTTTTTCAATTGTCTGCTATTTACCTTTCTTTATCTGGCTTTCTGCTAGGTATCTAAATAATGGTGATCAATCAAAGAGAAAAAATAATTATTGGTTATTGTTGATGTTAACTGGATTATTAAATTCTTTGAATACTTTCTTGTTTAAGATTCAAGATACATATTTTTTAGCAGTAACAGTCATTTTCATTTTATTATTTAGCCTTTACATGTTTTCCACTGTTCGTAGAGATAAAAGAAAAGAATCGTTTAGATAAAGTGGTGGAATAACTAACGAAATGGTTTAGAATGCTACAATGTGTCTAAACATGTTCCCTTGAATATGGGCCTTGTCTAAATATTCAAGGGAATATTTTTATAATTTCTATATGTTTTAAAGTGGATCATCACCAAAATGTGTGATTGATTTCCGTTCCGACTGGGCGCTTTCCTAGGGGCGTCCGATGAGCCGCTTTTGGTGTTGCTGTCGCTACGCTTTCGCACAGTCAAAACATTTGTAGCTGACGCTTCGCTTTCGCTACAGAAAACATTTGGTGCTGCCGCTACGTTAACACTACGCTTTCGCACAGAAAACATCCGCTGCGCTGCAGGGTCTCGGGCCAACACGATGTTGGTCACGAAGGCGTTATCACAGGATGTGATGTTTTTAGCCTTCGTTCCTCTATTGCTGATCCCCGAGGAGTCGCCCAGTCTCCACTCCAATCAACTATTTACATAGTAGACGTTTTACCAAAAGTCATCCATAACTTTTGGTAATGAACCTTTATAGTGGTTTATTAATTATTTGTTTCCAGACCAAAGTGGCTACTGTTCCTAGACATATACAAACGGCATATATAATAGCACTAATGAGACCCCAAAATTCTAGTCCAAAAGGTAATAGTAAAGTAGTGATACCTACTATGTATGAGAAAACACCAAATAGCTTAGCTAGTTTATCTTTATCACCAATAAAACAATCTTCTTGGTAACCCGCAATAAGCCACAGTTTCTTTTTAATATGGATCAGATAGCCCATAAAAATAATAATTAAAGCAAGAACAAAACAAGTAATATATCCAGCAATCATTTTTCGTCACCTCACTTATGTTAGTTCTAATAAATATACGAATATAATAAGAAAAAGGTTTTCCAAATTATTACTTAAAAAGCCACAGAGTTTTTGTTCGAACTTATGTCGGGAAGTACATTGAAGAAAATTCTAACATATAAAATCTAAGATAACTCATCGGATCATGCTTATATATTTATCAGTATAATTATGAAAAAATTTAGGGAATTCACATAACAATAAACGATAAATAAATAAGGGCCACTCGAACCAAAGTGACCCTAAACCACAAACTAGGAGGTGCAAAGCTAAGTTAGCTTTACACTACTATTAATATGACTTAGTAGCTATGTTTGTATAGTGAAATGCCTGAGAATAAAATTAAAAAAATAATAATCTATAGGTGAAGTTTCAAAATTTTGTATCAATCACTTTTATGAAGCTATAGTCAAATGCACCTCATAAATAGGAAGGTCTATTCCTTACCGCTGCTTGTAATATTAAGTGTATTAACTCATGGTCATTAATTAAATAAGGTATTTCTTCCGGCTCAACCCAAATACGCGAAATTGTTTCATGTTCTCGAAGGAATGGTAGGCATTCTTGAATTTCCATGCTATAAAACATTTGATATCCGATTAAAGGGTACTTACTATTAGCATTGAATAAGAGGTTCTCTTCGTGACTGACTTCAATTGCTCCCAAATAGTTGATCGGCCCCTTAACATAACCTTCTTCAAATGCCTCTCAATGAAATGCTTCTTCAGATGTTTCTCCTTTTTCAATATGTCCTCCGGGAAAGTTAAATCCTCTCCCGTCTACATGAACTAACAAAACATTCCCTTGATAAAAACAAACTCCATGTACACTTGTTACTTTGCTGAAATCATCAATTCTATGATTTTGAAACCATGTCAGTTTTAGATGATGCCTGCTCCAGTTCACATAAATTTGGTTGTTCATATGGTACCTCCCTTATTACGCAATAATATAATCAATATATTTCCATTTTAGTTAATTAAAAGATTAAAGAATTCATTAGTAGTGATGAGAACATTCAATATGTAATGGGGGCTTTTGAATTTATTTCGGACTCCCATATACAAATTAAAGGCCAATCGTTCATGTACAAAAAAGGCGATACTCTGCAATACCAAAGAATTGAAGGTAACGGTATATTGTTATTGGATGGCAATTGGTTAGATATATCTTCTCTTAATGGCACACTTCTTGGGTGTTAAAGAAATGTAAGAACTCCGAATACTTTAAAACCTGTTATCCCATTATGGATAGCAAGTTTTTCAATTTAAATTTGTTCGTTAGATTTTAGTTTATGATTCTTCATACAAGGAATGAAGGGGGATGTATGTTCTGTGTAGAATATAGGTATAAAAGGGGGAGATTAGTTTGATAGATTTTCAATATATTGTGAATAAAGATCGTGATCCATCGAGAAGGGAGTTATGGGGGAACCATAGGATTGGAGTAAAGGGTTTATTTGAAGAAATACATAGTGTAGAAGGGAAAGTAAACAGAATAGGAATTATTGGTGCAGGCAACTGCGATGATTTAGATTTAGAGTACATATCGACAATTTGTAATGAAATTCATCTTTTCGATGTAGATGTGACAAGCATGGAGCAAGCTACTCAGAATCTCTCAAAAGATATTGTAGAGAAACTAAGACTAGTCCAAATCGATATAACTACAATTGATACATTTGTACCGGAGGTGCCTGGTTATTTATATGCGTTATTTGATTACGGGCTTACGATAGAAGCATTAGCTGAAACTAATAGATGGGTTGTAATAGAAGGTACAACATCTATACCAACATTTTATTCGCGGACTGAAGATAAGAGTTCATTTGTGGATTTAATTAAGGTCAATAAGGGGTTTCAAGCGTTTAAAGAACGTACAAAATCAAAAGTACTTGAGATAGGTGGCGCCCCCATTATAAATTTAGCTCAAGGATCTATGGCGTTACTATTAGCCAGTGGAGCAGTTAACGGTACAATTGGTCAAGGAGACACTTTACACGCTGTACAGGGCATGGAAGTTGTTACTAAGGTTGTCTCAGAGGAAGAAACAGAGAATACATTAATTACAAAAACACGTACTAAAAGGGAAGTATCTGTAAAAGTTATTACCCCAAGTGGTATTGTTAAAAAGTTTATGTAATTTAAATAGAGCGTATTTATGTGAGTTATTTAAAAGGATAAAATAAAGTAGGTACTATCTTCAGCTACTTGACATGGAGCCTCTGCGGGCATAAGTTCCAAGCCAAGAAGCCAGCCCAAATTTACTGGCTTGGGACTGCAAAGGCTATCGTGCCCGCCACTCCAAGTAAAGTAGTGATTAAGTATCTCTATATCCAATGCCATATATAGAAAACACCGGTTTAGCAACGTTTATCGTTTGTTGCATTTAATATTGCAATTTAGGTGGATTTTTCGAAATTACAAAGATGAAGTAGATAAGTCATTTACAAATTCCATTAAAGCTCTACTAATATGAGGCTCAAGCTCTATTAATAAGTGATTGGCGCCTGCTACTTCAATATATTCCGCATTAGGTAAATATTTCAAAATGCTTTTACTATAATAATTAGGAAACATAGCATCATATTCTCCATGTATCAAATGTGTTATCTTATTCGATAATATAGATAAGTCTTTTTCAATATTAATATCAAGCAAAGCTTTCATTAGAGAAAGCAAATGCTCTTGACTAAAAAACTCTAAACGCTTCTGTATAGCATTTCCTCTAAAGTGTGACCACTCTTTAGATTTTGGGCCTAATAATAGGCTGCTATTTATATCCCAAAATCTTTCAATTTGACCCTTTTCTACCAACTTAATAAAGTTATTCCACAAACTTTCTAAAGCGTTATCAATATATGTAATAGGTGAGACTAGAATCAACTTATAAACCTTATTTGGATTTTTCATGCTATATTGCATAGCTATAGAAGCTCCTTGGCTATGTCCTACGAGTATAATTTTAGTGAATTTTTCATATTCTAGTAAGTAATTAATTAATTCGTCTAATTGATCAGTATAGGATTCAAACGAGGCCTGCTTCCATAAAGATGCATTATTTCCATGGCCAATACAATCATAAGTGACAAGATTGACGTGACCTTTAATCTTAGTCGAGACATCCTCCCAACAAATACTAGATTCAGAAAAGCCATGCACAAAGAGTATGCAACAATCGCTCCTACCTGTTCGGAAAATATTTGCAGTTGAATACAATTTAGAATATTGAATTTTTGAATACATTCCATAATCCTCCTACTTATCCCTATATTTATTATATAAGATATTAACTTTTATTAACAATAGAATCAACTTTAAACGTGTAATTCATAATTTTTACACGCTTCTTTTAATAGTATTATTTCCTAAAAACATTAGTATATTTATCAAATAATGTAATATTTTCATGGTTAGAACTTACGATTCTAACTATTAAGATTAACTTTTATTCTTAAAGTATGTAGTTTTTTACCAAAAGCACTTAATATAATGGATAATACCCTGCATTAAAATACAATTTATTCAAAATATAAAAATAAAAGTAAATTGAAACTTTATTTGACTTTTACCTAAAAAGTACAGTAGAATAATTTAGTGTAAAAACATGTAAATTTTTCCTTTTAATAAAATTCATTTTATGTATTTGAAAAAGTTTTATTAAAGAGGCCTTCTTACAGGCTTAGTAAACTTTACATATTATTTAGGAGGTCAGTTTATTGTGAAAAGCATAGCTACTATTGAAAGAGAAATTAGTACTGTTGAAAGCGAAAAATCCATGTCATATATAGATATATATGGATCAAGTGTAGATGAATTAGTAAAAGAAGCGATTTCTCATATCTTAAATAATGGTACGGAAATTCGTGTACGTGCTGGTGATGCATTACAAGCTTATGGTGTAAATTATATATTGACTAATCCAAAAGATAGATTACACTCATTACGTGCTGGAGCAAATCGTTATTTATGTAGAGAATTAGTAGCTTATTTTAAAGGTTGTCTAACTGCGGAAGATGGCCTAGGAAAAGCATCTAAGTTTTGGATGACTCTTGTAGATGAAGATGGAAAAATAAACTCTAACTATGGATATTACGTATTTCACGAAGAGGTAGAGGGATTTAGAAATCAATATGAATGGATTATTAAGAGATTGTTAGACAATAAGGATAGCAGACGGGCTATAATTAATATTAATCAGAACTATCACAAATCCGAGACTAAAGATTTTCCATGTACTGTAGCAATTCAATTTTTCATTAAAAATAATTATTTACATTGTGAGGTTATGTCAAGAAGCACGGATGTTGTAACTGGTTTGCCTTATGACATGGGCTTTTTCTCTTTTATTCATGAATTACTATGCCAAGATTTAAGAGAACGAAAGTATGCTGATCTAGAGCTGGGTAATACAGTAATGAAAACCTCATTTACTCAAATTTATGAAAAAACACGCAGTAAAGCATTAGAAGTTATTAATGGAGCAAAAAATGATGTTGATAAAATGCCTGAAATTTCAAATGCTAAAGTTGTTCTAAATGATATTTACAGCGATATTCAAGATTCAGAAACTATAAAATGGATAAATAAAGAGGCGAAATTTGAACAATGAAAATTGTATTGACATCTAAAAACGAAGCTAAAATAAAAGCAGTAACTAATGTTTTTTCACAAGTTTTTAATAATAATATCGAAATTATACCAATTTCAGTAGATTCTGGTATTTCGGAAACTCCAATTAATGATGAGGAAGCTCTACAAGGGTGTAGAACAAGAATAGATAACGTGAAATTAGACGATTTTGACTACATCGTATCGATGGAAGGGTTAATTCAAGAATTTAGTTATGGTTCTTTTGTGTATGGAATCGTTGTTATTTGGGACGCGGCAAATAAACAGGAAGCAATTGGATGTAGTGCCAAAGTTAAAATTCCGGAGAAACTGGCTAAATCTATTAAACCTGAACAGAAATTAAGCGATTTAGTCGAAAAATCTTATTCATCAGAGAAAGTGAAGGAACTCTCATTAATAGGTACAAATGGTGTCATCACCAATAAACTATTTACTAGGGTTGATGAATTTGATGGGGCGCTAAGAAGTGCTTTAGGTTACCTAATTAATAAAGAGAATTACTCCTAACTATTAAAAATAGAATTGCCTAGTCTAATTAATACATTAAACTGCTCAAAACGTGGTTTCTAATATAGCCTATAAGGATCCTTTAAAAAAATACACAATACAAGATATAGTCTGCATTGTATTGTGTATTTTTACTGCTTAAGTATATTTGAGAAGAGTGTGAAAAAATGAAGTATATTATTTTTGATTTAGATGAGACCATCTTCAATCATACAAATGGTGAAAAAAATGGTTTAAAAGATATACATATTAAATATTTTGAAGTATATGGGATTAGCTATGAGAACTTTCATCATAACTTTTCAGAATTCAACAAGCTTTCTTGGGAGAATTTCGAGAATGGAATTCAAAATATAGAGGCCACTTTATCTAATAGATTTAAGTTACTCTGTGAATTTTACGAAATAGAAATTGATTTACTAAACTTACTAAAAGATTATACTGCTTCTTATATTAGAAATTGTATACCATACATCGGAGCTAAAGCATTACTTAATGAATTATTAAATATGGGGTTTGTACTAGGGGTATGCAGCAACGGTCTAGAAAGAATTCAATTTGATAAAATGAAATATCATAACATTGAAAAATGTTTTTCATTTTTTCAATTCGGAAGTGAGTTTCCATCCTGTAAACCTAACCAATATTTTTTTACTCACATGTTGAATGATTTAAAAGTAGAACCTCAAGAAATTCTATTAATAGGGGATTCTTTAACAAATGATATCATTCCAGCAGAAAAATCGGGTATGAAAACGCTCCATATTAATGAAGAATATTTAATTGGGGGTGAATTACAATGCACATTAATTTTGAACAAATTAGAGGAAATGATAGTTTTATCCTAAAAAACGCAACGTATTATTCAAGTGATCATCGTTTCTGTAAAGGCGATATTGCTATTTCTAATAACAAAATCAAAGAAATTTTGCCTTCAAATTCATCAAATGGTACTAATGTTGTTGATACTCAGAATTTAGTAATATTTCCAGGTTTAATAAATTCACATTTGCATCCAAGTAAAGAACTCTATGGAGGGTTAGAACCATTTAGCAGTATAAGTGAAATTCTCGATACAGTTCACAAAAATAACCATCTTGAAACGAAAGAATTACAGAGATTATCTTCTTCATATTCAATTTTAAATTCCGTAAATCAAGGTATTACTACTCTGGGTATATTTACAAGTAGAGCAGAAATAGATGCCGAAGAGGCTAAAAAATTCAACATCAGGGCTGTTATTCATTTTGCACAAAATGACCAGTGGGTTGGAAAAGAGTCGAGCCCTACTGCTTCTTCAATTGATAATATTATAAATCGCTATTTAGACTGTGTAGATAACTACGAATCGGATTTAATAAAAGTTCATCCAGCAACAGCATCAGAACTTACTGCAACTTCCGATTTAATGAAAAAACTTCACGCAATGGCAAAGGAGCAAGGGAAAAGATTTGCTATGCATATTAGTGAAGGAAGTAGTCAGGTCGATCAATGTATAAGTTATTATGGAAAGTCCGGAATACAGATATTGGATGAGATGGATTTATTAGATGATTCTACATTATTAGTTCACGCTGCTAGTCTCTCAAACGAAGATACTGCTATCTTATCTAATAAAAATTTGAATTTTATACACTGTCCTGTAAGTAACAGTTTTGTAGGAGCAGGACGTTTTCCATTTAAATCTCTCCTACATAATAATGTCGGATTGGGTACTGATGCTGCAATGGTGAATCCTTTTAATAATCTTCCTTATGAAGCAGCATTTTCACTTTATTTTCATGGCGAATCAAACTTAGACGAGAAAGTCCATCCTAATAATATTATCGAAGCAATTACTACTAAAGGGGCTTTAGCTTTAGGAATAGATAATTTAGGCAGCATAGAAGAAGGTATGATTGCTGATTTGTGTTTCTTTAATCAAGATAATATATTTGTAGATTCTCAAGAACCAAGTTTACTGTTTTTAGACACTTATCTTAAAAATAAACCAGTACACGTTATGGTTAATGGAGAATTTATCATTCTTAATCAAAAGTTTTTAAATTTTGAATTTGAGCAGGTAAGAAAAGAATTTTTTGTAAATAAAAGATTGGAGAGATAACTGGTGAAAAAAGTAGCATTTCTTTTTTCTGGACGTGGAACTTTACTTAAAACTGTAGAGGATTGTTTAGAGAGCTTATCAATTGAGTCTGAGGTTACACTTGTTATTACTAACAATTCTGAGATTGACCCAAAGCAGCTTGGTATACAAAAAGAGGCAGATTTTTATTGTTTAGATCATAAAAATTATGCAACTAGAAATGAGCATGAAAAAGAAATAGCTTCGTTGCTTGATAAATACCAGATTGATTTAATTGTACTTGGTGGATATCGCAGAATATTTAGTAGCGATTTTATTGATAGTTATAGTTATAAAACGATTAATACGCACCCTTCACTATTACCTGCATTTGTTGGTGATAAAGCCCAATTGAATGCTATCAAAACAGGGGTAAGAATTACAGGAGCAACAGTACATTTTATCAATAATGAAGTAGATCAGGGGCCTATAATTACACAGGCAGCAGTTCAAGTAAAGCCCTACTATTCAGAGCAAGACTTAAAGGAAGCTATTATTAATGTTGAGAAAAAGGCATTAGCTCGAGCTGTAAAACTATTTATAGAAAATAAACTACAAATAGAAGATAATGTGGTGCATGTACCTGCAGGATACGAAGAAGAATTATTTGTATAAACTCTTAAATGTTAATGCTATAAAAGAAACAACTAAAATACTTTGAATATTTGAGGTGGCTATAAGCTTAACTGAAAAGAAGAATTCTATTTGAATTCTTCTTTTTTATAAACAAGTAGTATTTGGATTTGAATAAAAGTTATCCTTAATTTAAGGAGTGGGAAATAATGACAAAGTATATTTTTGTAACTGGCGGGGTAGTGTCTTCTCTAGGAAAGGGTATTACAGCAGCTTCCTTAGGGCGTTTATTAAAAAATAGAGGTTTAAAAGTGACTATTCAAAAATTTGATCCATATCTTAATATTGATCCTGGAACAATGAGTCCATTTCAACATGGGGAAGTCTTTGTTACAAACGATGGATCGGAAACAGATTTAGATTTAGGACATTATGAACGTTTTATTGATATCGAACTAAATGAATATAGTAATGTGACAACTGGGAAGGTATATTCTAGAGTATTAAAGAATGAACGACGAGGAAAGTACTTAGGAGGAACAGTTCAAGTTATTCCTCATATAACTAATGAAATCAAAAAACATGTATTCTATGCAGGTGAAAAGACTAATGCAGATGTAGTGATTACGGAGATTGGAGGAACGGTGGGAGATATCGAATCTCTTCCTTTTCTTGAAGCAATTCGTCAAATAAAAAGTGATGTAGGGCAAGATAATGTATTCTATATTCATTGTACTCTTATTCTATATTTGAATGCGGCTGGTGAAATAAAAACTAAACCAACTCAGCATAGTGTAAAGGAGTTACGTAGTTTAGGAATCCAACCTAATATTGTTGTGCTTCGTACAGAAATGCCAATATCTCAAGAAATAAAGGATAAAATTTCATTATTTTGTGATATCTCTTCGAATGCAGTGATTGAAGCTTACGATGTTGATACGATATATGCAGTTCCATTATCATTCCAGGAACAAAATATGGATGAAATTATTTGTAAGCATTTAAAGTTAAATTATCCAAAAGCTGACATGAAAAAATGGGGGGAGTTAGTTAAAAAAATTCGTAGTCTATCCAATGAAGTAGAAATCACTTTGGTCGGAAAATACGTGGAATTAAAAGATGCTTATATATCTATTGTAGAGGCGCTTCGCCATGCAGGATATACATACAATACAGAAATAAAGTTAAATTGGGTTAATGCAGAATACCTAACAATAAATAATGTAGAAGAGCTTATTGGTAAAACAGGGGGAATCCTCGTTCCTGGGGGATTTGGAGAAAGAGGTATTAAGGGTAAAATGGTAGCTATTCAATACGCTCGTGAAAGTAAAATTCCTTTTTTAGGTATTTGTCTGGGAATGCAACTTGCTTCAATTGAATTTGCAAGAAATGTTTTAAATATTAAAGATGCAAATTCTTTTGAGATTGATTCACATACAACAAATGCAATTATTGATGTATTACCAGAGCAAAAGAGTATAGAAGATTTAGGAGGAACTCTCCGT
The DNA here is from genome assembly GCF_044746345.1 of Lysinibacillus sp. NPDC086135. Lineage (NCBI taxonomy): Bacteria > Bacillati > Bacillota > Bacilli > Caryophanales > Bacillaceae > Lysinibacillus > Lysinibacillus sp. NPDC086135. The sequence goes on along the minus strand of NZ_JBIVCA010000002.1, from coordinate 297,142 downwards.
CTAGGGGCACATCCATGTATTATTGAGCCAGAAACCAAAGCTTATATTGCATACAATAAAGCCATTGTTTATGAACGCCATCGTCATCGTTATGAATTTAATAATCAATATCGTCAATTAATGGAGGATGCAGGTATGGTCTTTTCAGGTACAAGTCCAGATGGCCGCTTAGTAGAAATTATTGAATTAAAACAACACCCTTGGTTTGTTGCAACTCAGTTTCATCCTGAATTTACTTCTCGACCTGACAAACCGAATCCTCTATTTGAAAATTTTGTAGGGCAAGCTATTGAATTATCTAAGAAAGGGTATAAAGCACAAGAAACAAGAGAGTATCTTCAGGTATAATTTATGGAAAGTGAATTATAAATATTGGATTTGAGAATATTTTGGACACTAAAAAGTGAAATCTTAATTAAGCTGTATTCCTAATTCGATCTTCAATGGTTTGTGGGGTTTTATTGGCCAAGCTGTTGTGAATTCTTTATCACATTTATAAATGGTAACTTCTGATAAAGCCATATTCGCCGCTTAATTCTGAATTACCCGAGTGATAAAGAGAGTTTGTCTACGCAGCAACAACAGAAGGCACGCCACTTGAACAAATCAAAAGTGAGCTACAAGTGGCATAGGGTACCTGTCATTGGTTTATATATGGTGAAATTTTCATTAAAAAGTACTCATTTAAAGAACATATTTAAATAATAACATCTTAGAAGGGGAGGACAATGCGTGAGAGGGAAAATTATGATGTCACTAATGCTGGTAACATCTTTAGCTGCTATGGAAGGAACCATTGTTAGTACGGCGACACCTAGTATTACCAGTGATTTATCTGGATTTGAAGCAGTGAGTTGGGTATTTTCTATTTACCTTTTAACTGCAGCTGTATCTACTCCTATTTATGGAAAACTAGCAGACTTATTAGGGCGAAAAAGAGTTTTATTATGCGGAGTTATAATATTTTTACTTGGAGCTGTTTTGTGTGGGTTTGCAACCAGTATGTTTCAATTAATTTTATTTCGGGCTGTTCAAGGCTTGGGTGCAGGAGCAGTACTGCCAATTACAATGACCATTATCGGAGATCTATATGTTGAACAACAGGAGAGAGTTAAAGCTCAGGGCTGGATTAGTGCTGTGTTTGGTATTTCAGGTGTTATAGGACCACTTTTTGGTGGTATCCTAGTGGATACTCTTTCTTGGCGCTACATCTTTTTTTTAAACTTGCCATTTGGGTTAATATCTATTTTTATGCTACTCCGTTATTATAAGGAAAATATAAAGAAACAGAAGCATCATATTGATTACATTGGGGCAATTACATTTTCTTGCAGTATAGTTCCTTTATTGTATGCACTATTGACAGGGAGTAATACTCAACACTGGGGAAACCCTTTAATTATAAGTTTATTAGGTATTTCAATTTCATTATTTATTGTTTTTCTTTATATAGAGAAGAATTCTCCTGAACCATTGGTTCCACTAAATCTTTTTTCGCATCGTGATATAAACGTAGTAAATGTTATAACACTTTTTATGGGAACGATGTTAATTAGCATTTTAGTATACTTGCCTATATGGAGCCAAGAAATATTAAATAAAAGTGCTACCACTGCAGGATTTATGCTAATGCCTATGCCTGTAATTTGGGCAGTTGGTTCATTTCTTGCAGGTTATATAGTAAAAAAAATAAAACCGATATATATTGTAATAATAGGAACCATTATTATGTTTCTCGCTGCTTCTTTATTATTTGTTATAAGACCAATGTCTCCAGAATTTTTAATCTATATGGCAATAGGACTAATGGGATTAGGAATGGGACTTATAACTCCTATTATAATAATTATCATTCAAGACCGAGTTTCTAAGAACAAACGAGGAACAGCTGTATCATTAAATACTTTTATTAATACCTTTAGCCAAGCGCTAGGAGCTGCAGTATTTGGCATGATATTTAATGTAAGTACAAATGCTCATAACGATGAAAAAGCAGTTCAAGTATTCAAGTATAAGCAGACTGAAATAAATTCATTGAACACTTTGCAAGATAATTTATTTTCAGGCATACATGCCGTTTTTTCGACTACACTAATTTTAGCTATATTAACATTTTTTATATCTTGGATATTAATTAAGAAGAAACCTCATTATCAAAAAGATGTTAAATTGCAACAATAGCTGTTCCTTAAGAGTACTACTATAAGGCTAATAGGCATGAGAATTTACCGTAACAGTTAGGCTGACGAAAGCCTACCCGATGGGGTGGTGTAAATTGTAGTTAGCTTCCAGGCTACTATGTAAGAGTAGAATGTCCTGTCAATGCGAATATGTGGCTTCCTCAAGAACGTAAGAGGTTAATAGTAATTGGTACTAAAAGACCCTTTACTAACTTAGATTACCCAGATAATAAGCCAATAAGGATGCGGGACATTATTGATAGAGGTACAGAAGTATATACACCAGCATATGTACAAAAACGCTTAGATGGTCACTACAGGGATAAGCCTATTATTACAGATTTAGATGGAATAGCACCTACTTGTGTAGCGCATTATGGGAAAGATCGTTCAACTCGTTTAATTAATGACGGTAAGACAACTCGACCATATTCTGTACGTGAATGGGCAAGGCTTCAAGGCTTTCCAGATTGGTTTATATTTGATGGAACCGATAACGATGCATATAAAATGTTTGGAAATGCTGTGCCTGTAAATATGGGTAGATGGGTCGGGAAACAACTCATAAAGTACTTTGCATGCTATAGAATAAGCGCTAGGGCAGTAGGAATTAATATTGCAAATCAAATACAAGATTGTTCAGTATAAAGAAATTTGGTAAAATAAAAGCAAATACATAATTTACCGGGAAGAACCCGCTTCATAAAACCATTTTGTCATGGTGTTTTAAACATGGCTATTGATGGTATTTGAAGCGGGTTCTTTTTTATTCTTCAAATAAGTAGAAAAATGAAAGGAATGTATAATCAAGAAATAACAGACGTTTTTTGCTAACAAAGAATTAGTGGCGTTTAATCAAGGTAAGTACAAAAACAATTGGAGGAGAATACAAATGAAATACCTACATTAATCATCACTTGCAGTCATTTTATCAGGATGTAATTTGCTTGAATACGAGGTAGTCAATTGGTGTATATTAATTTTTAACTCTGTTTGGACGCAACAGTGTCATAATTCATTAAAAACAATTATTGAAGCGGAATCTAAGCGTTAATGAATTTAGCTTGTAAAACTAAACAAAAATACAAAAAGCGTCACATTTAACTAGGTGTGGCTTTTTCTTATGCATTTACTAGCTATGAATAGAAGAGATGGGGGCAATCTTAATGCCATCTAATTAAGGTGCAGCCAAATTGTCATCAACTTTACGCAATGAAAGAGGTGGTACTATGCAAATAACAGATGGTACATGGATATTTGATTCGGAAACGATCGATGAAGCGGCAAAAAAATTACAACGAGATGAGCAGGAGAGGGAGATGTTAAATGCTTTTGCTCGGTATGCTTACCTTCGTTACAAGCAGATTAGAGATTGTGTAAACCCTCGAAAATGTAAATACATGAGAATTGATCAAGTGCGTGAACAATTAAAATCACCAGCCAAAGTACAAAAAATTAGTAGTTTATTCAATATTTCAGAAGAAGAAGTGCATTACATTGTAGATTTTGTGAAAAAGTATTTGAAGTATGTTAAATAAAACAAAGTCTCCCGGTCAAAAATTTCAACCGGGAGATATTTATTTTACATAGACCATCAGTTCATCATCTAAGCGCCAGAGTAAAATTCCTTATGTAGTTCATTAACTCTGGCGAATTTTTCTGTTGGATCGATGATGAGTGTCATCTGTAAATAATTCTAGAAAATTCATTGCGTGCTTTGCTAAATATCGATCTTTTGACCAAACAATATTCGCTTTTGATTGGATATTGCAATTAGAAAATTTAATAATTCGAATACCATGAATTGGGAATTTATCGAGACTGTTTTTTGGTAAAATGATTACCCCAAAACCTTCGTTTACAGCACAAGAGTTGCTAAATAATCCAAAAATCCAAGAAGCATTCTTCAGTAAACTACAGACGACGCAAAAAAGATAATATGCAAGTATAAGATAGCTTCATGATCCCTTCTTGTTGTTACAAGTGAGGGATTTTAAAAAAGATGTGAGCAACCTATTTAACGCAGGTTACTCACATCTTCCTCTTATTCGATGAAATTTTCATTTTTACGATAAACCATCGCCTCCATTGTTGCGCATAATTCATCGTTGCTCCAAACATGGATCTGATACCAAGCTAAACGGCGTGTTTTTTTAACCTCTTCTGCGATAGCTGTTAGTTGGTGATCTGCCAAACCTGTGCTCATGTAAAGTATGGTATTCGTTACACCGACAGCTGTTTTGCAGTTAGAATTACTAGCGGCCGCAAAGGCGTAGTCGGCTAATGAAAAAATAATACCTCCATGTACAGTTCCGTGTGTATTGAGCATATGAAGTGTTGGGGAAAGTGTCATTTTGCAAAGCCTGCTTTTAATTCTACTAATTCCATCCCTAAATAATTTGCAAATGGTTCCTTTGATAAAGCTTCGAAAATATCATCATAATATTTCTCATGTTGTTGAGCCTCAGTTAATGTCAAAGTGAATCCCCCTTTGTTTATCAACTACCATTTGTGTATATGTAAAATAGACGGAAATCATTCATGCAAATTAACAACGATTGAGATTAAAGTGAAATATAAAATCAATTTAACCTAATATTGTGAAAGTAAACGGTATTAACGTAGTTTTATAGAATTATTTTCCGTTTACGATTAATTGATGTATTTATTTAATTATACCTTATCAATAGTAGGTTTAAAGAGGATATTTGCAAATAGCTTTTTGTGTTTGTGGACAAACAGTATTTAAGCTAAAACTTTCTAAAACGGCTAATTAAGCAACTTTAATCAGAAATAATAAAATATATTGACAATTCAGACAAATAAGTTTATCTTAATCTTAGTTACGAAACTAGTACTACCGTAATTAATTTGTTATATAAGGGGAATTGTAATAGCTAAAGGGGGTTAGGAAATGTATCATCCAGAAATAGAAGCAACTTCAAGGAGAGAAATGGCAAAGATTCAGTTGGAGCGCTTAAAAGCAACAGTAGAAAAAGTGTATAACAATACACCTTTCTATAAGGAATTGTTTGATCAGCTTGGCGTTAAACCAGCTGATATTCAAAGCTTAGAAGATATTCGCAAATTGCCATTTACTAAAAAAGTAAATTTACGTGAGCAATATCCATTTAAACTTTTTGCAGTACCGATGGATGATGTAGTTCGCATTCATGGTTCTTCAGGAACTAGTGGAAAACCAACAATTGTTGGTTATACAAAAAATGATATCGATATGTGGTCGGGACTTTTAGCTCGCGCTATTGTTACCGCAGGGGGACGCAAATCAGATATCTTTCATAATGCTTATGGCTATGGTCTATTTACTGGAGGGATGGGTTTACACTACGGAGCCGAAACTTTAGGCGCAGCAGTTGTACCGGTCTCAGGTGGGAATACTGATCGTCAAATTACATTAATTGATGATTTTAAACCAAGAGGCATCGCAGGGACACCTTCTTATATTTTAACGATCGCTGAAAAGATGGAGGAAATGGGAATCGATCCAGCGACGAACGGGATTGAATATGGGATTTTTGGTGCAGAGCCTTGGTCAGAGGAAATGCGCCGTGCCATAGAAGATAAATTAGCAATTCGCGCAATGGATATTTATGGTTTAAGTGAAGTGCTAGGTCCCGGTGTATCAATCGAGTGCTATGAGGCGCAAGATGGTTTACATATAGCTGAAGATCATTTCTTCGTAGAAGTGATTGATCCAGATACATTAGAACCTGTAGCTGATGGAGAAGATGGAGAACTGGTTATTACTAGTTTAACGAAGGAAGCGCTTCCAATTATTCGTTATCGTACTGGTGATATTACTTCGATTACACGTGAAAAATGTAAATGTGGACGTACAACAATGCGGATGTCACGTGTTAAGGGTCGTACAGATGACATGTTAATTATTCGTGGAGTCAATGTTTTTCCATCTGAAATCGAGCGTGAGTTATTGCAAATAGAAGGGTTGGCACCACACTATCAAATCCATTTATTAAAAAAAGGAAATATGGATGCGATCGAACTACATGTTGAGTTAACACCAAAATTATATGAAAAAGTAGGAGGTGACCTCAGTCATCCGCTTATACAATTACTGACAAAGGAGATTAAGCATGATTTAAAAAATGCCTGCTTAATTTCCGTTAGTCTAGTCATTGAAAATAGTGGTGTTATTCCACGCTCTGAAGGAAAGGCAATTCGTGTCATTGATAGAAGAATGGAACAGAAGGAGGTTCTTCAATGATTGATACTGAGCAAATAAAAGATGTGACCATTATAGGTGGAGGGCCTGTTGGTATGTTTGCTGCCTTCTATGGTGGTATGCGAGGCATGAGCGTCAAAATTCTCGAAAGTCTTCCTCAGTTGGGCGGTCAGTTAGCTGCTCTTTATCCAGAGAAATATATTTATGATATAGCGGGTTTTCCAAAAATTCGCGCACAAGATCTTATCAATAATTTAAAAGAACAAATGAAGACTTTCCCGGTGGATGTTCGTACGAATGAATCTGTACAAACTATCGAAAAAGATGAAAACGGTATTTTTAAAATTGTTACTACGAAGAGCGCGCATTATTCTCGCACAATATTGATCACTGCTGGAAACGGTGCGTTTAACGTTCGGAGGCTTGAATTAGATAGGGACGACAAGTTTGCACAATGTAATTTACATTACTTCATTAATGATCTTAATGCTTTTAAAGATCGCAACGTGATGGTGTTTGGTGGTGGCGATTCAGCAGTCGACTGGGCGATGATGCTAGAACCAATTGCTAAAAAGGTTTCTATTGTCCATAGACGGGATAAGTTTCGTGCGCATGAACATAGTGTAGAAAATTTATTGCAATCTACTGTCGAGGTCATTACACCTTTTGTACCCGAAGAACTCGTAGGGGAAGAGCGCATCACACATGTCAAATTAAAGCATGCGAAAGACGAAACCATCCAACCAATCTATGGTGTCGATGATATTATCGTGAACTTTGGTTTTGTTTCGTCGTTAGGGGCCATTAAAGACTGGGGCTTGGAAATTAGGAAAAACGCCATCGTCGTTAATTCACGTATGGAAACTACCATTCCAGGTATTTATGCGGCAGGTGATATTTGCACATATGATGGGAAAGTTAAGCTAATTGTGAGTGGGTTTGGAGAGGCACCTACTGCTATTAGTAACGCAAAAGTATATATTGATCCAACATCTAAAGTGCAACCGTTGCATAGTACGAGTCTAATGGAGGAAAAAAAGAAACAACTTACCTAATGCTGTAGGTTGTGAAAGGAAAGAGTGTATGGCGAAATTCACTAGAGTAGATCAAGATACATGTATTGCTTGTGGCGCATGTGGCGCATCAGCTCCGGATATTTTTGATTATAATGACGAAGGAATCGCCTTTGTTATTTTAGATAATAACAAAGGATGCAAAGAAGTGCCGATAGATTTATATGATGATTTAGAGGATGCAATGGAAGGTTGTCCAACAGAATCAATTAAAGTAGCAAACGATAATAAAGTCTTGTTGGAAGTGTGATTTTTTTTACCCTCTAACATAACATAATAGTGACGGTTATCGTAAAATGGTTATATAAGGAGGTTTTTTACTATGAGTGTCGTTACACAAGTATCGGAACAACAATTACAAGAGCAATTTGAGGAGCGGATTGCTGCAGGTGAAAAGATTGAAGTAGTTGATTGGATGCCGGAAGAGTATCGTTTGGCACTAATCAAATTAATTTCGATGCATGGTATTAGTGAAATTATGGGTGCTCTTCCTGAGAAAGAATGGGTTCCAAAAGCTCCGACATTATACCGAAAGCTAGGGATTATGGCAAAGGTTCAAGATGAGATGGGACATGGTCAATTATTATTACGCGTAGCAGAAGATTTGCTAAAACCATATGGTAAAGATCGCGGCGATATAATGATTGATTTATTCGAAGGGCGTCTTAAGTTCCATAATGTATTCCATATGGAAACAAAATCATGGGCAGATGCGGGTTTAATTGGCTGGCTTGTAGATGGTTCTGCCATTATCTCACAAACAAACATGTTAGGTTCTTCGTATGGTCCTTATGCACGTGCTTTACAACGTATTTGTGCAGAAGAAGTATTCCATGCACAACACGGTGAAGCCATTATTATGGCGTTGGCAGAAGGTACACCTGAACAGCGTGCACTTGTGCAAGATGCGTTAAATCGTTGGTGGGAATCACTATTATTTTTCTTTGGTCCAGCTTCAAAAGATACAACAGGTTCTAGTAAACAAGATTTAACGATAAAATATAAGATTCGTGTCTTAACGAATGAAGAATTACGTCAAAGCTTCTTAACAAAATACGTTCCTCGTATTCAATCAATAGGTTTGACTGTGCCAGACCCAACTTTGCACTTTGATGAAGCGCAAAATAAATGGATTTACCAAGAGCCAAACTGGGAATATTTCAAAAAAATCCAACGCAACGAAGGTCCATGTTCTCAAAAACGCTTAGCACTTCGTCGTTCATCCTATGAAAATAACGCTTGGGTACGTGAAGCATTAACGGCGCTAGTAAATTAACGCTATAGAGAGGGGGATCATCGTGGAAAAACAATCTTTCTATCAAGAATTCGAAGTATTTAGTAAACGAACACCAACATCACATTTCCAGCATCAATTTAGTCTTTTAGCACCGAACGGAGAAATGGCGTTAGTTATGGCACAGGAAAACTTTATGCGTCGTGAGCCTGTGGTAGACATTTGGGTTGTCAATCGTAAACATTTACACGGCCTAACTCAAGACAATAAACAAGCGCTGCAACGACTAGATAATAAAGATTACCGTACAACTAAAGGCTACGGCTATTTAAAGAAAAAATGGCGTCACTATGAACAAGTCATGCTGGACGAAAAAGAAATTCTATCTTGGGGTGGGGGAGGGAAGAAAGATGACTAACGAAGTAACGCCTGAATATAAAAAGGCCGTCCTTACAGTACTTTATCAATTAGCGGATGATGATTACTTATTTTCGTATCGTGGCTCTGAGTGGCTTGGATTGGCGCCACATATTGAGGAAGATGTAGCATTCTCATCCATCACACAAGATACAATGGGACACGCTAAATTATATTACACGCTTTTAGCAGAGCTTGGCGAAGGCGCTGCAGATTCATTAGCGCAGCTTCGACCAAAAGAGGAGCGGTTTAACAGTCTTCTTGTAGAACGCCCGAACGGAGAAGGTTACTACAAAGATGCACCGAATTATGATTGGGGATACGCTGTAGCACGTAATTTTGTCTATACAACGGCGAAAAAAGCGAAGATTGATGCACTCAAAGCGAGCAGCTATACACCAATCAGAGAAGTGGCTGTGAAAATTAGTACGGAACTTTATTATCACCAGATGCACTGGACAACGTGGTTTACGCAATTATGTACAGCAACAGAAGAATCACGTTCACGTATGATGAAAGCATTACAAGAGGTAATAAAAGATACTGGGGATTTATTGTCATTGGGCAGCACAGCCGCGCATATAACAGCATGTGAATTGATCGAATCAGAAGCGGTCATAAAAGAACGTTGGTTGGCCATTGTAACGCCCACTTTTGAAGCTGTAGAAATCGCAATACCTGTATTACCAGAACCGATTATCAATGGTCGCAACGGACAACATACAGATGATTTAACTTCGGCTATTGAAACAATGTCAGAGGTGTATCGATCTGATTTGGCAGCAAGCTGGTAACGATCTATTGCAAAGAAAAGGAGGATCACGATGACAACTACGGGTCTGCACGAAGCGCACATCTATGAAGTACTCGATGCAGTGAAGGACCCTGAAATTGATACGGTCAGTATTATTGACCTTGGCATGATTGAGCGTGTGCAAGTGAATGATGGTCATATCCGTATTGAAGTGCTACCAACATTTTCAGGATGTCCTGCATTGACAATTATTCAACAAAATATAAAAAAAACAGTCGAACAATTAGAAGGCGTTCGGGAAGTGAGTGTCGTGTTTATTAATCATCCTACCTGGACTTCTGATCGTGTAACAGAGAAGGGACGAGAAGGACTAAAGAAATTTGGTATTGCGCCACCACCTCGTTTTTTAAAAGAAGACGGCTCTTGGCATGTAGATTGCCCGTACTGTGGCTCTACCTATGTCACGCTTGAAAATATTTTTGGCCCAACAGCTTGTCGCAGTATTTTATATTGCAAAAGCTGTAAAAATCCATTTGAAGCAATGAAAATAATTTCTACTTCCATGTAGACAAAGGAGCGTATTTTAAGATGGCAAAATTAATCGCGTTATATAAACACCCTGTTGATAAAGTGGTATTTGATGAGCATTACGAAAAAGTTCATACACCGATTACTGCGAAAATACCAGGTTTACGTGAAATGAAAGTAACAAAATTTAATTCAACGCCGATGGGTACAGAAACACCCTATTACTTAATGTGTGAAATGACATATGATAGCGCAGAAGATTTAAAAAATGGACTACGGTCACCAGAAGGGAAAGCATCTGGCAAAGATTTAATGAGCTTTGCGAGCGATATCGTCACATTAATCATCGGTGAAGATGCATAATGACAGCATTCGAATTTATTGAAGTAACGATTGACAGTGGGATAGGGTTTATTAACTTAAACCGTCCTCGCCAATATAATTCATTAAATCGTGCGATGGTACGAGAAATTGTGCAGGCGATGGAATTGTTCGATCGTGACGAAGGCGTACAGGTCATCGTTTTAGCAGGAAATGGGAAAGCTTTTTCATCCGGTGCAGACATTGATGAAATGGCGGCAGACAACACAGTTCGTTTAGAGCTATTAAATCAATTCGCTGATTGGGATCGCTTAGGGCAAATTAAAAAGCCTATTATCGGTAGTGTTAAAGGATTCGTTTTCGGAGGTGGCTTTGAATTAGCCCTTTGTTGTGATGTATTAATCGCCGCAGAGGGCACAGAATTTAGCTTCCCTGAAATAAACCTTGGCGTTATGCCTGGTGCGGGCGGTACACAGCGCTTAACAAAATTAGTAGGGCGAACGAAAGCATTAGAATGGATTTGGAGCGCGGCAAGGATTACTGCTGATGAAGCGCTCGCATATGGCATCATCAATAAGGTTGTACAACCAGAGATGTTAATAGAAGAAACACTTAAAACAGCGACGATGCTCGTACAAAAACCTGCCCTCGCTTTACGTCTCATTAAAGAAGCTGTCAACAAAGCTGTGGATTACTCGCTCTACGAAGGGATGCAGTTTGAACGGAAAAATTTCTATTTATTATTCTCTTCAGAAGATCAAAAAGAAGGCATGCAAGCATTTGTTGAAAAACGTCAACCGAACTTTAAGGGGAGATAATTATGTTTGAAACTATACAATACGAACTGAAAGAATCCGTAGCCTATATTTCATTAAATCGTCCCGACACATTAAATGCATTTACTGCACAGATGAATCATGAAATTCGTACTGCCGTCAAACAAGCATCATTAGATGATGAAGTACGTTGTATTGTACTTCGTGGTGAAGGACGTGCATTTTGTTCAGGTCAAGATCTTTCAGCTATTGGTGAAGATTTGAAGCTTGGTGATATATTAACAGATTACTATGGTCCGATGGTTAAACAGTTACATAGCTGTGAAAAACCAATTATCGCAGCTGTGAATGGTGCAGCTGCAGGTGCTGGCTTTAGTTTAGCGCTTGCTGCCGACTTTCGAGTAATGTCGGAAAAATCTTTCTTTATGAATGCCTTTATCCATGTAGGATTAATTCCTGATTCTGGTAATTTATACTACTTAAAACGATTAGTTGGCGATGCTAAAGCTCTTGAAATTTCTGTACTCGGTCAACGTATAAAAGCAGAGGAAGCCAAACAATTAGGTTTAACAACTGCTGTCTATAGCAATGAAACATTTGAAGATGACGTTCATTCATTCGCGCAACAGATTGTCCAGTTACCGACAAAAGCAATCGGCCTTATTAAACGTAATATCAAGGCAGCAGAACACTTAAAGTTCGAAGACTTCCTTGTTTACGAAGCACAAAGCCAAAGTATTGCCGGAGCGACAGATGATCATCAAGAAGGTATGAAAGCATTTGCAGAAAAAAGACAGCCTCAATTTAATGGACAATAAAAAGGAGTGAATGATAATGACACAACAAGTACAAGAGAAAGTATTAGTGAAACGCGATTTTTATCATTTAATTATTAACGGTGAAAAGGTAGAGAGCAGTAATGGTGAGACATTCCGAACGATTAATCCTGCGACAGGTGAAGTCGTAGCGACTGTTGCAAAAGCTTCACAGGAAGACGCAGAGCGCGCAGTGCAAGCGGCTCGCCAAGCGTTTGATTTCGGAAAGTGGAAGCAATATCCTGTGAATCGTCGCGCACAGGTGCTCCATAAGATTGCTGCTATTATGCGCTCTCGCTTTAATGAAATTGTAGAGCTTGAGATGCTAGATACAGGGAAATCCCTTGGCACTGCGCAGGGCCAAGTAAACCAAGCGATAGAAGATTTCGAATTTTACGCGGGCGCGATTGTTGGCCATCGTGGAGCTGTAAATAATATGCCAGGTCAATTTCATAATTATACTGAAAAAGAGCCTGTCGGAGTATGTGCACAAATTGTTCCTTGGAATTACCCACTCATGATGGCTGCTTGGAAAATTGCCCCAGCCATTGCTGTTGGTTGTTCCGTTATTGTTAAACCAGCTTCTCTAACACCTTTAACAGCGATCGTGTTAGGCGAAATTTGCCTAGAAGCAGGTGTACCAGCTGGGGTTGTGAATATCATTCCTGGTTCAGGTAAAGATGTAGGGAATTACTTAGTGGAGCATCAACAAGTTGATAAAGTGGCCTTCACAGGTTCCACACCAGTCGGAAAAGGAATTATGGAAAAAGCTTCACAAACATTAAAACGCGTTACATTAGAGCTAGGCGGGAAATCACCAAATCTAGTGTTTGAAGATGCTGATATTGATGCTGCGGTAGATGGTTCACTGTATGGCATTTTTTATAACTCAGGGCAATCTTGCGAGGCACGTTCACGCTTATACGTGCACAAAGACATTTATGATGAGTTTTTAGAGAAATTTGTTGCTAAAACAAAAGCAATTAAACTAGGTGATCCGTTCGATAAAGGTACTCACATGGGGGCAATTATCGACCAAGAACAATTAAATACAATCGATGGCTATGTGAAATCTGCCATTGAAGAGGGCGCAACCATTTTAACAGGTGGCAAAGTGGCGACCGTAGAGGGCTTTGAAAAAGGCTTCTGGTATGAACCAACTATTATTACAGACGTAACTCAATCCATGAAAGTAGTGCGTGAAGAAATATTTGGTCCAGTAGTTGTTGTCATGCCATTTAGCGATGAAAAAGAAGCGATTCGACTAGCAAATGATTCAGAGTTTGGTTTAGGATCAGCAGTTTGGTCTAAAGATGGGGCACGTGCCACTCGTGTTGCGAATCAAATCCAAGCAGGAATCGTAATGGTCAATTGCCCATTCTCCGCAATGCCAGGTACCCCATTTGGCGGGTATAAACAATCTGGTTTCGGACGTGAGCTATGTATCGAAACATTAGATTTATATACAGAGACGAAAAGTATCATTTCATATTATGGTAGCCGCCCACTAAATCCACTAGGCGTCTAACCACCACAAAAACCATATGCGATGAGATATCTTCACTCGTCGTATGTGGTTTTCACAATAAGGAGGTTGCTTTCATGAAAAAAATTATTGTCATCGGGTCAGGGGTTATGGGTCGTGGCATTGCCTACGTTAGCGCAATCAGTGGCTTTGAAACAGCTATTATAGACATTAACGAACAGGCGTTACAAAATGCCCAAAATGACATTACAGCCATTTTCGAAAAATCTGTTGTACGAGGAAAATTAACAGCACAACAAGTACAAGAAGCAACATTACGTCTGACTTATGTGACAGATTTAGCTACTGTCGCAAATAAAGCAGACTTAATCATTGAAGCCGTACCCGAAAAAAGGGACATTAAACGGGCTGTCTTTGAGCAGATGGAACAGTTTGCTTCACCGCACTGTTTATTTGCCACAAATACTTCAACGATGAGCCCAACAGAAATTGCTTCTTATGCAAAACGACCTGAACAAACGATTGCGATGCACTTTTTTAATCCTGTGCACAAAATGGAACTCGTGGAGATTATTAGAGGTTTAGAAACTAGTGATGAAACAGTCCAAACCATTTGCAAAATTGCTGAACAAATGGGCAAACAAACGGTCGTCGTCAATGAATTCCCAGGTTTTGTTACAAGTCGTATTAGTGCACTCGTTGGGAATGAAGCATTTTATATGTTACAGGAAGGCTTAGGTAGTCCTGAAGACATCGATAAAGCCGTTAAGCTGGGCTTAAATTATCCGATGGGACCGTTCGAATTGGTCGATTTAGTCGGTCTTGATGTTCGTTTGAATAATTTGCGATATTTACATGAAAAGCTCGGTGAAAAATACCGCCCAGCACCATTGCTCGAACAATATGTACAAGCTGGACGTCTAGGTCGAAAGAGTGGAAAAGGGGTTTATGACTATAGCGAGCAAAAAGAGGTGGTGAAAAAATGACAGAAGTCGTAATTGTAGATGCTGTTCGTACACCAATTGGTCGTTATAAAGGTGCATTAAAAACTGTTCGGCCGGATGACTTAGCTGCGACGGTCATAAAGGCGCTTATAGAGCGAAACCCAAAAGTGCCAGTCAAACAAATCGAGGATGTCATTTTCGGAAATGCCAATCAAGCGGGAGAAGATAATCGAAACGTCGCCCGTATGGCTGCATTACTTGCTGAGCTACCAATAGAGGTCGGGGGAACTACTATTAATCGCCTTTGTGGTTCAGGCATGGATGCTATACATTTTGCAGCTCGAGCTATTAAGAGTGGTGAGGGCGATATTTTTATCGCCGGTGGTACGGAAAGTATGACACGTGCACCGTTTGTCATGGGGAAACCGGAAGTGGATTATCCGAGGGGCGATCAAAAGATGTTTGATACAACGATCGGCTGGCGTTTTACGAACCCAAAATTGCAAAGCATGTATGGAGTGGATACAATGCCCCAAACTGCTGAGAACGTAGCCAAACGTTTTAATATAAGTCGCCAAGAACAAGATGCTTTTGCATTTGAAAGCCAACAACGTGCGAAAAAAGCGCTTGCCACAAAGCGTTTCGCTGAAGAAATCGTGCCTGTGTACGTGAAAGATAGAAAAGGACATGAAATTATCGTGGATACTGATGAACATCCACGCCCCGATACATCCTTAGAAGCACTTGCTAAACTAAGACCTATTTTTGAAAATGGGACTGTGACAGCTGGTAATGCTTCTGGTGTGAATGATGGTGCCTCGGCATTATTATTAATGAGTGCTGAAAAAGCAAAAGAGTTAGGTATAACACCATTAGCACGATATATAACAGGTGCTGTTACAGGCTTAGAGCCTGCTGTTATGGGTTTAGGTCCTATTTATTCTTCAAAAAAAGCATTACAACGTGCAGGCCTAACAACAAATGACATTGGTTTATATGAAATAAATGAAGCGTTTGCTTCTCAAGCAATAGAATCCATTAAGCAGCTTGAACTGAATCCAGCACAAGTTAATGTCAACGGAGGCGCTATTGCATTTGGTCATCCACTAGGTGCAAGCGGTGCCCGAATAGTGACTACATTGCTTTACGAAATGAAAAAACAAAAAGTACAATATGGCCTTGCTTCCATGTGTATTGGTGTCGGGCAAGGAATTGCGACGATTATTGAAAATATTGAATGATATTAAAGTGTCCAATTAAATGAAAGTATGATTTTTTGCGACACGAAGGGGGTGATTTCCGTTCCGGCTGGGCGCTTTGTTGCTGCCGCTACGTTAGCACTACGCTTTCGCACAGAGCAAAGCTTCCTAGGGGCGTCCGATGAGCCGCTTCACTCGCGGTGCTCGCTCCAGGGTCTCATCTGTGACGCTGATCCCCAAGGAGTCGCCCAGCCTCCACTCCAATCACCCATATCACCTAACATGTATTTTCTGGCATGTCATAATATTTAAACGAATATGCAACAACAGGTGTTTTCTGTGCGAAAGCGAAGCGGCAGCAACAAATGTTTTCTGTAGCGAAAGCAAAGCGGCAGCTACAAAGCGAGTAGCCCATAGCGGAAATCAGCCTCTTCGAATTAATGGTTAATCAATACACTTTTTAATATTAACATAAAAGTTTTCAACAACATGAAACGGCACAATCGATGTGCCGTTTTTTTTGAAACAATCGAATAGAAAAGGAGAGTTTGCAAATGAAAAGTATTTCATTTAGAATAGAAAATTATATTGCATATGTAACAATTAATCGCCCAGAGGTGTTAAATTGTTTCAATTATGATACTTTATCTCAACTGCAACAAGTAGTAGATGAATTACATATAGATGAGGATGTCCGCGCTGTCATTTTTACAGGTGCTGGCGAAAAGGCATTTAGTGCGGGGGCTGATTTAAAAGAGCGAAAAACATTAACAACGCAAGAAGTACGTCGAAACGTACGAGCAATTCGAGACGTGTTTAATAGTATAGCAAATTTACCACAACCAACTATTGCAGCAGTGAATGGGCATGCATTAGGTGGTGGATTTGAATGGTTATTGGCATGTGATTTTGCGATTGCAGTTAACGAGGCACTACTCGGACTAACTGAAACAAGCTGGGCAATAATTCCTGGTGCAGGTGGTACGCAGCGATTACCACGATTAATCGGTGAAATGAAGGCAAAAGAAATGATTTTAACAGCCACGAAAATTACCGCTACAGAGGCAGAAGCTCTAGGCATCATTTTAAAAGCAGTGCCACAGGAGGCGTTGTTGGACGAATGTGAATCACTCGCAATGCGAATTATGCAAAATGGCCCTGTCGCTGTTCGTCAAGCAAAATATGCTATTACGCAAGGAATGAATACCGATCTACAAACGGGTCTTGCGATCGAATCAAAAGCATATGAGTTAGTCATTCCGACAGAAGATCGTCTCGAAGCTTTACAGGCGTTCAGTGAGAAACGGCAACCTGTATTTCAGGGAAAATGAGTTAGAAAGTAGAGGGAGAGAATGGGTGCAAATACACAGTCTATGATTTTTACGCTCTATGGCGATTATATTATGCGTTACGGTTCAAAAATTTGGATCGGTAGTTTGATTCGTTTATTAAAAGAATTCGGTCACACAGAGCAAAATGTACGCGTATCTGTATCTAGAATGGTTAAACAAGGATGGCTGCAATCAGAAAAACGGGGGAATCGTAGTTTTTATTTTTTAACAAAACGCGGTGAAATACGAATGCAAGAGGCGGCAAATCGTATTTTCAAGTTAAAACCGACTCAGTGGGATGGGAAATGGAGACTATTAATGTACTCTATTCCAGAAGATAAGCGACAAATTCGAGATGAATTACGTAAAGAGCTCTTATGGAGTGGATTTGGGTCCTTTTCGAATGGTTGTTGGATATCCCCGAATAATTTAGAAGAAGAAGTTAAACTCCTCATTCAAAAATATGATATTGCGAATCATGTAGACTTTTTTACAGCTGAATACATTGGCCCTCATGATCATGAAGCACTAATCGAAAAAAGCTGGTCGTTGGCTGAGATTGAGGCGCGTTATGAGCAGTTTATGGATCAATATAGTAAGCAATATATTATTCATCAAAGTGCAATCTCTAGACAAGAAATGTCGGATGCTGAGTGTTTTGTAGAGCGTACAAATCTTGTTCATGAATACCGTAAATTTTTATTTATCGATCCAGGACTGCCACAAGAATTATTACCGCCTATGTGGAGTGGAAATCATGCTGCACTATTATTCCAAGAATATTATAATTTATTGGAAGGCCCATCATGCCGTTTCTTTGAAGAAATATTCCATGCAGATAATTAAGAATGAAAAAAGAGCTTGTCCATATTTATGGATAAGCTTTTTCTATGTTAAAATATAGTTTTTTCAGCAAACGAGGAGTTGATTTTCCGTTCCGGCTGGGCGCTTTGTTGCTGCCGCTTCGCTTTCGCACAGAAAAAACATTTGTAGCTGTCGCTTCGTCACACTGCGCTTTCGCACAGAAAACATTGTTGCTGCCGCTTTGCTTTCGCACGGAGCAAAGCCTCTTAGGGGCGTCTGATGAGCCTCTTCGCCGCAGGGTTTCGGGCCAACACGATGTTGGTCACGAAGGCGTAATCACAGGACGTGATGATTTTAGCCTTCGTTCCCTATTGTTGATCCCAAAGGAGTCGCCAAGCCTTCACTCCAATCAACCACTGATCTTTCGCATGAATCTTCAGGCATGTTCCTCTAATTTATAGTGAAATAAAGAAACTTCGGCAACTCATAGTGTTCACTTTTGATATAAGCCCATAGTAAAGCGAAAAGCCTGGGGCGGAAATCACTCTTATGAAAGCGCGACAATCTTTACAAATATTTTCCCGACTATTTTTTTCAACACTACGAGAACGTATTCATTTAGAGGATCATGATAGAAGATGTTATTTTGGCAGCATATTGTCCATTTTGAGAAACGGATGCTTCCACATAGCATGTTTTTCGGCCTTGCTTGACAATTGTTGATTCAACCGTAGCCGTTCCGGTGTGAAGTGGTCGTAAAAATGCTGTTTGCAAATTGATCGATGCAAACCCTTGATTACTTTCTAATATTGAAGCCATCGAATAGGCCATCGTAATATCTGCTGCAGAAGTGATAAATCCTCCCATGACGACTTGATGCCCATTTAAAAAGCGTTCATCGATGTTCCAAGTGCAAACGGCTTTACCGGCAATAGCCGTTTTTACATGAATACCTAATGTTTTATCACATGCTGGTGGTTCAATTTCTCCATCAATCACTCGCTTTAAGTCGATCATAGTTGTCATAATTGAACACCCCTAACTGAGTCTTGGAATGTATTCAATAATGTCCGATTTAAACATTGCCGAGCATCATCCATCATAGTCTCGATAAGAGTCATAACGGTCGGTAAGTCTTGAATAATCCCTGCGATTTGACCGCTATTCATAAAACCGCCTTGTTCATTTCCTTCCATAGCACCTTTTATATGATAGGTTTCGGAAGTACGTTCTTGATAGTCAGCAAGTGTTATACCTCTTGCTTCATCAGCGAGAAGCGAAAAGGTGAAAGGGGAACATAACACACGGCGAACTTGTCCAACCGAACGTCCTAGAATGACCGTTTCCACATCAGTTGCATCAATTAGTCTTTGTTTATAAGTCTGATGTACCGGCATTTCCTGTGTAGCAATAAAGCGAGTTCCCATCTGAACACCAGCCGCTCCAAGCATTAACGCAGCTGCTAATCCGCGACCATCACCAACACCACCTGCTGCTACAACAGGTACAGAAACCGCATCGACTACTTGAGGGATTAGCGTAAAGGTTGTCAATTCTAAATCGGAGTTAATTCCAGCAGCTTCATAACCCTCAGCAACAATCACGTCTGCTCCGCCTCGCTCGGCCTTAATAGCATGTTTAACAGAGGCTACAACAGCGATAACTCGAATATGATGTGTATGCAATTTCTCTATATATAAAGTTGGATTACCTGCCGATAAAGAAACGACCGGTACTTTATGTGTAATAGCTAATTGCAATAATTCCTTTGTATAAGGATTAACATTGATTGGCACATTGAGGGCAAATGGTTTTTGCGTTAGTTGCTTCGTTGCAACTATGCGTTCTTCAACTTCGGTCGGTGTCATTGTTCCACAGCCGATTGTCCCTAAGCCACCTGCATTCGATACAGCTGCCACGAGTTTAGGACTACTGATATTACCCATTCCCCCTTGGATAATAGGGTATTTTATTGCTAATACAGAACATAATTGATTCAAATATAGCACCTCCGTTTAAAATATGTTATACTAAATTTTAGCAAAATATTCCGATGATTGAAAGGGTGATTTTTATGGAGATTACATACGCTTTAAAGAAGCCAAATGTTCATGAATCAGTATTTCAGGCGCCAGGCACGTATATTATTGGAGATGTTACGGTTGGTGAACAATCGTCTATTTGGTTTAACGCTGTACTACGCGGAGATGAAGATCGTATTACCATCGGAAAACGTTGTAGTATCCAAGATAATTCAACCATTCATTTATATGAAGGGGCTCCAGTTATTGTAGAAGATGAAGTAACAGTAGGTCATCAAGTTGTTTTACATGGTTGTAAAATTGGTCGCCGCTCGATTGTTGGTATGGGTTCTGTTATTTTAGATCATGCTGAAATTGGGGAAGAATGCATTATTGGGGCAAACACACTTATTACACAAGGCTCAAAAATCCCACCTCGTTCATTAGTCGTTGGTTCACCAGGGAAAGTCGTACGTCAGCTACAAGATAAAGACATCGAGTTAATCCAGTTATCAATCGACACATACGTCCAAAAGGGAAAAGAATTTAAAGAAATAGTAGAAGGTTAATTTGCTTGTCAGGATTGAGCTCAATGGCGTGTCAAACTTAATTAATCCTTTTCATGCTCTTTGTGTTTGTTTGTTGGATATGTAAAAAAAGGATAATATTGTGAAAGTTTTTATTAGGTTATCATTTCTCATCTTTCCACACTATATAGTATTATTATGTTTAGAATTAAGGAGTGTGAGAGTATGAGATTTATTAAATTCCTTCTGATCATTGTAATTTTCATTGGTGTTATTGGTTATGGGGTTTATCATTATGGTATGAAGTATGCATCCGATAAGGTTGTTGATACTATTTCAACAGAATTAGAGCAAAGCGGACAAATGGATGAAATTAAAAATACGATTGAACGTGACCCTCAACTAAAATCATTTATGGAAGAGGCTAAAACTGCAGACAGCAGCAAATTGCCGTTTACAACAAAAGAAGAGGCTACAAAAGTAATTATTCAAAAAGTTGGGATTTCGGAGCTTAATAATATAAGAGTAAAAGTACAAAATGGTTCAATGACGAAAGAACAGGTCATTCAAGAAATGGAAGGTAAATTAACAGATGAAGAAATAACGGCCCTAAAAGTAGTTATTTATAAAGAGTTATATAAATAAAACGTTGAAAAAGACCATAAAAAGGGAAAAACAGGACGTGCTATTGTAGCATGTCCTGTTTTTTTGCCTTATTAAGCAAGAAGTTAAAGCCTCTGGCGGATGCCACGTAATGATGCCGAGGAATAATAGACTCTAAATATTTGTCCCTTCTTTTGTGTCAAATCAGATATAAGTTAATGAATGACTCAAAGTACTTATAATACAAAAGGTGGGGTATTATGGCGATATTTCGGGTTCATAAAGAGGAGAATTATGTTGTAAAATAAAGTGTTTCTGAATGACACTCGCTTTATCGTGAAAGTAAGTTTAAGAAAAAAGAGAGAACAAGAGCATATTGCTAAACTTAGTCAACTTGATTTAGAGTTTGTTGCACAGTTTATGACACCTGAACAACGTATTCGATTCAGTATCTCACATTCCTAATATTACATAATTCCAAATTCTAAAGTTTAAATCTACGGGGCTTGTATGCAATATGTCTAATCACTCACACAAGTCATTTTGTTGTGCTTTCTCAACCGTTCTGTAGCCAATCTAGCATGGCTTTGTAACACCAACCTACCTATGTAAATGACTCTTCTGCTCCACTACCAACCCCCATAGACCGTTAAAATGTAGATAGAATTATAATTACCGATTGACTAAATGTTTGAATGGTGTAAAATTACACTATTAGAGATGCTTTAATGGATAAATTGAGCAAATGGTTTGTAGCTTCAATTTTACTCGGAATAATAGGGTGTTCAATAAGCGAAACAAAGCCTATCACACATTAATCTAGTACTTGTGCGTAAAAAATGAATATTCTGTTATTAAAGAGAAGGAAGAAACAATATTGAGGGGTGTTGTAAGATGAATAAAAAAAAGATATTAATTATAACTAGTACCCTAATTGCTGTTATTGTCTTTGCTCTGCCAATTGGTTTTATTTATGTTCTAAACAACGGTAATCCATATACAAAATACGTCGCTAATAAGTATGTTCCAGAATATTTGGAAGAGAAGGGATATACAGAAGAAAAAATTGAAGAATCACATTATGTTGAGCCAAAGCACTTAATAAATAAAGATTATTATCACGGACATTATATGGTTATCTTTAAAGATGAACCTAATACAACTTATTATTATGGAATAACTAAAAAAGGAAAACGAGTTCAGCAATTTTGTGAAAAAGATAGACTTTCAAATGGCATTTCTGAAATATTTGAGGGTGAGACAAAACATAGTGAACAAGACTGTAAAAGTTCACTTGATAATAGAGATTAGTTTACTATTGATTATCAATATATGTCCAGGGTAACACCCAAATGGCGTGTGGTTTGCTACAAACTCTAATTAATAAACATTGATTGCCAACCCGCTAAAGGTAACCTTTATAACCCCTCAAGCTTGAAGTGTTTCATCTTTATACTGCTCACGTTTTTCCACTGCATTTTCCTTTTTGATTCATGAATAGCTTCAACATCTGCTTTAGCAGGCACATACTTCGAAATTACTGCCTCTTCGATTTGATAGCCTAATTCTCTCAATAAAAATAAAGTGTTAAAGATATAGTATCTTTTCTCAACATTAAAATTAAGAAATTGGACTTTTTCATATTATTAACTTTAGATTAATCAAAAATCGTATTTTTATGAGGATTTCTTAAGAATTCGAAAAGCGTTTTGATTTGACTTTCTGTATTTCTCCCTAAAGAAAGGTTTGGTAAATTATCTTCATGATAAAAGTGTACTCCTTTTGTTTCCAAACCATTACTTGCTTGCCCACCAATAATCTCACATTGAATAAACAATTTATAATAATGATATGGTTGAGGTGGATGAGGGTGCTTATTCATATCCAATAAAGCAAGTAATTTCGTAGGAACTACATCGTATCCTGCTTCCTCTTTAATTTCTTTGACAATGTTTTCGCTAGGCGACAAACCTATATCGCAGAAACCACCTGGCAAAGACCATCTATCATCAATTTTTTCTCTTACCAGTAGTATTTTATTATTAGTAAATACTGCTCCTCGAACATCTATTTTGGGTGTTTGATAACCCGTTTCATTCGTAAATAAATCCATGATTTTTTGCATTTCTAATCCAGTGTATTCTAGCATTATCTGGGCACTTAAAATTCTTAATTCTTCATAGCGTTCAATATCGTAAACGTCTTTTGAAAAAGTTAATCCTGCCTGGGATATTGCTTGTATCTTCTTCGCCCATTCTAACCATTTATAACTCATGACGACTACCTATATTAAGAAAATCAACAAAATGTTTAACGCTGCTAAAAAAAGAATGAGGCTCTATTTTAAATTCAAAAGTTTGATAATCCTGCAACCACTGAACTCCTACGGTATATACATTTGCTTCAATTCCTGCTTGTATATCAGCATCACTATCTCCAACATACATAGCCTCATTATTTCGTACACTCAATAATGATAAAGCCTTGATTATTCCTTCTGGATGAGGTTTTGGCTGAATAACATCATCGCCAGTTACTATGACATCAAAAAGGTGATCCATTTGAAGAGCTTTTAATGAAATGTCTAAACTTCTTCTTGCTTTTCCGGTAACAATGCCTAATTTAATACCATAGTCTTTTAAATGTTTGATCATTTTATCAATTTCCACATTATGGTTAACCAAGTAAGAATGGTTCTCTAAATACTTTTGATAATACAATTCAATAGCTTGCTCTTTATTTGAATTAATTAGATTTTCTCTAATAATTCCTGTTTCTGAAGGACCGAACATTGCTTTTATTTCTTCAGAAGAAAGGTCTTTATTGTCAAATTCTTTGAAGACATTCTGAAAGGCGTAATAACAAATTGGTAATGTGTTTGCTAAAGTTCCATCGAAGTCAAAAATAATAGCTTTCATAACATCAATCCCTTCATTTTTTTGTTTTTATTCCAATATTATCAAATGAATAATTCGAAAGGTTCATCACCAAAAGTTGCGGATGACTTTTGTTAAAACTTCTATATGTAAATAGTTGATTGGAGTGGAGACTGGGCGACTCCTCGGGGATCAGCGATAGAGGAACGAAGGCTAAAAGCATCACATCCTGTGATAACGCCTTCGTGACCAACATCGTGTTGGCCCGAGACCCTGCAGCGTAGCGGATGTTTTCTGTGCGAAAGCGTAGTGTTAACGTAGCGGCAGCACCAAATGTTTTCTGTAGCGAAAGCGAAGCGTCAGCTACAAATGTTTTGACTGTGCGAAAGCGAAGCGACAGCAACACCAAAAGCGGCTCATCGGACGCCCCCAGGAAGCTTTGCTCTGTGCGAAAGCGAAGCGGCAGCAACAAATGTTTTCTGTAGCGAAAGCGAAGCGTCAGCTACAAAGCGCCCAGTCGGAACGGAAATCAACCACACGTTTTGGTGATGATCCATTCGAAAGGGATAAGTATATAAATTTTCCTAATAAAAACATTCGAAAAAAAGAATGGGGCGTAGGAAGGAAAATACATATTGATTTTATTTGTTTTTGAAAAATTAGGCTGCTCAAGGTGTAGATCAAAGTAATATTAAAATTGAAGAAGTAAACAAAAATTATAAATATAGAGGATATGATATAGCAGTGACATTTAAAAATGAACCGTCTATGTATACGAATATTTTTATCACGCAAAACTAAAGAGATTGATTTAATTGTACTAGACGATGGAAGAAGGTATGAAATATCCTCCGATCTGATGTAAATTAACAATGGTACATGAATAATATTAAATTATTGAGAGGACTCAACTAACAAAGAACGTATTAGGAGAATACCAAAAGTAGAGAGTTCTTAGACGGAAAAGGGGTAGCATTGAGAACCTATCCTTTAATTGTGAAATAAAGTAAATATGGAAGAGAGGCTTTTTTATGTTGAAATTTATCGGCTCGGGTAGTGCATTTAATACAAAATTAGGCAATACTTCAGCTTATTATAAAATAGGAAATCAAATGTTGTTAATTGATTGTGGTAGCAATATTTTTCATCGCATTAAGGAACATAATTTACTGGAAGGTATTGAGCACATCTATGTATTAATCACTCATACTCATGCGGACCATGTAGGAAGCCTTGCTGATTTTATTTTTTATAGTTATTATTGTCATGGTGAAATGGCAAAATCTAATGTATGTGTTTATTCCGTTTATGATGTAAAAATTGAAGAATTGTTGGCCATTAATGGCATTATTCCAGGCGTGCAATGTTTAATAAAAAAATGTCAATCGGATACACCGTACTCACTTCATTTCTGTAAAGTGCTTTTCGAAAAATCTAGTCATGTTAAAGAAATACCTTCTTATTCAATTGAATTATCTATAGATGACAAACTTTTCTATTATACTGGAGATACAAATAGCCTAAAATCATCTTTACTAAATCCAATGGCATACGATTATGTTTATGTTGATACTTGTAAAGCTGATTATGAGGGCAATGTGCACTTGTCCTTACGAAAATTGAGTGAGTTAGTGAGACCTAATGTACGTTCAAAATATTGGTGTATGCATTTAGATGAAGGCTTTGACCGTCAAGAAGCTGAAACGTTAGGGTTCAATGTTGTAGTGAACGAATTGTAAGGACGTTCGCCATTAGGAAAGTAAGTAGCATCCTCTACTTTATTTGTCGCTTGATGATAAAATTGAAATAGTATCTGAAAGGGGGAGAGAAGAATGGGTTTCTTTATTGTATTTATCGGATTCATTATTTTGGTAGGTGTCATTAGCTTAATAAAAAAGGAATTCTCTAATCATGATCGTTCAATAGGAAGTCATTCCAACCATGCAAGTAGTCATATAGATTATAGTTCAACAAATTCATTCGTATCCATTGAAGATTCAAATACAGACAATTGCTCGGACAGTGTGTCTAGTTATAGTGATACATCTAGTTGCAGTGATAGTGGTGCGTCGTCCGATTAGCACCCCGATATTTTCTAAAATAATAATATTAAAAGCTGTAGCGTTTGACACTACTACAGCTCAGAATTGGTCTTGCCCTTTTAATGGCTTAGCCACCAACAGCATTATACCACATAGAATGAAAAATCACAGTTCAAATGAGACTTTATTGCAGTGAATTGAATATATCGTTGAATAGATGACACAAATGAGTTTTAACTTCTCTCAGCAAATGTTTTTGTAGTGAAAGCAAAGCGTCAGCTACATTCCTCTCCCAACTTACAGGTGGGAGAGGATGAAGGCGATTTTACGTTGCTTTTCAGCGGATGTCCAAACGGCAGTTGAAATAGGCCAAATCCTTTGGCAATTTATATTTGCTGCTGACGCTACGCTTTCGCTTGTTGGTCTTAAGCTTCTGGCCGATTCCGGACGCAATTATATAGTTATTCATTAATTGTTTCAGCAAATGTTTTTCGACCAGGATTAACTTTATTTACGATAACATTTACTTGACTAAGTGAATCTGCTGTCAATGGAATTTTGCCATCTTTCTGTATTTTTTTCCATGCTTTTACGTTTTTTCGATATAGGTGCTCTGATAAGCGGAAAACATCAACATCTAATTCTATACCTGCTTCATAAGATTTTTTTATATCTTTTTTTACTTCCTTAATAATACCTTCCCTTATTTGGTCGGTGTTTACTTTTCCTTTGAAACCATTAATGATTGCATTTAATTTTATTTCCGCTTCAAATGTTACTTCATTGTTTTTTACAATTGGTTTAATTTTTGTACTTAATTTTTCTAAATCAACTGTTAAGAATTCTTTTTCTTTATTGTTTAATTTAATGGTTACATCTCCTCGCGTTTTTTCATGGTACATCCATTGGATACCTCTTGCATCCCCATCATTTATATAGCCTTTAAATCCATCCTTTGAAACTACTCCGAAACCAGATAAAGCAGTTTCCTCTGTTGGTTTATTAGTCGTTTCCCAGTTTTTATTAATTGTTACAAGTGGAACATTCACTTCATGACTCGGTTCATTTAAGCTGATAATTAATTTTCGTAAATCAACAGGCTCTACATATGTTTGTAGCTCTTTTGTATGCATTGGATTGCTTAGTTTTGATGCGGTTAGGGATTTATTTAATATTGGTGTGATTAAAAGAATATCTTTAATAGGGTCCTTTGTAACATATGTCAATATTTGGTATCTTGTTTCCCGATGCCTTAAAAAACTGTCAATAACAGGAATGGAGTTCTCGTCTTTTAAGGCATCCTCAGAGAAAAGAATAAAAGTCATATGTCCCCAGAAAACTTTTTGATCGATGGAGCGATATAATTTAAAAAAGGCATCTTCCATCGTTTTACCTTTAGCAAATCCAATTTCTGACGGTGCTGCTTGAGGAGTAGGCCCTTCAGATTTAGCTACATTCGCAAAATTTATGATTTGCATATATATTTCATATTGACCATCTTTATAATCGATACCAATTCCATCAATATAGTACATCCTTTGTGGTTCTTTAACATCCCAACATCCGGCGAGTAATAGTACAGCTGTTAAACTTACTATTAACATAAATTTTTTCTTCATTTTTGATCCCTACTTTTAGAAATTCTGTGCAATCTTGTGGAGTAAAGGGGTTTTGTTTATAGTTTGGACAAAAAATGAGAGGATTATAAGCAGTGAAAAACTTAGAATAGGTTAAGCCATCTAAACAAATGACCAGGACTCTTTATATAATGAGTCCTGGCTTATTTCTTAAAGCGAAGCGAGATGAAGAAAGTCCCCCTGATCACTTTATATTCCTGTATTATCACGAAGCTCTATAATAGTTCCTTCAGGTGCTTTTAACTTACAAAGCTGGCCATTTTCAACCTGATAAATAATTTCATCATTTTTACGAATAAAATGAACATTCATATCCTTCAACCGTTCTACTTCTTGACTAAGATTGTCAACCCATAAACAGAAATGTACAATGCCTAGAGCATTTGAATTGCATGTATCAAGTTTTTTATTATACTTTCCCGTTTGGAGTTCAATATAAAATGCTCCAAGTTTTAACCAAGTATTAAAATGTCTATCGTGGAAATTTGGTGACTCCTGTGCTACTTCAAATCCTAATACTTCGCTGTAAAAAGTTAAAGATTCATTATATGTATTCGTTTGTATGCAAATGTGGTGCACATATTTTTCAGCCATAAAGTTTTTCTCCTTTTATTTTATAGTCATATTTTAATATAAATTACATAGCTAGTGAAATGACATCTAATTATCTTTAAAGACAACTATACAACGCTTTCCTTAGAGCAAGTTCTCTTGGTTCATTAGCCATGCCAAATCCATGTTTATTCATAGCGTAGGCATATCCTAATCCCTCGTCTGGATCAGCAAAGCAGAACGAACCTCCAGCTCCAGGATGTCCAAAAGAGCTTTCACTTCGACCGAATTGCATTTTAGGGAAGTGTTTCCAAAAGCCTAAAGAGTATGCTATGTCTATACAATTTACATGGTCGTAATAGCCTTCATTTGGAGGCGTGGCGCCAATACTTAATTCATTCATTGTTAAAGAGCTTATTCCGAGTATCTTCGCACGGCTTGCAAATGCACCATAAATTTTTGCCATCCCTCTTACTTGTCCAACTCCGTTACCTGAAGGAAATTCAATAGAATAGGACGATGATTAAAATTATCATTTGCAACAAATTTTTTAGGATCAACTAAACTCCGAGCTACTAGTGACTTGGAATTTAAAAAACCAAGTAACATTTTTGGCGGTAATTTGGTCATGCCCTTAAGTAACTGAATAGGGTGATTTATGCCTTCTATAGTTGTAATGCTGTCTTCCGGAATTTCAGCAGGTAGTCCAATATAAAATTCTGCATTTAGCGGTTCAGCTATTTCTTCTTTGAAAAAATCTTTTAGGGTACGATGTTTTGGGTCAGTTCTTTTAATGAGCTCTGCAATTAATGTTCCAATTGTCCATGCATGATACCCATGAAATTTTCCAACTTCCCAATCGGGTTTACTTGCAGCAAGGGACTGTGATAACCGTGAAGTATCTAGGTCTTCTAAATTATCAATTTTTAATCTATCTAGAGCTGACAAACCAGCTTGATGTGCCAGGAGCTGCCTAACTGTAATTTTCTCTTTGCCATTCTGAGCGAATTCGGGCCAATATGTACAAACTGTCTTTTCATAATTAATATAACCTCTTGAATGCGCTAGACTTAAAGCTAATGCAGCAAATCCTTTTGTAGCTGAAAATACTTGAACTAATGTGTTTTGCTCCCATATAGCACAAGTTTTGCGATCTCGATATCCTCCCCATAAATCAACAATGGGCTCGTTATTTATATAGACAGCAAACGCTGCTCCAACTTCTCCTCTGTTTGTAAAATTTTTAATAAATTCTTCCTTCACTAATTCAAAACCGGGTGCAACAAAACCATGAATTGGAATATTACTTCTTTTTCTCATATTGCTTGTCTCCTTCGAAGAAATAAAAAATAAAATCATTGTTGAGGTAATGAATGAATCCTTACCACCAAAAGAACTATTAATTAGATTTTTTGAAATTTCTTTTAAAGCAATAGAAGAAAATGCATTTTTACAAAATCTTTATCAAAGAGGGGAGTACGAGAAAATAATGAAGAGACTCCCGAAAGAACTTATCGAAGATCATGCCAAAGAAGATGTAGAAAGTTCTTTAGACTTTGTGAAATTTTTACAGGGGAAAGGAGTTACTGAAGAAGATCCTGAAATTCTAATTGGCCTTTTTCGAATAATCATGTTGCTACCTTTACATCGAGAAGAAATTGGTGAACAAACTTTTTTAAAGACGATAAAAAAATTGATTGCATGTTTATCAAACGATTTAACAACATAATGAAAAGTGCAATCAAATGATACTTGAATAGCTTATTACCGAGAAAATAGCATTTAGCATATATTCTTACAAGTATAATTTACGCCAAAAAGGGTAATTTATATATCGGAGGTGATAACTTTGACAAAAGAAAAGCGTAATAAAAGTGAAGAGGACCAAGTAGAATTTGGAGCAGATTTAAGCCCAGACGATTTAGATGTGCGTGAAGAAAATGATCTAACGAATGAACAAATGAACAATACAAATGAACAACAACACAATGAAAATACTTCCTCAAAACGTAATAAATAATAAGGAATACACATAAAAATTTCCTACCACAATCTTTCGGTTGTGGTAATTTGAATTTATTCTTTTACATAAGAAAGAATAAACTAATATATCCATTATAATAAGGTTTTCATGTAAACTATTTGAGAGAGGAGAAATAGCATGACGACAAAATTTAAAATTGAAGTTCCGCTTATGCCAAATGATTTGGCTCAAGGAACTTTTGAAGACATTTTTTATGATGAAGAACCTTATTTATCGAATCAATTGATTACGAATATAAGTAGAGAGAATGATAATATTGAACGTTTATTTTTATCTAAAGTTATGTTTCAAAAAGTATCTTTGATTAACGCGAATTTCAATAAAATTGATATGACTGATGTCATCTTTGAAAACTGTGACTTATCTAACTCAAAATTCAACGAAGGAATTATTCATCGAGTTACATTTAAAAACTGCAAGCTGTTAGGTGTTGATTTCTCGGAGGCCAATTTAGGGAACGTTTCTTTTAAAAGTTGTAACATGAATTTGTGTAACTTTGGGGTAGCGAGACTAAAACAAAGTTGTTTTGAGCAGTCATCATTACGTGGGACAAGCTATTACGACTGCCAATTTAAGAAAGTGAAATTTGAACATTGTAATATAGATGAAGTTGATTTTAGCGACACGCCTCTAAACAATGTAGATATCAGTACATGCACATTTGAACGATTAAATGTAACGTTAAAAAATTTAAGTGGCTGTGTGGTGTCCACTGAACAAGCAATTGGTTTTGCTGAACTGCTAGGTTTAAAGGTTAAACGATAATATCCCACTATTAAGAAAAATAGGTGTTTTGAAGAGGTTATTATAGATAGGGGAGAATGTTTTGAATCAAAAGATAGTATGGGAGAATGAGGAACAGTTTGGCTGTGAGCATTTAAGCATTATTAAAGAAGAAGAAAACTTCGCAGCGAAAGGGACAATTATATATGTAGAAGGGGATGAATCTAATGCTCATATTGTAGAATACAAAGTTGATCTAGACTCCAATTGGTTTACTAAAAAATTGACAATAATTGTTGATGAACACAATAGTTTGAAATTAACGTCTGATGGAAAGGGCAACTGGTTTGAAAATGATGGACAGCTAATTGCTAAGCTAAAAGGTGCAATTGATATTGATATATCTGCAACGCCATTTTCAAATTCACTTCCTATCAATAGAATGAATTGGGTCCTTAATCAAGAGGAACATTTTGAAATGGTATACATATCGATTCCATCCCTTGAGGTAAAAAAAGTTCCCCAATCCTATAAATATTTAATTAACAATGGTAAATTGAGATATTTTAAATACCGTTCTTATGATTATGAAACAATTATATGTGTAGACGAACAGGGTTTGGTTATAGACTATCCTAATGTATTTAGAAGAATATGGTGATCTAAAGGGAATAGGGAATAACTTGTCTCCTTCGAATGACATTTAACTGTTGAGATGGCTATGTTTTTTCTTTCAGCTGTGAATGAGCATAAAACTATTTGACTAGACCTGTTTATAAAAAAATAAGACCAAGATTTCCGTCTTGGTCTATTTTATTGTTCTATTATTTTGAAAAAATGTTTATTTACTAGTGAGCAACTTGTCCGCCATCTGCAACATAAACATAACCGTTACAGAAGCTTGCTGCGTCTGAAGAAAGGAATACAACGACTTCAGCAATTTCTTCTGGTTTAGCAGCTCGCCCCATTGGAACGTTGGAAACCACCTCATTCCATACCTCAGGATTATCTTTCCACATTTGAGTCATTGGTGTTTCTGTTAAACCAGGTGCGATAGCGTTTACTCGGATACCGTCTCTAGCGTGGTCAATTGCAGCTGCTTTTGTTAAACCAGTTACGGCATGTTTTGCTGTTACGTATGGTGCCATATTTGGATCGGCAATGACACCAGCTACCGAAGCTGTGTTTACAATTGTACCACCGCCATTAGCAACCATATATTCAAGTTCATGTTTCACCGCAAAGAATACACCTTTAACGTCAACTGCCATTACTTTATCAAAAGTATCTTCTTCAATATCTACGAATTTTGCTGGTTTATTTAAAATGCCTGCATTGTTGAATGCGTGATGTAATCCACCAAATTTTTCTACTGTCTTTTCAACAAGTGATTTCAATTGCTCTGGACTTCTTACATCTGTTTTAAAGAAAACAGCTTCTCCGCCTGCTTGTTGAATTAGTTCTACAGTTCCTTGTGCACGGTCATCAACATCGCCAATAGCAACTTTCGCGCCACGACGTGCAAAAGCTATTGCTGTAGCACGTCCAATACCAGTAGCTGCTCCAGTGATTAAGACAACTCGACCTTCAAAATCTTTAACATTCATATTATTGCCTCCCCATATGTGTAGGTTTTTCTTTTCATGTGTAGTATAGCTTTCAGTAAAATGCTTATTCAATATTTTTGAATGAATGAGCTTATTCCTTTATAGTAATAAGCATAAGAAGGTGACTAATAATGCAATTAACTCAATTAGAGTATTTTATAGTAGTAGCCCGCTTGGAGCATATGTCGAAAGCTGCGTTGGAGCTAGAGGTTTCGCAATCTTCATTAAGCAAAACGATCGCTCGTTTAGAGGATGATATTGGAGTACCACTCTTTGATCGAAGAGGGAAATCTATTCGTTTGAATGAATATGGACGCATTTTTTATGAGAAGGTGGAAAAGGCTTTAGATGATTTACAAGAGGCGAAATCAGAAATTCAAGAACTGGCGAATATACGAGAAGATAGTATAGCGATTAATGTGATGAATTCAAAACTACTGCCAAAATTATTTTATGATTTTTATAAAAAGCGTCCAAATGTTAAAATCCGACAATATGTATTGCCAGATAAATTAGCTCTACAAAAAATAATTAGTGGCGAAATTGATTTAATGATCGTTATTAATCCGATTAAAGATGACAGAATAGAGTGGGTTCCATTATTTACTGAAGAAGTCTTTTTAGTAGTGCCGAAAAATCATCCACTAGCTGCTAAAGAAAGTGTTTCACTGATTGAGACTAAGGATGAACTGTTTATTTTGTCAGAAACAGGACAAAATTTTCGCACAACAGAAAATCAATTATTTGAAAAAGCGGGCTTTACTCCGCAAATTGCCTTTGAAGGTGAAGATTTATCGATTATTTTACAATTGGTGAACGAAGGAAAGGGAATCTCTTTTATTTTTAACTATTCATTTTTAGATCAGTATTTAGACAACGTGAAAATATTGAAAATTTCAAATCCTGACTGCTTTCAAACAGTAGGGATTGCTTGGAATAAAAAAAGAAAAAGTTCATTTGTCGTAAATAGTTTTCGTGATTTTGCTATTTCATTTTTGATAAACAGTACAATATAGATGTGTGAAAGGTACCTGAAGTGAGGCTAATTGCACGTTTGTTTTTGAGTTAAATAAAAAGGGTCACTTACAGGCTAGTGACCCAAAAAACTATATGGAACTAATAAACTTATGGTTTTTTTTTTACCTTAATTGAAGATACCTCTGGCAATTAATATAGCCGAGACGTTATAGACGCTAAAGCTAGAGAAGCAAGACAAACTAGTACCACATCATGAATAAGGAATGAAATTGAACCATTGATAATAACACCACACAAGGATACAGAAGTGTTACAGAATAATTTCTAAACAAATCGTCCTTTGCAATAGATAGAATATTGTGAAACTTATTTGAACTTAAGACGTAGTAATAGATAGGGAGGAGGGATTAACTTGAAAAAATACTTATTATTTGCAGGGGTTTTTACGTTGGCATTTATAGTATTGCAAGTACTATCTGGCATGCTATTAACAGTGTCTTATACGCCTAGCATACGATGGGAAGAGGTGTCGACTTTACCTTCACAAGTGGTGTTTGGAAATACAAGCTTCATTCCGCCACTTATTATTTCTTTAATAGCGTTAGTAATTGCTTTTGGTAGTACCAAGCTAATCAATAAAAAGGTTGTTCACTAATAAAAAGGAAGGGGTCTCTTCCCTTCTTTTTTGAATGAAATCATGCAAATCCTTAATTAATTATTATAAACTAAGCAGCTTTGCTTGCCTTTTACATAGCAGTGAAGGGCTTTTTTTATGCGTTGTGTGAGCATTCAAGGCGAGCAGCAGACGAGTTACAGTGTACATAATGAACTTAGAATACGCGCATTTCGCTGAACATTGCTTAAAAAAACCAAAATTCTAATAACAAAAATGATAGAGCATTGTTGCAATATATGGTATAACGTTCTATATTTTAGTATAATATTCTATGTTTTTAACAAAAATAAGTTTCCTTTATTAGGATAAAGGACTGAAGGAAGGAATTATATTGTTATATTTAGGATTGATCATGATTGCTTGTTTATTTTTATATTTACACAGAGCATCATTTTCATTGGTGCCTGATTCAAAGTTACAATTACCAATTAAAAGAATGGATAAGTTAATTGTGTTTGCTCCTTTTGTTACAGTAGTCGTGTTTTCTATTCTTTTTTTAACGGTACTGAAGGGACAATTAGCTGATAGAATATCGCATGCTTTAATCGTTTTTAGTCTTTGGATTTTTTTTACCTATTTCATAAAAACTTTATTTGGTTATTGGAAAAATAAAAATATATTATTAGTTTCTTTAGTCGGAATACCTTTGACGCTATATTTTATTTTCCAATTGACTCCGTTAGACAATTATACACAGTTAGTTTTTCTGAAAATAAGGAATGTATCATTTATCGTAGGTCTAGTATTAATCGTTTTATTTTATTCGAATTATTTACATAAAAGGAAAGTTAGAATTGGCGAAGGATAAGTAAAGAATAAGGCGATTTTAATTTATTCGCCATTAGAAAATAGAAGCGTATTCGGGAAAAATCGAATACGCTTTATGCTTTATTAATTGTAATTAGTTTTATGTTCAAGAATTTTCTAGCGATGGTTAATTAGTTAGTACCAAAAAAGCAATAATACTCAATCCATATAAGCCCATAAATCCGAGACTCATTTTTGATAATTTAGTGCTAATAGAAAAAGCTTTTTGTAATCCTTCTTTAAAAAGATGCACAATGAAAATAGATACTGCTAAGAAAAACGATACGATTGCAATGATTAACGCAATTTGTTCCATGAAAATAACCTCCTGTGATGATCTATATTGTAGAATAATAAGTATATTAATCAAACCGACAAGCAATAATACATTGCTCATTCGAATACCAAAAACTTCTCGTTCATTTATTTCAATTTTCCAAGCATCAACTATACCTCTGAGTAAATCAATCGTCAAAAAGAATGTCCAATTTTTTTGTTCTAATAGATCAAATAATTCATCGCCATATCGTTTTCTCCAACTTCTTGGATACAAATAAATTAACCACTTCATATAAGACCAAGCCTTTTTGCGCCAAGTGTAGTTATTGCTTGGATGTCTTTAATTTGGTTGCTTAAATATTCACGTCCGGCATCTGTTAACCTGTAAGGTTTTTTGCGATCATCTGATGCAAGCACTTGAATATAGCCTGCTTTTTCTAAACGTGTAATTGCTCCGTATAAAGTTCCAGCACCTAACTTAATACAATAATTTTTTTCAATATCCTCCATGATTGCATAGCCATGACAATCTTTTTCTGCCAGACTAATCAAAATAAACAGTGAAGGCTCTGAAAATCTATCTTTTTGCATACAATACCTCCTTTTAAAAGTTTATTACGTTTGGCGATATAACGTATAACGTAATATTAACTGTTATTTACAATTTATGCAATAATGAGGCTCATCACCAAAAGTTGTGGATGACATTTTTAAAAACATATGCACTGTACTGTATATTGGCTGATTGGAGTAGAGGCTGGACGCCCCCTAGAAAGCGCCCAGTCCTAGTAAATACATGTCATTGATGTTACTGTGAGTATTTCAGTAAAAAAACTGGTATCCTTTCTAGTCTTGGAGAAATAACTGAAGGCTGGGACCATGTTGTTTGGGACATTGATCGTTGGGAGAATGACGGAGGTAGAAGTGTTGGTACATGACTTGGCTGTGGCAGTTGAATGAAAAAAATTTTTGCATTGAGGGGGAGGTAAGTCTGTCTCCCTTAAAAATATTTGTACGGACAAGAATCAAATGAAAATTTTTCTATTGTCTTCCACAATCTTCTGTGGAGGGCTTTTTTAGCTTGCTCTCTGCTTTTCCATTTGGTTCACCTTCAGTTTTTTTAAATTAAT
This sequence comes from Lysinibacillus sp. NPDC086135, assembly GCF_044746345.1. Lineage (NCBI taxonomy): Bacteria > Bacillati > Bacillota > Bacilli > Caryophanales > Bacillaceae > Lysinibacillus > Lysinibacillus sp. NPDC086135. The sequence goes on along the minus strand of NZ_JBIVCA010000002.1, from coordinate 260,574 downwards.
AAACTTGTAAGGAATAGGTAAGAAAAAAGAGAAAATCGATTCGTACAATTAAAGTACAAAATGAAAGGGACTGATCTAAATGATACTAATTAGAGGAACCGATCTAATGACTAAAAATTTTACCGAAGGAGATAGTACATTACTTAAACAAAAGTTATGTGAGATCTGTGCTCAGAGTTGGAAAACGAAAGGTTACAAATTAACTAGCATCGCTTCTCTTACTTATGAAGTTGGAATATCAACGGAATCTTTTTACAGACTTTACAAAACAAAAGAAGAGTTGTTTCTTGAAGTACTGTCAATGATGCAAAATCAATTGAAAGAACAATGGAACTCAATAGTACAAACTAACTCAGGTATTGAAGGTTTTAAAATAGCTATGAAATGGCTTTTTGAAGAGTATGTTAAACATCCTACGTTATATAATTTCAACAATCCAGATTATCATTTATTTTTAAATAAGCTTCCTAAAGATGAAATTGAAAGTCTCAGGAAAAATGATAAGAATTTTTTTGATGAAGTCTTAGAGCGTTCAAATTTAAATTTGAGAATTCCTAAAGAAAAAGCATATGGGATCTTAAGTACATTATTATATTCTGCAGCGATGAAAAACGATTTAGTTTATAACAAATGCGATATATTCAACTTTCTACTTGAGAGTTCGATATATCAAATTTTCACAATATCATCTTCTTTAGCAAACAAAAATGCTAATAAAGAACCATGGTGTCAACTAGCATAAACAAAAATTAAAATTGGGGGAAATCAATATTGGCTAATTTAACATTTGATATCTTGCAACAAAATAATACTATAGGAATATTCAGTTACATATCAATTGGACTTGCACTTGTGGTGTTTATTATTGGATTGTTTTGTATGTTAAAAAAGAAAAAATACGGAATATACGTATTCTTTTCCAGTTTCTTGTTATTAATTAATCCAGCTTTTGATATTTTCTTAAATTAATTCTAACGGAGGTAAATAAAAATGATTAAAAAATTAGATGAAACGTTGACAAGAGTAAACAAGTTAGCTGGAGTGAATATAAAAATTCCAAAAGCAACGAAATCAAAACTGAAATATAGTAGGTATTTAACAACTGCCGTAGGAGTAGGAGGATTAACGTTAGGAATTATTGGTTCATCAAAGTCGTTATTAGTTCTAGGAACAATAGGTATTGTAAGTTCTATTGCAACAACGAATGAATTAAGAATACTGAACGGAACCCGGTCAGGGGAATAATAAAAATGTATTAAACGGCTTGAGCTTTGAAATCTAAAGGGCTTAGGTCGTTTAATCGTTTCTGGTAGCGGTAGTGATTAAAAAAATGTGTATAGTCATCAATCAGAATATGGCTGCTCGCCGTAGGTATCGCCTATAAGCAAACACTAATCATGAAAAATGTCCTTTCTAAATATTTTTTGGATTAATTACTACAATGGAAAATACAATAATGGATGCAGTTATGGCACTATCTGGATTTCTTTAATGTTGGATAGAGTCACGCACACTCATTTGCGGGCTAGTTCTTTACAATTGTTGGGGCAAGTCTTGCTCCTACAAGGGCAAGGGGAGAAGACAAATTGGACATGGTGCTGAATAAGCACCTACAGTAACAGGAAATACATTTGGTTCTTCATCAGATGGAAAAGAAACTTCGAAAAAAGATGGTAACGGTAATAGCATTTTGATAAACTTGGAAAACAAAGTGAAAAATCCTCTCGTGGTTTGTCTGGACAACAATTACAATACGTGAGTTTTCGCTTTTTTTTTTATAGTAAAATGTAAAATTATTGAATTAAAGAAAATCAACCACATGTTTTGGTGGAGAGCCAATAATAAGTTATTTAAAAGAGAGAAAAAGCCTAGTTTTTTTTGCCATTAACTTTTCCTTGTCAAAACACAAACATAATCATACAAGGAAAAGGTCTAATTTTCTGTAAGAATTTAGGCTTAAAGCATTACCCGAAATTAAGCATAGTGGCGTTAATTATACGTGATAAGGAATAGGAGTTGAAAGTTACGTTGTTCATGACTCGGAGTTTGGAAGGATGAAAAATCATTTGGGAATCTAAAAATTATTATGGAAATATAAGTAATTTAAAGCTTATAATTGGAATAGGTGATAAAAAGTGAATAAACATAATAAAAAGATAATCAATATCGCTGATAATCGTAGTCTATATACAAAATATCAACGTACCAGTGCTCCGAGTGTCATCTTTATAGCTGGATTAGGCGATAACTTTGAGACATGGAAAAAGGTTCAAGACCTAATATCGGATGTTACGTCAACTTTGTCCTACACGAGAGCAAGTATTGGTAGAAGTTCAGTCGCAGCTGTCCCGCAGACTTGTCATGATTTGGTCGAAGAGCTTTCAGAATTGTTGCAAGAACTTGATGTAAAGAAGCCATATATACTAGTAGGGCATTCTTTTGGTGGTTTGATTGCAAGATTGTATGCCAGTCTTTATCCACTCGACATCTGCGGCATGATTTTGGTTGACGCTGCACCGGAATTTAAAGAACTTGCTTATGAACAGGTTTTGCCGGAAAATTTGGTTGCAGGAAATAGAGAATATTTAAAAAACCCTTCGTTGAATAGTGAAAATATTGATAAAATGCAGAGCTATAAGCAAATAGTGGATCATACAAGACAAATTGACCTTCCTCTCACAATTATTGCAAGAGGTTTACTTGATAGTGGAGAAGAGGGATGGCCATCTCAAAAGATATTGGAAATTGAACAAAATCTCCAAGCAGAATTCCAAAAGCTGTCAACGTCAAGCAAGTTTCGAATTGCTAGTCATAGTGGACATTATATACATCATGATGAGCCAGAGATTGTGATTGAGGAGATTATACTTATGTTAAAGGAAATCGAAAAATTACTTAATTGAAAAAAGATGAGTGATCTTTTTTTGGAATCTTTGATGGGGAATTTCTTGGATGCTTAAAGTATTATCTTCTTTTAGCTTCATTTTAGTATTATTAGTAGGTTGCGATAGTGAAAAGAAGTTCACGTTAAATGATATACAAAAAGTTAAGTTAGAGCTAATTGAAAAGGAAACTCTAAAAGAAGGAATATCATATTCCATAAAATTGATAAATGATAGTGATTACGTTTCTTTCATGATGAAGGAAGGGGGAAAATGCTTATAAAGGTAATGAATATAAGGTTGAAGCTAAAGGAAACAAATTAGATATTCAACCAGGGGAAAAGGTTACTTTAAATGTCTTTATGCCGTTTGAAGGTATGGGGGATAAATCTTTGTTAGGGATTGATAATCCTATTATCCAATTAAAAGGTTTTATGGAAGTAGTCGACGATAAACATCAGTTTACTTCTGGAGGGGGCTTGATCAAGGATTGAAGCCAATTTTTATATAGTGGTATTGCGCAGGGAGGTCATCGGGCAGATGACATTAGTTGACCTGTTAAAACAGGTACGTTTCCTCAAGCCAGAGCGATTAAAAATCACATAAATGGCAAATCCTATACCTTCCTAAAATTTAAAAACTAAGATAGCTTAAATGCTGTCTTGGTTTTTACTTCTTATTTAATTAAAAACACTTACTTTCATTAAAGGCAGATGACGGTTAGGAAACACAGTAGATGGAGTAAAGCCAATATTCTTCGCGCCCATTTTTAAATAAAAACCTTCCGCGTTAGGTTCACTATCAAGAGTAAACTCGCTTATTCCTAACTCCTTCGCTTTAGTTAATAAATGGTCCCATATCATTCTCCCTAATCCTTTACCGATATAATCAGGGTCTATGAATAAAGCATCTAATTTCTGTTCATTAATAGTAAAGCTATAAAATGCTACTATTTTATTGTCACTTTCCATTACGTAAACTGGATTTTCTTCTATGTACTCTTTTGTTACAGTTAAATCATCTTTACACTGTTGTAGAAAATCTTCTGTATATCCCCAATAGGCTTTTGACTTATAAGCCAAATTGCTTAATAGATGACAATCTAGAACTTTTGCACTTCTAATTAACATTATAATTCCTCCGATTCATCATTTTTATGGAAACATTGAACTTATAGCCCGTTTTATTCATTTATTACCATAATGTTAAAGTTGTAAATATTAAGAGTAAAGCGACTTATAGACAATTAAGGAGCTTCGGTAAAGAGAAAATTAGTAATTGCATATGGGCGAAGTGAAAATGTGAAAGACTTAGTTCAGTATAATTATTGATTTTTTCGGGGTTTTATAAAGTATGAAATGAACATTACAGAAAGCCCTATAGAAATGTATAGTAGTGCAACAGATTTATTTGAAATTAATGAACTGTATCCGAAGGAACCAGATAATCTGCTCCACCCGTGTGAAAATAAAATGATGCCTAAAATTAATAGGATATACCCAAGTGTCGAATGTGTTTTCATCGGCATAGCAACTCCTAATATTTAGATTAATAACTTATAAAAGGATAACATAATTAGTAGATATTAGAAAATATGGATTGCATCAATTATTGCACGATATGAGGGAAGAAACTATAAAAAGGGTCACTTGGGATAGGAGTGACCCTTAGTAACAAGATTCGGAGGTGTAAGGCTAAATTAGCTTTACATTACTATTAATATGACAAAATAGTTTTTTTGTATAGTTCATAGCCTGTAAAATAGATTTTTAAAAAATTATAGGGTTAGGTGGAACGCACAGACACACCAATTCGATTTAGTGCTAAAAAATATCTTCTGATATAAGGGGCTCGAATTTGATTAAATTTTATTCCAAATAATCATAAATTGTGCTGCTTCGGATTCAAGTGCAATTAGATGGTCCTCAGTAGAGGGTTCATCTGAAATTAACCTACCTTTTTGGACATTTAAAATTGCCGGCTTTATATCAGGAGAATGCTCAATGGTGAAATCGGATTGTTTTAATAGTGTCAAAGATGAGCGGCATTTATTTTTATCAATTCGTTCGTCTTTCCCTTTGAAATATAACTTGATTAAGTGTGGAACACCATCAATCTTTAATCCTAGTTCTGGCGATGAACGGACAGTTAAATATTCGCTATACCAATTGGATTTGCCTGGGTCAAACCATTCAATTTCTTTATTTTTAATAAATTTTAAATGTGCTTTGACTGCTTCCAGGTAATTTTTTTGTTTAGCTTGAGCAACTTTGTTAGCTACAGAAAGCAGGTAATCGTTACTAAATTCGTTCTCATGAAATTTTCGGATACCATCCCGTAACGGTTTCCAGTAATCAAAAGCGGGATTGTATTCATCTTGATATTTTATTTGTCTAACCATTGAAGTTTTACCTGTAACGCCTTTGAAAGTAAAGTCTGTAAATTGTGTAAGACCGATAGAAACTTTTTTTGAAGACACTAATAACAGCTCCTTTATTTGTCAATATTCCGCGAAATACTTTAGATAATTTTCAGGAGGTTGTAACATGAATCAATTACAAACATTCGGCCATGACAACGGCGTGTATTAACGACTAACAAGCATTGCAAGACAATCTACGAAGCTATCGGAGCAAGGGAAACAAATGTGGTTTTGAAAAATTATGATGTAGCCATTAAAAGAGCATACGATATTATTCAAAGTTTAGAACATAGAAGTGGATAGTATTAATAATGGACTGCAACAGGTAGAGGTGCCAAATGTTCAAAAAAGTTGCCGTTGCATGAACGCTTGGTAGTAGCGGATAAGTGATGATTCAGAGGCTGAAACGGTTAGTGAATGATCTTTATATGTCAGATGATGGCGGGGATCAAAAACATAAAGGATTTTGTGTAATAGGTGAGTCACTCATTATAGTTATTGGTATATCAGTAATTATTGCATGCTGGTAATTAAAAAGCTGCCTAACAGTTACCTGTTAAACAGCACATGGATATTGTTAATATAAAACAAAAAACGGGAAAAATCAACAATTTTTTTAGATGTTTTTGAAGTAAATTACTCTTGTAAAGTAGTTTGCAAATGGTTGGTTTTAGGTCATCACTTTTTGATTATTAAGTTCGAAGGAGTGATATTGGTTTGGAAATTATATAAAGGGTCACTTGGGATAGGAGTGACCCTTAGTAAGATTCGGAGGTGTAAGGCTAAATTAGCTTTACATTACTATTTGTAAAGTTAATAGCCTGAGAAATAGTAAAAAATAAAAAGCTGTAGTGGTCACACGCTACCGTTCTGTATGGGTTTTACCACTTATTATAAGTTTTAGTTGTGTAAGCAATTAGTAAACATATGAAGCTTTCCAGTACAACGATATTTAGAGTCGGATACAAAATTTTGAATCAGGTGTGGAAGTAGTCGAAAGGCTGCTTCTTTTTAGTTTTTCGAAAAGAATGGATACTTCAACTAGCGATGAAGTTTAGTTGAAGTAGAAGGATTTATTGGAAGTTTATAGAAGTAATAAGGAAAAATAAATTATTTGTGGGAGGGATAAATTGAAAGTTATAGACAAAATGGAGATGTTTGATTTTACAACATTAGAAATGAATGATGAAGAAAAAGAATTTGCCTCTGCTTTAACATTCATTACAGAAGGAAAAGAATGTTTGGCTACAGAAATTTTAAAGAATCTGTATTGTGAGTCTCATGATCTTTCATTGCGAAGTAGCTGTGCCAAGATTTTATTTGAGCTATATTTTACGAAATCCGAATGGAAACAATTAGAGATACTCGGCCTTCTTGATAATCAAAGCATTGATCAAAGCAATCGTTTAATTGCGAAAGCTTGCAGCAAGTCTGAACAAACAGCGTTCTCCTTCTTAAACGATGAAATACGTATTCCAATGAAACTAAGCATCTCTGGCTCTCCAACGGTTGATGTAATGATTAATGGAAGTAAGAAAAGCTTTTGGTTAGATACTGGAGCAGGGATGACGGTCATCTCAAATGCTTTAGTAAGTGACTGTAACATTAACATTGTGAAAGAACAAGAATTGGAGGTTGGAAATTCAACAAACCAAAATTTTAGTGCCGATTTGGCCATCATCGACTCCGTTATCATACAGGGTCTAACGATTTTTAATCAGCCTACATTGGTGTTGGCGAATGATTTATTAATGATTAAAAACCCTAAAACGGAAGAAATAATGCAGGTAGACGGTATTATCGGATGGGATATCATACAACATATTTTACTGGAAATCGACTATGGACGAAAACAGGTAATAATTCAGAAACCGCAACGAAAAGATGATGTGGAGAACAACCTTTTCTTTTGTGGGTACCGATTTTGAAAGTGAAAGGTCAGAATCAAGTTCCGTTGTATTTCGGTTTGGATACAGGTGCAAATAAAACTCATTTTGGACAACCGCTCCTATCGAAAATTGTTGATCTTAAAATGGCAAAAAGAATGATACATTCTGGAGGCTTAGGTGATGTAAAAGAAAGAGAATTAGACAGTATAGAAAGTTTAATTGTTAATTTGAATGACAATCAATCGATCAGCTTACACAACGTGAGAGAGATGTTGACAGGCCTTGCTACTTTTTTCAAGCTAGATGGTGTTTTTGGTAGTGATATTGCTAAGGATGGGCGTATGGTGATTGATTATACGAATAGAAAGTTTGAGCTTGTATTTAACTAATGATGCTTCCAAGAGTCAAGCAATTATTACGATGTACTTAATCTTGGTATAAAGTTTTATTAGCATAACTTTATAGGAGGTAATAGTTCATGCCCTTATTCAAATACGGAGTGCTAAAAGGTAAAGTTGTTGACGTTAGACCTGTGGATTCATATGATAAGACGCCTCATTACGAAGTGCATATTCGAGCAACAAAGAAGGATAAAAGTGAGGAGAATTATAGGATTGCGATCAATGTTGCCTCTAAGGTAAAGCCTTCAGAAGTCCTATATTTTGTTAGTGAAGATTTTAACTCTAAACAAATAACTATTATTCCAAATTACGAAGAAGGATTTACAGAAGTTACTAATGAAAATCGTGAAATTGCATTAGATTATATTCGTGGTGGCTTATTTGATCCCAAAAAAATGATTCCTCTCCCTGCAACAAAAAATGGTCCAGACAATGACTTGAATGAAAAAGTTAATAAATATATGCAAGCGGCTATGGCTAAAAAAGCGACAGTTTATGCTTACGGAGAAAAATTTAAAACTGAAGATGAAAAAGATAAATATTTCGGTTTTTCTCCAGGTAGAGGCATTCATGATATTCATATGAATCAAGGAAATAGTAGGGATTTTAGAAAAGACGATGGGATATGGCAAGATGGTGGTGTATTCATTCATTTTGAAAAAGAAAACAGATGGGTTGGTATATTCCTCGCATTCCAATCGCAGTCTTGGTGTACAGATGACAATGGACATGCAACTAAGCCAGTTAGTGTATGCAACCATACAAATAGAAAATCAGTCATAGAAATGTAAAAAATCTAATTGAGTATAAACGGTATTACATCATTTTAGGTTACTTAATAGAATAGCAACATTGATATACCAATGTTTGTAGAGGATAAATGAAGCTGATTTTGCAATTGAGCAAGCAAACAGCAACATTTATCCTATTTTTGTTCCAAAATTTAGTTTTTTGAGAAGTAAACAGATAAATTTTAAGAATATCGAATTAACTCTAATGAACATAAACTACTTATAGAATCATGAAATCGTCACTGAACGAATATGCTAAAGGCTTATACAAGAATTTCATTTCGAATAAAAAGGCATTAATATTATAATGTGGAGAAATGGAAATCGGTATGCAACAAAACGTTCATTTTATTGAAAACACAAGGAGGTCAAGATAAATGAAAATTACCATGCGATATGGGGTTGACGCTCCATTTTGGGTTGCCAATTTAATTATTATCGAGCTGATATTTACGTTATCGGGTGTGTTTGGTTCAGCCAATGGATTTGTATTGGGCTATGGTTTGATTTGTCTTGTGACGGGCCTTTGGATGTTTACATACTCAACAACAATCAAAATCGCACACAGAGAAGTGATTTTGAGTCTTGCACAAGCTAAATCAGGTGATGAACTTCTTGATGTGGGTACAGGTCGTGGACTTTTAGCTATTTCCGCATCTCAAAGGGGTTGTAAGGTGACAGCCGTTGATGTTTGGTCAAAATGGGATTTGGGAGGGAATGGGAAAGCTAAACTACGAGCTAATATGATTGCTGAAAGTGTGGCAGAAATCGACATCGTGGATGCTGACGCCCGGGAACTTCCAATTTAGTATGGTAGTTTCGATGTTGTTGTCTCAAACTTCGTAGTCCATAACATTAAAAGTGTAGAAGGAAGAAGGAAGGCAATTCTTGAAATGTGGCGAGTTTTAAGGCCAAATGGTCGATTAGTCATTTCTGATTTCAGTAAAACTGCTGAATACATTCATATATTGAATTCAGTCTCCAATCGCGTTGAAATAAAGCAATTTTTTTATACATTTCCGTTTTCTAAAGCTGTTGTTGTGCAAAAGATTTAAGAAATCAATATACAGAAAAGATGATTATCAGTTTTCTTTTAACGAGTTGGATATTAAATTGGTTTAAGTTTGACGAATTGTTTATTCAAGCGCTTAAGGAAATATTTAATAAAAAGGTGACGATTGCTAGTTATTATTTTATATTTTTTAGTATTGGGGCAATTGGAGACTTAGTCTTATTTTTTAACGGAAATTATATTACCAATTTACTCAGCTAACGATCAGATTGCGGAATAATGACACATTAAAAGCACAGAACTCTCTGTGCTTTTTAACCTTCAATCTCATAATAATGAAGAGAATTCTATTAATGTTTTGAGGATTGATCATCAAGTAGGGCAATGAATTTAAGATATTCACCTTAACAGAATTACAAACTTTATCTCTCGCAAGCAATACCATCTTTGTCACGATCTTTCGAAGCATTTGCTTTATATAGTTCAGCTGATACAAAAGGTGCGTATTTTGTTTTTCCACCTTTATTTTTTACATTGGCATCTTTAGCAACGCCACCTTTGTAGTCCTTATTTAACTCTTTACAATTTTTGTATGTTTTCGCTGCAGCCTCTGTTGGTGTTGGGATACTCATTGTTCCGCCGATTAATAATGCACCTGCGATAATTGAAGTAGCTAATTTTTTCATAAATGTTCCTCCTAAAATTATTTTTATTGTTTGATAATGAAATACATACTAACAATAGTGATTTAAGTGGATTTTCCTTTGTTATTGTTAATTGATGTCAAACAATAGGATTAATGACCTTGAGTAAATAATACTATTACTTTCGTGAGAAAACAATCCATTATTTCTTTATATTTACAATAATGTGCCGATTGGATAAAGCATGGGCAGAAATATTGTAATATTGTAATGCTGTAGGTAAACGACTACAAGGGTTTGTCAATCACCGAGAAGAAGCGGTTATTCAGTATTTGTAGATGGAAAAAAAACACAGATGTTCCGTACACAAAGCGGGGATTATGGTAGCCGTGAAGCAATAATTGCTGCTATGAATGCAACTATCCAACAATGATACTTATCCTATGCAGAGCCAGTAAAGGCAAATTCAAATATGTCGTTTTATTAAATAGGTGGAGCAACACCTTACCTGAAGCTAAAATGATTGTTCAACGCGCTATTTTAGCAGGTAAATTAAGTTATGTTACAATTCGTGGTACCACCAAATAAATTGTCAAAGACCAAGATAAGCTTAATTGCTATCTTGGTCAATTTCTAAGTTATGATTAAAAATTCACATAACAACCTTCATCTCTTTCTGGGTCAAAATATCAGAATTCTCTTATCCCGCGTTTTTCTTGTAAGTATTCTTTTAATATCTCTATATCTTTTCCGAAAGTTTCGAATGGGTTACTATAAAAACTTATTAATTCTGGACTATAATCAGGTATAGACGCAGTTAATATTTCTTTATCATCGTAGTGAAAATCGACATACCACCCTCTATAACAAATCAAATAAGTTCCATCGTCTTTTAGCCCGCATTTGTCTTCATAAGGAACGATGTTAACATTACATATTTTGTTATTTATTAAAAATGAATCCATGTTGCTGATACTCCTTTGAGAAACTTTGTATACATTGCAATTTAATGAAAATTTCTGATTAGGTATTAATAATTATTCCACACTAGAGACCATATTACTTTTACAGAATCTGGAGTAACCGTGGCTATTAACTTAATCTTGACTAGCTACTAGAAGATCTAATACATTTCTATCTAATATGGTCGATTTAGATTTTCTGTACTTCCTAGTTTTTTAACAGTAACAATACAATCAGCTGTTAAATTAGTATTTTCGATGTGAGCAGTTATAGTAACTACGTAATTGTATTATGGAGTCTAATCAAATGTCTTTAGAACGAATAGCAATCCCTTTATAAGATTAAAGTGATTGCTATCCGCCTTGATAAAACTTAATATTTCAAATTGTTTGAAAATGATTCGATAAAATGTATAATTATTTAAAGGGGAGGTAATAAATACCGTATAAATTGTTTTGGTGTTGTTAGTTTCCAAATAAATTAATAATTATCATTCGGTGTTAAACAAGTAGGAGATGTTCAATCTTCAAAACAATGTTCCACCTCTATGATATTACCTCTACTTGAAATTCTAAACTAGAAAACAATACTGTTATACCTTTTTTTGCCAAAACATTCTATGCAGTATCTTCATTTTGCTTGTAGATAATTCTTTCAAAACAATATAGGGATGCGGAAGGAGATATGTGATGGAAAAAAACTCAAATCTATGGAAAATTGTATTTGTAGCTAGTTTTATAGGTTTAACAGTTGATGGTATGGATATCCAAATGTTGTCATTGGTTATGCCGAGCCTAATGGACGAATTCGTCTTAGATACGAAGGCTGCTGGTTGGATCAGTACATTCTCGCTATTAGGGATGGCACTTGGTGGAATTCTAGGCGGTTGGTTATCTGATCGCTTTGGCCGTGTTAAAATGATGACCTATATGATGATATTATTCTCAGTTGGAACAGCTCTCTTAGCTTTTGTACAAACATATGAACAATTTATTATTGTTCGTTTCATATCAGCAATTGGTATGGGAGCTGAATATTCATTAGCCACAATGCTAATGGCTGAATATGTAAAAGTTAAAAATAGAGCAACTATTATGGGCGTATTAGGCTCTTCCTATTCATTAGGATATTTAGTCGCGGTTTTATTAGCGGGCGCGATACTACCTGAATATGGTTGGAGACCATTATTCTTACTATCAATCTTCCCGGTTGTTGTGGCGATCTATATTCGAGTAAAAGTACCTGAACCTACTGGCTGGAGATTGGCTAAAAAACAAGCTAAGACATCAAAAGTAAAGAAATCAAATGAATGGCTTGCGTTGTTTAGGGATAAGAAAGTTTTTACAATTTTTCTATTTTGGATATTAACTTCTTCCTTATTGCAATTCGGATATTACGGAGTAGGTACTTGGTTACCGACGTATATAGTTAAAGAATTAGGCTTTAATTTCAAAGAAATGACAGGATATTTAATTGGAACATATACAGCATCGATTCTCGGTAAAGCACTTGCTGGTTGGGTTGCCAATGTAATTGGTCGTCGTTGGGTTTTCGTGATCGCAGGATTATCTACAGCGGTCATGCTACCAGTCATATATTTTTATCAATCACCTGGAAACATCATTGTTTTAATGACTGTTCTAGGTTTCGTATATGGAGCGCCATATGGTGTAAATGCTACTTATTTAAGTGAAAGCTTCCCGACTCCTTTTAGAGGAACCGCTGTAGGTGCGGCTTATAATACGGGAAGAATCGGTGCCGCTATAGCTCCAATCCTTATTGGAATTATCGCTACTTCACAATCCATAGGATTTGGACTAGCTGTGTTAGGTATTTCTTATGCATTCATGGGGTTAATTCCTGCACTATTCATTAAAGAGAAAATGTATGATACTTTTGAAAACGATACTAAAGGAGAAATGTTAGAAAAAGAGGGGGAGGTAGGGGAAGAAGAAGTTCTAGGAAAAGAGGTTCTAGTGCAAAAATCTTAAGACCACTGCCGCCAATGTTAACAAGGGATGAATTTAATAGATACAGTCATTTCCATAACCTCTTTTATATTGTATGATAAATAAAAGATGGAATTTAAGAGGGGTGGGATATTATGCTAAAAATTTTGCAAATTGTTTTTGCAATCATAGGAATATCTCTCTCAGCTTATGAACTTATCACACGTGATTACCAGCTGAATTACCTAATGATATTCTTCTTAGGTTTATTTGTTCTAACTTTAGGAATTAAAGAATTTCAAAGAAAAAGAAAAGCTTATGGTTGGTTAATGATTGCGCTATTTTTATTTTCAGTATATGTGTCAATTCAAAGTTTCATATGGATCTAAATAAAGGAGTGGTGTCCACTCTCCATAATTCAGTCAAACTACTACAAGTGCACGGAATGCACTATAAACTAAAATACAATTTGCTTTACGATATAACGTAGTGTAGCTCTACCACGATTTCACAGATGAGCTAACTAAAAAATTAAATATTTTACCGCATCAGACGAGCCTTACATCTAGCACTGTAAGGCTTTTTTATTATGGAGTCATTATGTGACAAATGTTACCTTTTAATCTATATTATTAAATAGATTGGAGGTAGCATTGTTTGGATAAGGGAAAATTAATATTAGATATTCTAGAAGGATTAATTAATCAGGAAGAGCCTAAATTTTATGATTTTGAAATAGAAAAACAAACATTCGGAGAAATCGTTGAAATGATCCAAGAAAAAGGGTTCATTTCTGGTGCGAGCATTTATCGTGAATGTCTAGAGAATAAAGTAATTTCGGTTTCCTTGTATAACGCCAAGGTTGAATTGAAAGGATTAAATTACATAGAAAATAATATTATGAGTCACATCTAACTGTAGTGAACCCCAAAAGATAGATTTTTAGTCTAACTTTTGGGGTGAAGTACAATTGAGTGACTATTTTTTATTTACTGGTACAACTACTGTTACTTTTTCACCAATAAATCTGTTATCTTTTGAAGCACTATCAAAAACAAATTTTAATTCTTTGACACCTTCTAAACCTTCTTTTCCTAAATTAAAAATAACTTCACCTTTTTGTATTACTTTGCTAATAAATTCGGACTCAAAATGAGAAATTTCAACAATTGAATTGATTTGACGTTTTGTATCAGTAGTCATTTTCGCCGAATTTGGATGGAAACTTAAAGTATCATCAGATAAATTTTCTCCTGTTATAGATAGGATAAGTACATTTGTTTCAGCATCTGTTTCAATCATTTTTGGATCACGTGCAACTAGTTTAGCTGTTTTTATTCCATCAATTGAAAATTCAACATCAGCACTTTTGTATTTTTCAGTTAGCTTTTTATTTATCCATACATTAAAAATATTATAAAAACAAGTATGAGAGGTTACTAAATTGGTAGTCTCTTTTTATAATGACAATACTTTCCTTTTAAATTATTATTATATGCAGGAGGGATAGTATTATATGACTAACGATTTTAGTGCAAAGAAATGTTTTATTATTACACCTATAGGAGGTACTGAATCTGAAATTAGAAGGGCAACTGAGGGGCTAATTGAGGCGGTTATTATTCCAACTTTAAATGATTTAGGATTTAAAACAGAAAATATTAGTGTTGCTCATAGAATATCTGAAAGTGGCTCTATTAATAGACAAATAATAAAAAAGATTATTGAAGATGATTTAGCAATTGTTAATTTAACAGGTTTAAATCCAAATGTTATGTATGAACTAGCAGTTAGACATGCAATAGCAAAACCAGTAATAATGTTAGCAGAAGATGGAACAGGATTACCATTTGATATTGTAGATCAAAGAACTATTTTTTATAAGAACGATATGCTTGGGGCTGTGCAACTAAAAGAGGATTTAAAAACATTTGTTCTAGCCGTATTAAAAAATACAAATGTAGAGAACCCTTTAATACAACTAATACAAGAAAACAATGCTTTAAATAATATATCTGGAATTGATAAAGATGCAGCAGAAATAATTCTTGATAGGTTAGATAGAATTGAAAGAACAACGTTTAATAGTAATAAAGAAAGTAAAAACCAAAAGGTGTTAAGGATTGAATTTAAATATAACGGAAAAGAAAGTGAGGAAAGAGTAAGCGATTATATAACAAAATGTTTGTTTAGCGGGACTTTTGGAGATAATGTACATGGTTACTCATTACTTTTTAAAAATAAACAGTCTCAAACTCCTATGGTTATATTAGAGGTTGACTTGCTTAGACCTATTAAAGAAAGGTTTAGGTATATTCTGTTCAGAGAATTTATTGATGATGATATAATTGTTGGTATTGAGAGCATTACATATTGATGGTTATCACAGGGCCGTAAGTGAAAGAGTTTTTACTTACAGTCCAAGAAGTATCATAGTTACAATCTATTTAGGAGAATAATCAGGATTTACGAAGTCACACTCATAATGTAGAGAACCCCAAAAGTTAGACTTTAACCGGAATGGATTTCTCCATTCTGGTTTTTCTTTTATGCAGCCAATCTTTTACGATAGGTGACCGGACTACATCCAAGTTTACTTTTTATTCGCTTGTGATTGTAGTAGTAGATATACCTATCAATCGCTTGTTTTATTTCTTCAAAACTAGTATAGATAGTTCCATAATACATTTCTTGTTTCAGTAGGCCAAAGAAGTTTTCCATTGGCGAATTGTCTAAGCGGTTTCCTTTTCGAGACATGCGTGGGAATATTTTCTTGTTTTTCAGTAGATTTGCGTATTGTTTCATCTGATACGCCATCCCCGATCCGAATGAAAGGTTCGTCGAAAAGGGCAATCTGATGTCCGTTCAATTGCCTCTAGTTGAGCATCATGAATTGCTTGTGCGATCGGTCGTTCAGATAACCGATAGGAAATTATTTCACCATTAAACATATCTAGAAATGCATCTAAATTAGCCATTTTTAATGGTTACTTTTCTGTTTTCTCCAGTAACGAAATACTTGAATTCAGAGGTATCTGTTGTCAATTTTTGATGTGGGATGGATGTATGAAAACGGCCGTGAATACGATTCTTCTCAACTGTTCCAACATTGCCTTTAATGTACTATATTTGCGAGATTTTCTCGTAAATTTCACGCTTTGTAGACCTAGTTTCTGTTTAATACGCTGTATTTTTTTATGATACACAACGATTCCGCGGTTACGCAATTCATCATCTATTCTGCGATAACCGTAATTACCATGATTTTCTTCAAAAATTTCACTAATAATACGCTCAATTTCTTCATCTGAATTTTCTTTATCAAATCGCTTTTGCCAATACATATAAGTCGGTTTAGGGAACTTCGTCGCTTCGAGAAGAATACTCAATTTGAATTCTGCTCGGAGTTCGTGGATGATTCTGGCATCTACTTCTTGAGACGATCCGGGACAGGTAACCCTAAAGCTCGAAGCTTACAGGGGCAAAGGTGATTTTCCTACTTCATAAAGTAGAAGATATAAATACAGATGAAATGAATTATCCAACAGAAAAGTTTATAAGCTTATTTGATTATTTATATTCAAAGCAAGAAGAATTGAATGTTTTATCATGGAGTGAATATTCAAAGATGATTTAAGAGAAACGGGAGCAAAGCTTAGCGTTATTTAAAGAGGAAATCCTTTCTTTTTATAGAATAGTGATGGAAGAGGGTGATTTTATTGTTTGAAAGAGAATTTAAAGCAAAATTAGAAGAAAAAATTAAAGAGTATGAGGAAATAGTTTTTCAAAAGGAGAAGGAAGGTTTATTAAAACCTAGTGCTAGAAAGACTTATCTATTGCACGCAAATAACTTTATTAGATGGTGTAATGGAGAATTCGTACCTGGAGATAGGAATAAGAATAAGAATAAGAATAAGAATAAGAAAAATTAATAATCCCAAACGCTTGCGAATTTGCCTTCCACAATTATCTGTGAAAGGGCTTTTATTTTGTAAAAAGGACGGTGTTCTATGGAACATACACAAAAACTAATGGCTAGTTTTGTAGGTGCTATTTTTGTACCAGTATTTGAATTTTAGTATGGAGAGGGAGAAGTCGTAATGTATACGATGACCGCACTCTTTTTCTTTTTAGTAATGATTGGATTAGTCGAGTTCGTGCAAGTAAGAAAGATAAATGTAACGGGTCATTGTATGGTATCGATGGTTTATCCCGTAGCTTCTTTTTATTACTTCTACCTGCAAGTGGACATTTGTTAGATATGATTTTCGGTGCTCCAAGTGTTGTATTCGGTTTATTAGCAGCTGGTTTGTTGTATCACATTATTCAATCGATTACTGCTAACACTATTCTTACAGGTCGGGGACAATGGGTGCCAGATTGGATTTTAACAAAGTTAACAGATTGGGTACGTAGTGAAATTGAAGGAAACTTGCACGTGCTGAAGAACGAAAAACGAAGAAAGAGGGAGAAGCGTAATGAGTACCATGACGAGACTTAGCCGAGCTTTTAACGCCTGCTCAAACAGCCTGTAGATTACTATTCCAAGAGTGCTATAAAGCAGGCGTTCGTAACATCTTTATTACGGAAACATACCGCGCCAACACTACCTGTATGCACAAGGACGAACACGACCAGGACAAATTGTTACCTGGACATTAAATTGTAACCATAAATCACGTTTAGCTTGGGATATAGCAGTAGTGTCACCTAAATCTTTGTATAACGTAACTACATTAAACAAAGTAGGTGCTATCACAAAGAGACTAGGTGTTACATGGGGTGGAACATGGACGAAGGCAGTTGACCGACCACACTTGAAGTTAAATCGAATTGGACACTTCCAAAAGGTTATAAAATTGAAGGTCAAATAACAGTGCCTACGGACAGCAAGACAAAGGTTCAATTAATTGTTGAAAATAAAATAAAAGATAAGAAGAGGAATCTAAAGATGAAAAACTCATTAACATCAACAGCTAAGCAGGACATGAAAGACTTACTAAAAAAAACACATAAACGAGGTATTTTAAAGGTGGACCACAGTGCATAGAGTAAGCTCAATGTCAGATGGCGAAGTATTAGGATTGCGGATTTCGGATTTCGGTAGTTAAAAGAACTTTATGAGTTATAAAAAGACCAGTATTTCCTAGTAGTTCATATATAGTATGACAACAATCTATGGTATAGTAACTGTGGATTATTGTAATTTATCTAGTACAACCAAACGCTAATTAGGGTAAAGGGGAATTATTTATGGCTTTATTAAAAGATTATTTTAGTCAACCTAGTTGTGAAGTTGAAATAAATTTAAAATTAGTTAATGATGCGAGTATAGAATTCCACATTCATTTCCGCTCTGGTCCTGCTTTTCCAGAGGTGTATACAGAAATCGTTTGCTTAAAGAAAGATTTCTTAAAGTTATTAGATGATTTAAAACAAATCGATATTATGCATCTAAGTATGCTAGAACCTCATGATCCAGGCTTGTGTATTTATCACATTCCTCTATTTGGAAATTATTATTATCCTGGACATGGTTTTCTTCAAGTGCCCGAACATGAAAGGGATGAATGGGAGCCTTATTATAGATTAATTTTTGTGTTAGATGCAGGGGAGAAGAATAATCATAGTGCATCAGAAAGTGGTCCTGCACTATGTCTAAAAGTAAAAATGGAACAAATTAACGAATTTGTAGACAGTTTAAAATCAGAGGTAAATAGTTTTTGAGTTTATGAATAATTTACAGAAGTAAAACACAGAACGTTAATCAAGCCCTGAAAACACAGGTTGAAGAATTACTATTAAGTACCAAAATAAAAATAACTAGGCACTCATATTTTGACTCTGGGCTAAATTTTTCAGATCATGGAATTAATTATCTTCATGATTCCATTTACATTAATCGTTTCATTACTTGCTTTATCTACAATAAATGTGTATTCGAAATTATTCACCACAGTTCTATACGTTATAAAACCATCACTTTTGAAATAAACCATTTCCTGACCATTTCCCAAATGAACTTTCTTTGCATCGTTTGGATATGACATATCATTATCGTTAGGTATGATAGCTAGAGTGTAATGTTTTTTCCCGTTGTTTTCATCTAAATAATATATAGTTAATTGTGAACTCTTTTGGTTAAATGATGCGAAAACATGTGTAAATGAAATTGGAGGAAGTCGAGTAGGTAATGAAATGTCCTTATTAAAAGATGTCTTTCCCTCTTGAATAGCTTTGTTCACCTCAGTATATTCTCCATTTTCTAAATAGATTTTTTCTAAATCAGTCGTAATAGCATATGCATTACTCATATGAAAAGTTAGAATCAAACATAGAAAAAAGCATATTTTTTTCAATTAAAATCTACCTACCTCCGTAAATATATTACTTATTAATTTTCCTAAAAAAGAAGGAATTATGTATTTTTATCTATGCCTTCAACATTATCTTATTACTTCTCTAAAATTCTTATTAGGACTGTTAAAATAATTGTAGTGATGGCAGCAATAATTAATATCCCAACAATAAAATCCATTTTTTAGGTGTGTAACAAGTGTTTAACAAACCAATCCTCGTTACACAAAAAAGTCACCAAAATCACGAAAAAGTCACATTTCCCCCGAAAACGCATGAAATCGGGCAAAAGGCAAGTCTTTGTACATTCTTGAAAAACCTTGTTATAATAACCTTTGCGAATACATATGAAAGAGGGTAAAAGCATGAACGCTTACGATGAATATATGAAACAGGTAGTGAAGCCGATGCGCGAGGAGTTAGTGGGGGCCGGATTTACGGAGCTTACGACGGCTGATGCGGTGAATGAGTTTATGGCGGAGGCGAAGGGGACTTCGTTGGTTGTGATTAACTCGGTTTGTGGTTGTGCGGCTGGGTTGGCGCGTCCGGCTGCTCGTGAGGCAGTGGAGGCGGTGAAGCCTGATCATCTTGTGACTGTTTTTGCAGGTCAGGATCCTGAAGCGACTGTTGCGATGCGTAGCTTTTTTGAGGATGTGCCACCAAGTTCACCGTCGATGGCGATTTTAAAAGATGGGCAATTGGCATACTTTATTCCACGTGAACAAATTGAAGGGTTCCCTGTGGAGCAAATCGTTTCACATTTAACCGGTGTTTTAGAGCAAACATGCGAGAAGTAAAAACGATTGTTACAACAGCGGGCAGACCAGACGATTTATCGTTGGGGCTCGCTGCTTTTGCGTGTAAACAATTAGA
The DNA here is from genome assembly GCF_044746345.1 of Lysinibacillus sp. NPDC086135. Taxonomy (NCBI): domain Bacteria; kingdom Bacillati; phylum Bacillota; class Bacilli; order Caryophanales; family Bacillaceae; genus Lysinibacillus; species Lysinibacillus sp. NPDC086135. The sequence continues at coordinate 240,391 of NZ_JBIVCA010000002.1, read as the reverse complement.
TGTATCGTTTGAGCCGAGAAAAAAGCGTTCTGTTCGGAAGATCTCTCAGGAATTGCATGCACATGTAATAGTTGCTGGGAAAAATCGTTTTGAGTATTATGCTTTTGGAGCAAATGAGCCATTTTTCTTTCATCCAAATTCAGCGGCGTTTCGCTTAAAGCGTGTAGCTCGTGGGGAAGCGGAGCCGTTTTTGGAAGCGGCACAGCTTAAAAAAGGAGATTCAGTGCTTGATTGTACATTGGGACTTGCTGCGGATGCAATGCTGGCGGCTTTTACAGTTGGCAAAGCGGGGCGAGTCGTTGGACTAGAAGCGAATCCTAATGTGGCCTTTATAGTTGAGCAAGGAATAAAATCCTATGATACGACTGAGTTGCCGTTAACTGCATGTATGCGTCAAATTGAAGTGGTGCAGGTTGAAGCAGTTAACTATTTGAAAACTTTGCCGGACAATACTTTTGATGTCGTGTATATGGATCCGATGTTTGAAGAGATTATTGAAGAAGCCAATAATTTTGAAGCATTACGCTTAGCTGGGGAACATGTGACATTAACGGATGAATGGGTAAGTGAGGCGAAACGAGTAGCAAGAAAACGGGTAGTATTAAAGGCTCATTTTCGCTCAGAATGGTTTGCCAAATATCAATTTTTACAATTAACAAGAACAGCTGCGAAGTTTCACTATGGTGTTATAATTGTTGATTAAAGTAAATATTGAGTGTTTTCTAGAGGCTTATTCATATTGAACTAGCCTCTATTTTTTATCTATAATTCTAAATATGATAATATGCACCACCAAGGTAATTCGAAATAAAGTATTTACTTTTTAAAAACTCTGTAGTATAATATAAACCGTGCTATTTTAGGTGGCATATTTACGTAATCTGGAATTCTGCTTTTTGTTTTTGAAGATACTTATTCACACTGGCGCATGCTTTGGGGCTGCAAGGACGCAAAAGAAGGTTGGGTTTGCGTTGCTTAAGTTAGAAAGCACACAGTGGAATTTTACCGCGGTGATGAAACTAAATGTTTCAATATAATATTCCCCAGATGATTGGGTTGAGACTTTACAATTTACGAAAAATGTTGCCTATTAAATACTAAAGGGGTGGCTTCGCAAAAGCGAGGCTGCCCCTTGCCTAATTTACGGATAGAAAAGCTGAAGTGACGGAAAGAACCATCGAAAAGACATATAGAAGAGCCTAACAGTAGACCGATTATGTCTACTTTTTTATGTAATAAATTTCTAGTTGTCGCATCCTATATAGTTCTTTTTTATAATTTTTTCAGATGAATATTTCAATATACAATGTAAAAATGGCTAAATTGATTTGCAAACCATTTATCATGTTCAAAAGCATTGCGGTCTGCTAATATGTGATGTTATGGATAGGGTGTGAAATCTTTATTCTCTGAATATTCCTGCTTATGGAGATGTATTAGACATCCAAAAGTAGGGGTGACTATGAATCAATAAAGTCGTTTTTGACTCAGTCTCCTCGTTCAGACATTACACCAACATTTAAAGAAATATTTCATAAAGATATAGAAATTGTTGAAAGAGGAGCATTAACTTCCTTAAACGAGTTTAATTATCCCATTAGAAGTACGCTTAAAAGTAGTAAGAGGTTTCGGATAATATCAAAGTTACCAGATGATTATGGCAACTTTGAAGCAGCAGCCCGTTATTTTAAAGATTACAGAGTGGATCTAATTATTTTAGATTGTATGGGATGCAATGAAGAGCATAGGCAGTTAGTTAGAAAAGAGAATGGTATTTTAACAATTTTGCCAACAATACTTATAAATCAAAGAATATGGAAAGTATTCCCAGGCTGTAGGCTATAGATAAATTTAGTCTACAGTCTCTTTTTTGCCGAAAATTAATTTTCCGCGAGGAGGTATGAGGGAAGATTCGTCAAGTAGCTCAAAAAGTTCGGGACTGTGAGCGGAAGAATTGGCTATCAAAGTAGAAAAGTCCGCAAGCTCGCGGACTTTCTTTGTTAAAAGGAATTGTATTAGTTCGTGAAGCATAAAGATGATAAGTAACCTAACATTAATAAAAGACCAATACCCATTGCGATTTCCATGTTTTGTACCTCCTTTTAAAAAAACGACACATTTAACCCGCATACTGTCAACAAATACCCGATTAGTTTGGGACAACAGGATGATGGTCATACAAACGTTTTCACAAGATGTGAAGTTTTTACTTTATACATAAATATTGTACAATGAATTATAGAAATATGAAACCTTTTATAGGCTTATGCGTATATATAAGTAATAGAATTACCAATTTGTACATAAAGAGAAGGTGTTAATTTATGAAGAAATGGGTTCAAAAAAGTATCGTCATTATGGTTGCGTTTTTAACTTTTGGATTAATTACGCCAACACATGAGATATGGGAAGCATTTGATCAAAATCCATCAAATCGTGCTTCTATCGGACCATCACCTGGGACAAGCACTGCAGAAGCAGCTGCTCTTCCGATAGAAACAGAAATACAAGAAGAACCGGTCGACTATAGTGCATTGCTCGTTGACGCGGCGAAAGAGCAATCCTATAAAAAATTCGGCACAAAAATCGGCCCGAAAATTAGCAATGAATTTGATTCCATTATCTTCCCGAAGATGGAGGAAGCCATTGCGATGACTGTAGCTAGCTTAGACGATTCATCATTAGCATCGTTAACAATTTCTGAAAAGCCTAGTGGCAACTATGGAGAAAAAATTTTCAATATTAGTAGCAATGAAACAGGGATGGATTTAATTCGCTTTCATGTCCGCACAGAAAAAAGACCACAGGAAGGTTATTATTACAACTTCCACTACCATAGTGCCGAGGACGACTTTATGGCACATAACAATTTAGGGGATATATACTGGGAGAAAAACACACCCCCGAAATGGTTATCCTAAAAAATTACGAAACACTCGTTTAAAATGCGGGTGTTTTTTTGTTTGAAAGCGTTGATATAACAACGTTTATAATGATTTATTGAATTTTTATATTTACAAATTATATGGGTAGGGGAGAGAGGAAAAACGCGAGTGCCCCAAAAAGTGCCCCAATTTCATCGTTTTTTGATTTCCTCAGATTCTTCAAATGAACTCAAATTGATAATTTCATCCATAAGATTTGAAGCGTGCACCTCATCTTTTTCAAATGAATGTGCATAAACTTTATAAATTGTTTCAGGAGTATCACCAACTAAAGCTGCAACTGTAGATACAGGGATTTTATTAGATAACTGTATCGTCACAAATGTGTGTCGTAGATAGTGAGGTGTAAAGTGAGTTATCTTTTCTCGATCACATATTAAGTCTATGATGCGTTTTAAATAGCGTTCGCCAATTGGTTCTCCAGCATATGTAATAAATACATATCCATCTGGATTCCGAAATTTATATGTTTCCATTATTTCGTCATACCATTCCCTGTAATCTAGTAAAATACTTTTGATATTTTCATTCATTGGAAATTTCCGATAACTATTTTTAGTCTTCGGTGTCCTGGATCCGTAACGATCTTTAGTTTTATTTATGTGAATTATATTGTTTTCAAAATCAATATCAGTTTCCCACTGCAAAGCCCTCAATTCGCCAACACGCATTCCTGTTAGGAATAGCAGACTTAAACATGCATAATGAGTAATTTTATATTTAGTGCGTGCGGTTTCTAATACATTTGTTATTTCATCTATGGATAGTGCGTTTCTTTTGATACTTTCAGTAGCTCTACTTAAATTAGGGGATGAAAACTTTTTTCTGTCTAAAATTTCATTTTTAATAGCAAATGTGAAAATGGCATTCATGCGTCTAAAAATTGACATAATTGTTCCTTCTTTAAAACCTTTCATTATTAATGGATCTATTAAATCTTTTTGAACAACAATATTATTTACGTTTTTTATTTTGATATGTCCAATTGAATCAGATATATATTGTCTCATTACATAATTGTGGTTTCTTTCAGTAGTTGGCTTCCAATTTGTTTTATTCGCTTCGACATAAATCTCATTTAATTGGTTCACTGTTAAATTATCATTTTCTACGAAACTCACATTTCCATCTAATATAGTAGCTTTCAGTTCAATTAATGCTCGTTCAGCTTTCTCGATTGAATCAAATCCTTGTTTTGTTTTTTCTCTTCTTACTCCAAGGCTGTCGTAATATTTATATCTATATGCAAATTTTTTCTTTCCGTTCATTTTGTACCAATAGACATTATCTATTTTAGTGGTTGTCATCTTCTTACGAACCACATAGATCACTCCTTTCCGAAGCGAATGTTCTGTTTATATGTATTAAAATAATTTTCTGCGTATAGATTAAGAAATTAGCTAGTGTACCATATCAATCATCTCATATTTCAAAGGGAAATATTATGTCAATACTGCATAATTCGTTTATTGTAATATTGTGTTAAACGCCTCAATGCAAATTGGTATTCAACATTAAATAATTCCTGAAGTCTAATCACTGTTTGTGGAGAACAATCCTCTAGATGTAATTCATCTAACATAAAAGTAGGCATACAGGCGTGATACATAAAATTGTTAGCTTTATGTTCCTGATATTCACGGAAGAGGGGAGACATATAGAATTGATCCCCGGTATGTAGTAATACATGAGCTAATTCATGACAAAACTCTTGCCATTGTTGCTGCGGGTTAAGTGATTCATCTAAGAAAATATAAGGTTTATCTTTTGCAAATAATGCTTGGCTAGGGTCTGACCAATAAAATATTTTAATTTCTAATTTTCTTGCGATTACATGAAAATTTAAAAGGGAAGGGGAAAGGGTATCCATTCGTGTGAAGAAATCCTTAATGAAATCTTCTAAGTAACTATAATGCATTTAAACACCTCATGAATAAGAATGTATGTTCTTTTTTGTGTATAATAAAACCCTAGCTATTAAAGTAGGGTCCAAACAATATTATAAAAGCGATTTAATTAGAAGAATATTAATAATAGCATTTATAATTAAAATAAAAAGTATGATAAGAATATTTTTCTTTGTTTTAAGGAAAACTTCAAAAAGTGTCATTATTTTTTTTACATTTTTAGGTTCCTGTATATTTTGCAGATTATTGAAATAATCTACTAGATTTTTTAATTTATCAATAATAATTTCTTTATTTGCAACTTCTGTTACATCATTATTTAATAAATCTAAAAAATTATTAAGAGATTTATAGTTTTTAACTTTTTCTGAAATAATTAGATAATCATTTTTATTTAATTGAACTAGAAATTTGTCAATTATTTCGTTGGAAAGATTAGAGCATAATATTTTAAATCTCTCAGAAGTATCAGTATTATTATTTATTGTATATGCAAGTTCTTTTGAAGTTGTTGACTCGATAATTCTACATATCACTTCAATTGATTTTATATTAGCTGTGATTTCCTTATCTATAATTTGCAAAAACATATCAGATTGGCTTCTCTTGGTAATATCTTCTTTTATTTTGTTCAAATAAAAAACTATTATTGCCACAATACCCGAGAAAAATGCCCCTAATAAAGGTGGAGTAATCCTGCTGATTACTTCTGTATTATTTAAGTTAGGATAATTTGAAGTAAAAAAATCTATAAACTTGTTTGTTGCAATAATCATAATTATTAGTAAGATAAGAATTATAATACTTAAAATTCTATTAGAATAATTTTTCATGATATTGTTTTTATACCTTCAGCAAGTAAATTATCAATTTGTTGTTTAATAATGAATATTTCGGAAGTTATACTACTCAAACCATCTTCTGGATGTTTCAAGACATCAGAAACACCATAACTACTTTGAATTGTAGCCATATCTCCCCCCTTATCATCGCACAGTTTATTAGATGATAAGGAGGGTGGAGCTTTTAAATCTAAGTGTAGTTCTTCTTGTAATTCTTTGCAAATCTCAAATGTATAAGAAATGTTATTAAATAGATTATTAACACTTGGTTCAGAAAGATTTAATAATGGATGTTTACAAACAAAACATTCATAAAACTTTTCAATACTGTCTTCAAATGTAATTTCTCCGCATTCATCACATTCTAATTGATATAATTTTTTTAATAAGCCATAATTTGAAAGCGTTAGAAATAAGTTTATTGTTTTTAATGTATCTATCTTATATCTAAAAGAAAAATCTAAAGGATCAATTACAGTCGCTTTTTTCTTTACATTATTTAAGAAAAAATCTCTCAAATGAAAGTGTAAAGATTCAAACGGCATAAGTAATTTAAGGCTATCTTCAGACTCATAGATACTGCTCAAGTTCGTGTAAAAGAAACTCACTTTTCATTCTCCTCTCAGAATCTCTTCTAATGTTATTATAATAGTCTACCATATAACTTCCTTGAAATTCTCTAATTGTAACTTCTAATCCTATAAAGTTATTTGATAATGGTTTAAGTTTATAATTTTGTTTATTTATTCGAAAATACATTGAAATTTCATCTACTTTTGTATCTTCTGTTACTAGACTTTTAAGATTCCAATACAATTTTTTTCCATATATATGTTGTCTTTTTGCGTCTCTAGTAACCGATCTTGTTGTATTACCGTCATGGAATGAAAAGGCAAAAATATATCTATCTGTGAATGTCTTTGAATTTAGATTTTGAGCAACATTTTGGAAATACATATACTTAACGATTTTTAGATTAGATTCCAAGTCATCTTCAGATTTTAAATTTAATATATCTAAAATAAAGGCTTGAATGTCTATATCTAAAGTTGTTTCTGGAATTGGTAAAGAATCCTGAATAATTTCTTCAGCTTTCTTAGTCTCTGTTAAAAATAGTTGATATATTTGATTTTTAATCTCTTTCTTTGCCTTTCTCTTATATGTAACTGTAGGAGTAAGTTCTTTAACATAACCAAATATTTCTGATATTAAACTTCTGCGATTTTTTCCTGCGTTACTTCTTAACGTGTCTCTCATCTTTATAATAAATGTTTTTCTGGAAAAGTTATATTCGCAAGCAATAAAGAAAATTGTTTTTTTAGTTTCCTCATTTCTTGTAAAACCATATCTAAAAAGTAATACTAGTGAATCATCTTCTTGTCTAATTGAAACGAGTTGTAATTCTTCATATTCAGTTGATGAGTAATGTATTGGTCTATCAAGAGCATTTGTTTTATCATCAATAACATTTTTAATTCTGTTAATATTATCATCGGTTTCAAAAAAGTAAATAAAATGATTATCTGGTAGTACCCACGTCAATTCATTAAAAAGTGTCTTATCTAATTTTTCTTTATCGACAACTTCTCCATCTTTACTTTCTAATATTCTTGTTATTGTGAGAAAACTGTTATCTACAAACATATTAGTTTTCAATTTATTATATTCTTTTGCGGTTTTCCAATAACTACTTAAAGTATTATGCAAATAATCTGCTGTAAAATTTCTAAGTAGATTGCCGCTAAATGGATTAGTTATCATTTTTATAGCTCCAATTCATAGTATTGATATTTTTGTTTTGGTATGGGAATTATCAGTGAAATATGGCGTAAGTAAATATAACTATTTGTTGTTTAAAAAAATAAACATCCCAAATTTGTGTTTATACCTTAAATAAAGGATGTTTAAGAGGACAAGCTATTTAGACATGCCCTCGGTATTTAGCCTTCTTTGTATCCTTATAACGATTTAGTCATTATCGTTTTTAATAATTTCCCACATTTTCCGTAACTTCTGTAAGTCCTCTTCACGACTCTTAGGTAATTCCTTGTACCATTTTTGTAGGGTAGGGTCGTTGGCAAATGCTTGGAATGCAATTTCGTCCTTTTGAGATTCAGTAAGTGGTATAGGGTCTTCAGTATTATCAAGTAATAATCTGTTGTTGTGTTTAATGTTTTAGCTAAAAGTACAAGCATTTCATTTGAAGGAGTGCTATAAGTACATTTGGCTAAAGTAAATATAACTATAAAAATATTAAAAAATATAAAGTTTAGTTGGCTTTAATATACTTACATGTAATAATTTTATCCAAATTAATTAATAAAGGTTCTTTACATAAATTAACATCATCAGGTTTTCCAATTAATATAAACTTATTATCGATTGGATAATATATGTAATACTCTTCGTATTGAACTCCATTTTCCAATTCGATTGAAACTAAAATGGGTTTTTCTAATTTTTGTAAATTTAATCCCTCATATAAAACAAAATAAACAAAAGTAAGTTCTAAAAATGAGGTAAATATAAGGAAAGATAATGATTCATTTTTCCAAAGGATAACATTCAATTTACCGAATATAGGTAAAGTTAAAATATAAAACAAAAGAAAAGTATACTTGCGGAGATTTATTTTATTATTCAATAATATTTTATTTTCATTGAATAAATCTATATATTTCTTTATAGTTTTGTTATTTAAATTTAATTTAGAGAATAAATTTAATTTAGTAAGAAACTTTGAAAATGTAATAAGTATATTAAAAATCCATTTGAAAATCCATTTAAAAACTATTGAAAGTATTAAAAATAAATAAATTATTAATAATATATTTATTAATTTATTCATTATATTTTCTATTTTTGGGTCGCTAAATATTGCATAAAAACAGAAGGTCGGAACTATTATAAAAATCAAATAAATGATTAATACTTCATATAAAAATTTCTTTTCTTTACTGAATAATTGTCTTTCAAAAGACCCCGAAGTAAATATTTTGTATATTCCTACTATGATTGGTATTGAAAATATAATTAGTTCTTTGTAATTTTTAAATATTTCATCCAATAAATCAGCACTTCTTTCAAAATAGTTATAATTGTTTTAAGAGTACAAAACAAAAAATAAAAAACATAAATGTTCAATATTTACAATAATGTTACTCTTAAAGGACATGTCTAAAAACATGTCCTTTGTTTAAATATTATTAATCATTTAAATTGCAATGATTAATCATTATCATTCTTAATAATTTCCCACATCTTACGCAACTTCTGTAAATCCTCTTCGCGACTCTTAGGTAATTCTTTGTACCATTTTTGTAGAGAAGGATCGTTGGCGAATGCTTGGAACTCAACCTCTTCTTGTTCAGCTTGTGTTTTTTTTGTTTCATCGGAATCTAAATAACCAGCGTACTTCATTAATTCTTCATAATTATAATTATAAGCTTTTGATAATAATTTTAGTGTTTCAGGGGTAGGATTTACATGCTTGCCAGAACGTTTATCGAAACCTTTTTCGATAGTGTCTAAATAAGTATGACTGATACCTATGCGCTTACTCGCATCACGTAAGGATTCTCTACCTCTTAATTCTTTTAACAACTCACCTAGAGTCTTCATGTAATCACCACCTGTAATACATACTTTACATTAAGGATAGAAAAATATAAATAAAATTGTTGTTAATCATTATTGACAATATTGTTATACATGGATTACAATACTAAGCAAGGAGGTGTTATCCATGGTTAACAACAATGTGCGGTTAACAAGACAAGAAATAGGGATGACTTTATCTGAATTGGCTAGACGTTCAAATACATCTCGACAAACTATCACAAATATCGAACTTCATGGTCAAGAACCAGGGGTTAAACTGGGTTTACAAATTGCTATGGCTTTAAACAAACATCCTAACGAAATTTTTTTTTATGATTTTGTTATACAAGGTTTACAAAAAGGGGGTATCTAACTGTCCCCTAAAAAATCAGGAGGTTTTATCATGAATCAATTAACAAGAAATATTTCAAGTTTAGATGTTGCTGAGATGGTCGACCGTGAACATCGCTCTGTAATTCGAGATATTCGCAATATCATCGAACATATGGGAGGAGAGCACAAAATTGTGCAGTCCTATTTCATTGAATCAACATATACAAATAGTCAAAACAAAACGTTACCTTGCTTCTTATTAACGAAAAAAGGTTGCGAATTATTCGGTACTCGAATGAATGGTGAAAAAGGTACGCAGTTCGCAGTGAAATATATTGAACGATTCAATGAAATAGAACAACACATTGAAAAACAACTACCGCAAGATCACATCACACTTGCACTTGAATCAGCGTTAGAAACTCGTAAGCAAGTACAGGGCATTCATACAGCAGTGGTCGAAGTGAAAGAAACTGTGCAAGTGCTTTTCGACACAATGCGAATTGACGGTCGTCAAGAGTATGCTTTGAAATCACAAGGTAAAGCAAAAGTATTAGAAGTTTTAGGTGGTTACGACTCTCCAGCATACAACGCTATGAGTAAGAAAGTATTCGCTAAAATGTGGGGCGATTTCAAACGACACTTCATTTTACCGAGATCTACTGAATTACCGAAAGCGCGCTTTGAAGAAGGTGTAAGATTTATTTCAATTTGGCGCCCAGATACTTCAATGGCTATCGAAATTGATTCTTATAATAATCAAAAACTCTTGAAATTAGTTAAATAAGAAAGGCACTACATTATCGACTAAAGAAAGGGGCAACAATATGGCTACAGAAAGCGCAGTGATTCTATCACTTTTTGAGATGTCTGGCATTACACCTGAAATAGTTCATAAGAAATTAACTGAACTTGTTGAAACGTCTGCCAAGCCATTGATTTTGTTTTGGGATATCAAAGACATTATGAAAACTACAACTTTTAGTCGCAAGTTTTTGGAAGACCACATTTTAAATGATCCACGTATACAGCGATATGAACGCCAACGTGAAAAAGGTGGTAAACGTGTCTGGTTAAAAGAACCGACATCAAAATTATTACAAGAAATCATCATGAACGAATGGTATTAAAAAATGCACTGGCAGGTGCAGTTAAATAGGAGAGGCCAGGGCAAATGGCCTCATAAATATCAAACTACCAATCTAGTAAGAGGTTGGGGCAAATCAACCTCTTATCTCAATCTTAAAGCTAACTTGAAAGAGAAACAATGCAACGGACGCATAATATGCTCAAACTGCATAAAAAAGGGTGAATATTTATGAACTTAGATGTTGGAGGATTAATAAAACAATGTCGTAAGAAAGCGAAACTTTCACAGGAGGCATTTGCTGATTTGATGCACACGACACAATCAACGATTAGCCGTATAGAACAAAATCTTATTGCATGTGAGGCGAATTTTTTAGCTAAAGCAGCCGCAATAACAAACTCACAGGATGTTGTTGTAGCTACATTATTTAGTGCTGATGCAGCAATGCAATTTTTACAAACAGTACCAATGTTTATAGGAGGATTCTTTTCATGGATATAGTAGAAAAATTAAAGCTAGAAATAGCGATGTTAGAGGCTTGTAATGAGGATTTATTAGTAGCAATAGGCGTTCATAATAAACGCGACGAGTATCACTTATCTGCTGAGTGTATGCGAAAAATCAATAAAACGACTCGTGAAATTGAAAGATTAAAAGCGTATTTACGAGATCAACAAAATTTCATGTGGGTTATCAAGGATTTACAAGATAGAGGATTACTTAGCGAGGTGATTAAGGAATATGCGAATCAAGCCTAGGGCGTGGAAGCACATGACATTAAAACAGAGGTTAATTTATTTACACTTCATTTGTGATAAGAGGGAGTTAACAAAGCTAAATGAATATAAAAAGCTGCTTAATTGGTTGAGACAATTAAACAGCGGACAACATATACAAGTCAATTATATCACAAAATCAGACGTTTGCGAGTGTTATCTCGCCCTCGTCAAGCAGTTCATAATCCTCCTCAAATTGGTACGGTTAGCCAAACATTATGAGCTGCTTGATGGGATGCCATCAAAATAATCGAAAGGGTTGATATTTATGAAATTAGCAAATGTAGTGTCTAGAATTACTGAATTACCTAAAATTTTAGAGCAACATGGTGTAGCGTCAGAGGATGTTATCCGAGTTGAGTATAGTTCTGGTTCAGCAGATAATGCTGACATTCTTGTTCAGCTCTTTTCATTCGAATCTATTAAAAAGTTAGGTGCTTATGATATTGAAAATAAGAAAGGCTATGAAGATGAACGTTGGAGGCAATATAAAGTTGTTAAATGTGGCATTTCATTTATCTGTTGGCAACGTGAAGGCGAGGCGATAGCGTGAGAGCACTTGCAGAAGTTGAGAATCCGATGGTATTAGGAACAATCGAGCCAATAAATAACGTACCAACATTTCAATATGTAGAAATGAAAAAAGATTTTCGAGACGTCTACGGCAGTTTAATCGTATTCAACGATGATTACATGGAGTTTTCGAACGGTGATATTGTCCACATGGATAACATCCACACATATCTTGAGGATCATTATAATGCAGCATTTTGCACAAAAAAATAAACCACTTGGCAGAGTGGTCTAAGAAAACTAATATTTGCGCTCATTATAGCGCACTACAGGAGGAATTTCAATGAGTAACTTAGCAGAACAATTCCATAGTCCTCAAATGGGACAACCTCAATTTCAAGGAGGAACTCTAGCACAAGCTAGTGCTTCTCGTGAAATGGAAGAAGTCAAAGGGCAGATTTTCATGGCGAAACAATTTCCACGAAACGTATTCCAAGCTGAACAACGTGTATTAGATACATGCCGTCGCCCAGCGTTAGCACAGGTTGCCATGTATCAATATCCTCGTGGTGGACAACGAGTAACAGGTCCATCGATTCGATTAGCTGAGGCGATTGCGCAAAACTGGGGCAATTTATCATACGGCATACAGGAACTAGAGCAACGCGAAGGTGAATCAGTTGCAAAAGCATTCTGTTGGGACCTTGAAACAAATGTCCGTCAAGAAAAGGTATTTACCGTCAAGCACTCTATGAAAGCTAAAGGGACTATTAAAAAATTAGAAGATCCACGTGATATTTACGAAAAAGTAGCAAATGACGGTGCTCGCCGTTTACGTTCATGCATTTTAGGTGTGATTCCTGGTGACATCATTGATAAAGCGATTATTCAATGCCACGAAACACTAGCTGGTAATAGTCAAGGTCCATTAAAAGATCGTATCGCAAATGCATTACGTAGTTACAAAGAAAACCATCGTGTCACTCAAGAAATGATAGAAGCAAAGTTTGGTTACAATGCTGATTCATTTACTGAATATGACTATGTAGAGTTAATAAACATATTTAACAGCTTAAGAGACGGCTTGAGTAAGGTAGATGATTGGTTTAATAAAGATGATGCTAAAAAGCAATCTAGCGGCTTGGGTGATGCGTTTAAAGACGAGCAAAAAACAGAGGTGAAACCGGATGCACCAAACGAAATTCCAATTGAACAGCCAGAACTATCACTCGAATGAGGCCAACCAACATTATATGTCGGTGTCACAGTTTAAAAGCGCCATGAAGTGTGAAGCTAGAGCGTTTGCTGAGGTAAGGGGCGAGTTTACTCGTCCTCTATCTACAGCTCTAATGGTTGGTTCATATTTACATGCAGCGTTTGAGAGTAGCGAGGCATTCGCTGAATTTAAAGAGCTAAATCACCACACCATTTACAACAATCGTGGCAACAAATATAAGGACTACGAAAAAGCTGATGACATGATTGAAACTATCGAGAACGACAAGTTTTGCATGTTCGCTCTACAAGGTGAAAAAGAGGTCATCTATACAGGTGAATTATTCGGTGTAGAGTGGAAAATCAAAGTCGACAACATAAATCATGAACGTGGATTTTTCAGTGATATAAAAAGCACTCAGGAGCTTCGGAAACGCTACTGGAGTGAGAAATATAATACATGGGTTTCGTTTGTACAAGCCTTCGATTACGTGCTGCAGATGTGGGTGTATCGAGAAATCATCTTTCAAAATACAGGTCGCTACTTTGATCCGTACATTGTGGCAGTAACAAAAGAATCGCCACCTGATAAAGCAGTTTTACACCTCGATTCAGGACGTTTTGATTTCGAGAAGGAATATGTTCAAACCATGCTACCAAGCATGATAGAAGCGAAGCTAGGACGTAGAAAGCCGCATCGTTGTGATAAATGCGAATACTGTAGGGCTACAAAGAAATTAGAAGGTACATTTGAAATTGAGTATTTACTAGATTAGGTGGTGAAAATGGATGAATAATGTAACTCACAAAGTTCTTCTTAAGGGTAAACTTGTCATTTCTTGCGCTTACCCGGGAAATTATTTCTTATTTCCTAACCTGATTGTTAATAAGTCTGTGATAAAAATTCGAATATAAGGAGAGGTCAGGGCAAATGGCTAAATTTAGATTAGTACACACATCATTTTGGAATGATCCGCGTGTCGTTGAAGAAATGACGGCAGAAGACAAATACTTCTTTCTTTATTTGCTAACGAATGAAAGTACGACACAAATCGGTATCTATCAAATTACAAAAAAACAAATTGCTTTTGATTTAGGCTACTCACCAGAGAGTGCAAATGCATTGTTACAACGCTTCATAGAGCACCACAAACTGATTAGATATAACGTTGAAACACGTGAAATTGCTATTAAGAATTGGGGCAAATACAACCTAGTTAGAGGTGGCAAACCGATACTTGATTGTGTGAAATCAGAGTTAAAAAATGTGAAAGATACAACGTTGATTGAATGGGTTGGTGAAAGCATACCAAACGATTCAATACGTAACGTCTACGAGTCGTACTACGATACGTCAACGATACGTGCTGAAATTGAAGAATCCAGTAATACCAACGGTTCTTACGTAACGTCACACGATACGTCGACGATAAGTGGACAAGAAGAACAACAACAACAAGAAAAACAACAAGAACAAGAAGAAGAAAAAGAACAACAACAACAACAACAACAAGAAAAAGTTGGTGGTCAGTCGGTTAGTAGCTCTTCTAATTTTGCTAGATTAGTGGAATTTACAAATCAAAACATTACACCAGTTCTTCCAACAATAGCAGAACACCTTGGTTACATCTTTGATGAGTATAAAGATGTGGATTTAATCTTAGCAGCATTACAAAACTCAGTATTTAATAATGCTCGAAACAAAATTAAGTATGCAGAAGGAACATTAATCAACTGGCGTAAGGAAATGATCACAACTTACCAGCAGTTACAGGCTAAAGAAGAAAGAGAGAAAAACAACAAGCGACAACAATCTAACCAATCCTATCAAAAGCCTAAAGGTCGAACAGAAATAGTGCCAGAGTGGTTCGCTAATCGTAATAACAAAGAAGAGCCACTAACGCCAAATACCGAATCTGATAACAACACGATTGATTTTGAGATTGAGAGACAAAAGGTCTTAGAAAATATTGAAAGAATGAGAAATAGAAGTGAAGCGAATGGTTGAGAAAGTGGATGTTAGTCAAATGATTATGACAATGAAAGAGGCGATGGTTGCATGATTAACCGAGTTGTAATAGTTGGCCGACTTACAAAAGATCCTGAATTACGATACACACCAAATGGCGTTGCTACATGCCGTTTCGCAGTTGCGGTTAATCGTACATGCAAGCTGAGAATCTAGCTAACTTTATGAAGAAAGGGAACTTAATAGGTTTGGAAGGGCGAATCCAAACTGGCAGTTATGAAGGGCAGGATGGCAAAAGAATTTACACTACTGACGTTGTGGCAGATAGTATCCAATTCTTAGAGCCGAAAAACGGCACAGGAGGCTCACAGAGCGCTTCAAACTACGAATCTAGTACAAATACAGGGGGAGCAAATCAAAACGCTCCACAGGGCAATAATAGTGGTAATAACAACCAGCCAAGTTGTTTAAAAGTAGAGGATGACCCGTTTGCAAATAATAAAGGTCCAATGGAAGTAAGTGAGGATGATCTCCCTTTTGATTAAAAGAAAAGAAAGGATGTGAGAAGAAATGGAATGGCGAGACATACCAGGTTACGAAGGTATCTATGAGGCTAGTGATACAGGGCAAATTCGTTCAAAAGATGGCAAGGTCACACATTCTGTTAGACATGGACGTAGAGTTTGGAAAGGTCGGATTTTAAAGCAAAAAGTAAGTAAGGACAACACTTGTAGAGTGGCTCTTTATAAAAATAAAAAAGAAAAAACATGGTTAGTACATCGATTGGTAGCAATGACATTCATTCCAAAACCAGAAGGAAAGGATTACATCAACCATATTGATGGTAGCCGTTTAAATAATGCTGTTAGCAATCTTGAATGGTGTGATCATAAAGAAAATAATAATCATGCTTTTGATACAGGGAATTAATACAGGTAAAAAGGTCATTTTAGTACACAAAGAAACTCATGAGCCTATTTATTTTAGAAGTATGAGCAGAGCAAGTGAGTTTCTAGGATTTGGAGAAACATATTTAGCGAGTCACATACACAGAGGTAAAGCAGAAATAGGGAATTATGAGATTTTCCTAAAAGCTAATTAAGAGGTGATAAATATGGAGCCATTAAAGAAGATCACTAAGGCTAGGACTTCACGAGAATTAGAACGATTGGTTGCTGATGATACTGAGAGAGGTTGGAACGTAGCGAGTCGGATGAACTATATTTCTCAAGACCCACGACCTTATCAAATACTATTGGAATTTAATGTTGAAAGGGAACAGGTGAGTTTATGAAGAAAGGTAGCCAGCTGTTTACTAAAGTCATAATACTCAAGTTACGTAGAGAAAAACCTACAGTTATCGAATTTAATGGTGATCGTTATGTAAAAGATAATCGGAATGTTGGAGGCAAATGATGAATTATTCGAAACAGGAATGTCCGAAGTGCGAGAAATTAGTGAAAACGTTATATAGACCTAGCATGGCACATGAAGGGCCTAACCTTTGCTACTGGTGCAATAAAAAACGAATGAAGGAGGAAAGTAAAAAATGAACTTAACAAAACTATTTGAAACACAAGCAGCATTGGACGAGCATATCATGCAGGAGCAAGGACCAGGAGCCGAGGACTTGGAAAAGAGATCATTGTCCTCGATGCAAAGAGAAGGGTTATTTCAGAGGAAATCCGCCAGTAGATAAGGTCAAAGGTAAACACTCATTAGGGAATCATTGGTATGACTGTCCAGATTGTGCAGGGTTCTTGGTAGTTGATAAGAATCCACTCCTTGAAGAATACGTTGACTGCTTGCATTTCATTTTGAGTATTGGGTTGGAAATTGACGTTACAACATCACTAGTTTGGGATGATATAGATTTCTTCGACAATGATATTACAGTTCAATTCATCGGAGTTGCTTCAACAATTTTACAATTGCGAAATTGGAAAAGTCATAGTTCATGGGAAGGATTGTTCAGTGAATTCTACATTTTAGGCAAGATGCTTGGCTTCACATGGGAGCAAGTAGAAGAGGCCTATTACGCTAAGAACAAAGTCAACCATGAGCGTCAAAACGCTGGATATTGAGGTGATCAAATGGAACAATTCGAACTCGATTTAGGTGTTCCGATAGATGAAAGCGAACTGGATCCTAATCCAATGGCGAATGTATACGGTTATGGTCCAGAAAGTAAACGATGTAAGCACTGTAAACATCTATTCGCTAGGAGATATGCAGGAACCTATTACAAATGTGGTTTAAGACAAAATACAAATGGTGCTGCTACAGATCAAAGAGTGAACTGGAAAGCTTGTAGCAAGTACGAAAACAAGGAGGAAACAAAATGAAATTCTTTGATTTTTACAATCCATATATCGCATTAATTAAGGCTGAAAATGAGGAACAAGCAAAAGAAAAGTATGTTGAGTGGGTAGCTAATGACGAGGGTGATTTAGAGTTTGATGAAATCGAAAAGGATCATGCCATCGTTAAGTTTAGCCAAGCTAGAGATGAACACGGGAATTTGGTTCCAGTAGATGAAATATTAGAGCAATTACAAAGCACCCAACCAGAATTATTAGTGATTGACGGAAGCTTAAATTAACCAAATAAACACTGCTGGTAGAACGGCATTAGGTTGTTTTATCAGCAGACTTCTGAGAATGCTAGTAGGAGGTAAAAATGAGTAAAGCAAAATACGGCAATAAAAAAGTTATACATGACGGAATAACATTCGATTCAGCAATGGAAGCAAAATATTATGATCATTTGAAACATCTACAAGCACAAGGCATTGTGTCCTCCTTTGAATTACAACCAAGGTTTGTGCTATTACCGAAGTTTGAAAAGAACGGCAAGAAATATCGTGAGATTGGTTATAACGCTGATTTTACGGTTCATTATGCAGATGGACATACTGAAGTGGTTGATATTAAAGGGATGGTTACACAACAATTCGAATTACGAAAGAAGTTATTCGAATACCATTTTCCGCACGAATTAAAGCTTCTAACGTATTCAAAGATTGATGGTGGTTGGATAACACATGATGCGCTTAAAAAGGCTAGGAAAGCACGCAAAGAAGCAAAAGCAGGGTGATAGGAATGAACATAGTGCGCAAGGAAGTAAAACAGCGTAGAGCAAGGCTAATCAATCGACAGGACCACATAGCTTTTCTAGAGTGCCGAGGATGCCCGAAACGTAAAGCTTATGATCCTAGCAAGAAATGTAGGAGATGCAAGACTTATAGACAACTACGGAGCATTGGAAAAGAGCTTGAGTCGATTAGTAACTTGCGCAGGTGGGCTAAGTGAATTTTTGAAACATAGTGTTCAGTAAAATTATTGATCTTTTCGGGGTTTTATAAAGAATGAACTGAATACAACAGAAAGCCCAATAAAAATGAATATTATTGCAATAGATTTATTTGGAATAAATGAATTGTATTCGAGGGGACCCGATAATCTGCCTGTTCCGCTTACAAGCAAGAAGATACCTAAAATAAATATTATATATCCAATTTTAGAATGTGTACCGTCTGTTTTCATTGCATAACAACTCCTAATATATAGGTTAATAACTTATATAAGGATAACATAATTAGGTAATATTTGAAAATATGGATTGATTCAATTACTGCACAATATGAACAAATTAACTATAAAAGGGTCACCATGCTGGGACCCTTAAATCGGAAATGTTAATACCTATTCATCATGAATGTAGCGCCAACAATAATTAAAAGTATAAATAGAACAACAATTAAGGCAAATGTGGAACCATTACCGCCGCCGTAATAGCCGCAGCCGCAGTTATTAATGCCACCAACATTTCCGCCATAGTATCCCATATAGAACACCTCCTTTTTACTATATATTATGTTGGCTGCAGCGAAGGAGTAGGGTTGTTAAACCATTCAGCTATGGGCATTAAAAAATATATTTTTGTGAGATAAGACCATAAAAAAAGGGCCACTTGGGATGGAGTGACCCTTAGTAAATAGATAAGGAGGTGTAAGGCTAAATTAGCTTTACATTACTATTAATATGTCGTGATAGCTATATTTGTATAGTGAATTGCCTGTGAAATAGATTTAAAAATAAAAAAGCCGCAGCGTCGTTACACGCTACATCGAAAAAATGTGTAAAGAGGATTAAAAAAGAGCCATCTCTTTAAAAAGAAATGGCTAAAAAGTAATCAAAGGATGAAGACAAATCATCAAGCGAATATGCTTAACACTACTATAACTATGTTGTAATTTTAGTTTTGTATAGTTGAATAACCTGGAAATTTAATAAAAAAGCCGCAACGTAATCAGACACTACATCAAACTAATGCACAATATGAGGATTAAACGAAATACTTAACGGCATAGAAAAAGGAAATAGACATATTCGTCTATTTCCTGTTCCATAGCTTTTAATTTTGCTTTTTGTTTGGCTTTTGGAATCGAGTGATACTGCTCATATCGACACATTCTACAAGAGCAATGAATTTTACCTTTGCTTAATTTACCGCGTACAGGCATGTATTCACTATCTTTTAACCAAACATCTTTTAAAATAGTCCATTTCTTTCGAATAATTCGCTCTCTCTGATGGCGAATATAGGCTTTTGAACGATTTTTCATAAATATCAGCTCCCTTGAGAAACCCAAGCTTGTAGAGAGGTCAAGGAAATACGGCACTCCCTACAAGCTTGGCAGGTAGCTGATATATTGGATCAATTGATTCATAGCATCATTCCTTTTTCAAGAAAAAGCCGCAGCGTCGTCACACGCTACAGCTCAGAATTGGTTTATGCCCTTTGACGGTGCTTACAACATTATTATACCACACCGTAGGAGGGCAAACCTATGAAATTACTAACGCAAGACAAGCTAGATTCAATGATTACAGACTACCACTGGATGGTTAATGCCATCAAAGAAATGCGAGAAGAAATGGTTATTGGGGCAAAAACGGCGCAGTATGGGATCGAGGCTACGCTACCAAAGGCGGCAGGCGGTGTAGGCGATCCGATTATGCAGGAGGCTATTAGACGTTCGAAAAATATTAAACGTGTTGCAGAGTATGAGAAAAAGCTGTTGGAGGTTCAGAAGCTTTTAGATAATGTTACTGGTGACAGGGAAGTTCAAGTACTGAACTGGATGTTAGACGGCAAATCTCAACGTTGGATAGGGCAACATATGGCTTTATCAGCAACTAGTATTAAACGTATAAAGGACGACATCGTAAAACAAATGATGGCATGATATTGGGGCCTTGTGCTCCTATGAAAGATTAAGTACAGTAAGAACATTAATAATAAGTCATATTGTTAACAGGAGGATAAAATGGGGAAATTCTCAACACAACTTCTAAAAGTTTGGCTAGCCATTCCCAGATGGTTCAGGACGTTTATTCTAAGCGCTATTACCATATATATTTTATGGTCTTATTTTATTAATGGACTAAAGAATATTTTCAAACTAGACACAACATCACTAATCATAAGTCTAATAGTATCTGGAATCATATTATTAATTTTCAAAAATAGTTCAGAAAAGAAATGCTGAACATTTTGAGCACATGTTACAAATGTGATAGATGTTACAAACGTTACATTCGTTACACATTAGGTATTAATAAATTTATCTTGTAAACTGAAGGGGAGGTCGGACAGGTAAATGTTTCTTCCCTTGGTATTTATGAAATCCTAAATATTAGGGAAAGACAGACCGACGACCGACCTGCGCCTCGTAAACTTGTTCGAGGCAAGACATACATGGCCGGCCTATATTTTTTAAGAGATTAGGTATCTTAATTAATATAAAAGGCTAAAAATTGCTGAAGGAGTGGTTTTTATGTGAACTTCGTCCACTTTCCTTTTAGTTAAACTTACTGAGCAACAAGTGCACGGAAATGCACTATAAAAACACAATTCGCTTTACAAATATAACGTGGTGCAGCTCTACCACGATTTCGCAAGTGAGCTAACTCGACAAAAACAATAGCAAAGCTTTCATCTTAGGATGGAGGCTTTTTCTTTTGCTTTGAAAACTGCATCAAACAGCCAAAACAAATAATAATGGACTAGTTACGGGTGAGTAAGTATCTCAGGAACATTAGATACCAAAGATCGCTGGCATGCACTAGTAACCAATAGGGCGGAGTTTGGTGTGGTTTTGAGAGCAAAAAGTTATTACATATTTTTCATCTCCTGGTTTATGATTGAATAGTAGGAGGTGATAATATGGATTGGTTAGATGAAGCTGCAAAGAAACATGCGGAGTTTGTAAAAAAACAGAAGAGTGAAACTGAGATCGGAAATGTTATCAAAGAGAGTTACCAGAAGAAAGTAACGGAACTTTGGGATATGTTCAAAAGTTTTTATGATTTGGCTAAGGATAAATTCGATGGCGGCAAAGCGTTTTCTGCAAAAGGAAATGAAATGCAATTAGTTATCAGTGATATAGAAATTCGTGGTTATGCTGAAGAAAGAGAAAAAATGGGTGGTTACTACGGAACTGTAACTGTAAAAATCAAATATCTTAATTCAAATCGAGTTGGTGAGGTCCATTTCGATAATTTACTGTTAGGACACACTAATGGAGAACCGACTTGGGTATATCGAGATTATGTTAACGATAGAATGATAGATGTTATCTTTACGCAAGAGGATGTAGAAAAAGTCTTTAAAAGTGCATTTTCAATATATCGATAAATTTTTTGACGTCTATAAGACGTCTTTTTTATTTTGCTTTGAAAAGTGAGTATCGAGCAGTTTCCCCCTTGATTGCTATGGCAACGGTACTTACTTTTGAGAGCAAAAAGTTATTAAGGTTTTGTATAGGGCTTTTCGCTTATGATTGAGTGGGAGGTTAGTTATGATTAAAAATTTTAGATTATTGTATGATATAAAAAAAATAAAAAATTCATTTAGTGATGTTGTATCACAGGATATTTATGATTATCGTACTATGGAAAATTACGTTGAGGAAAATATGGATGGTTTAAATCTTGATGAATTAAAAATTATTCATGAGACTGTATCAGAAGAAAATAAAAATATTGACGCAATAAAAGGTTTTTTTATCACCGCTATTACTGCTTTACTTACTGTAATAGCTTTCGGTATAACGGCATTAGTAACTATTATAACTTCATTTGAAGGAAATGATGGGATTATTTTCGTGAAAGGAATTCTAGCTTATACATTATGTGGATTGATATTACTTTATATATTATTACTATCCTTGTATTATTTTAAGAAAAGTAAAGAATCTAAAGAGATACTTAAGTTAAAAGAAACTATCAAGATAATTATTGCTATAAAAGAATCTAAAAAAACACCTATTTAGGTGTTTTTCTTTTGCCCTGAAAAGTGAGTATCGAGCAGATTCCTCCCCTTTGACTGCTGGGCAACGGTACTTACTTTTGAGAGTGAAATAATACCTAAATCTAATGGTGATAAACAGCTGTTTAAAACATTAAGGACTTTAAGTGACGTCTTTTTATTTTGCTTTGAAAGCTGCGACAAACAGACAAAGCGAAAAGTGATGAGAGGCCAGTAATTGGTAGTTTAATTTAAGATTTAACTATTATAAAAATTATTTTGATGACATTTTAAGAAATTATACCTATAATTTTGTTAGGAGGGATATTATGGATATATATGAATTAAGAGAATTGGTTTTGAAAATAAGATCATCTAGAGATCTATCTGAAAAAGAAAAGAAGTTTCTAATTGACAGAATTACACGAGATTTAAGGTTATTAGAACAACGCCACTTAAATAGTATTTCTGTTTCTTCAGGTTCATGCAATTGCTGTGGAAAAGCACTATAATCCTAGGGAATTATGAAATATTTTGCACAGGTTTATAAGAATCCAGAGGAAATATATGATATCAAATTCGAATTAATGGATAAAAATGAGAATGATGAGCAAAGCGATAGTTTACCTAAAGAAATTAAAGAATTACATAAAAATATAGAAAAAACTTGCAATGTAATAAAAAATTTAACTTATACTTCGGATGCTGTTAAAGAAAAGTATTTTAAGAAGCTATTATCATTATCTCAAGTAGCTTTTGTTTCAGAAAAACTAAATGCATTAGAAATTGCAACAAATTCTTTGGAAGTACTGCAGGAAGAAATATTATTAGTAGAAGGTAAAAGAATAAAAAATATGTATATGGTTAAACTAGGTGTTTCCGCCTTTATATATTTAGCTATATCTTGGGTAACCTATTTTTTATTAAGGCTCATCGGCTATTCTCCAAATGAATATTTGATTTATGTTACAGTTTGGTCTGGAGCTATGATTGGTACATGGATATCTTTTGGGGCTAGAAAATTTAACATAACCCTTGAAGATTTGAGTAGTATAGAAGAAGATAAAATGAATATTATAATCAGATTACCCTATATTGGTTTGTGTTCACTTATTTTCCTATTATTTTTAAATAGCGGAATATTTAATTTAACTATAGGTAATTCGTCAATTAAAGACACTTTAGAAAATAATTTTGAGATGCAAATATTACTTGGAGTTTTAGCTGGTCTGTTAGAAAGTAAACTAGGCATTAAAATCTATGAAAAAGCAAATAATATTATTGAAGAAGTAAGATGATGAATATAGCCTTTTTATAATAAGGTATTTCCAATTTGTTTATTATAATAAGAAAGAAGTGATCGTAAAATGTTATTCAAAGAATACAGAAAAACAAGAATTGAGCGAGAAACCCATTATAACTTATTTAAAACTTTAGATGATTTATACTGCAAAAATTAGATGAATTGTTAATATATCCGTTTGATTAGACACTAATTATCAAAATGGTAGAAAGCTTTTAATTTTGTGAGAAGATCGGTTAATTAATGTAACGTTCACTGAAGATAAAGTAACTGTAAATACAAAGAAATATAATAATATTAACTACTCTTTCTATAGAGAAGATAGTATTAATCCTAATTTAGCACAACCAGGTACTTTGTCGATGAGGAAGTAATTATTTTAAATCCACTTAAAGATTTATCATCAGTAAATGCTATGAAATACTTAGAATTACCAATCAAAATATTTAAATTTCTATCAAAAAAATAAAAATTTTTAGCGGGTCATTATTAATGACTCGTTTTTATTTTGCAAGAAACTAGCATAATGTGTGATTACAAAACAAACAAACAAACAAATGATGGAGGTGGTGGTGTATGAGATATGGCTAGACCAAGGAATCCGAAACGTGATGAAGCGTTTCAAATGTGGATAGAAAGCAAAGGGCAAATGCTTTTGAAGGATATTGCTGAACAATTAGGGTTGTCCGATTCTCAAATTCGAAAGTGGAAGAACCAGGATAAATGGGATGACCAATTGAAAGGTAACGTTACTAAATCAAATGGTAACGTTACTAAACGAAGTAGAGGTGCTCCTGCAGGTAACAGCAATGCAAAGGGCCATGGTGCACCTAAGCAAAATCAGAACGCTGTTACTCACGGCTTCTTTCAAAAGTTCCTACCAGAAGAAACACTCGAAATCATGGAAGCAATGAATGAGCGTTCTCCGGCTGATTTAATATGGGATCAAATACAAATTCAGTATGCTGCAATCATTCGTGCTCAACGCATTATGCATGTTGAATCGAAAGATGAAATGATTAAGGAACTCAAAAAGCATAAGGATACCGAATGGGGAGAGGAAGTCGAATATGAATTCCAATTCGCATGGGAACGACAGGCGCAACTACTTACTGCTCAATCGAGAGCAATCGGGGAGTTGCGTTCTTCTATTCGTCAGTTTGTTGAGATGGCTGATGCTGATGATGAACGCAGATTGAAACTAGAACAGATGCAGTTGAATATCGATAAGACGAAAGCAGAAGTTAAGCAGATTTCTAACGAAAGTGAATCATCCAGTCGAACAATTATCGTTAACGATAAAGAAGAAATGAGGCGATTAATGAATGAACGTGCAAACAGTGAACGTTCTTGATTTAATGAATCCTCATTTTTATTCGTTTTGGCTTGCTGAAGAATCAAATGTCATTCTTAAAGGCGGCCGTTCATCTATGAAATCCTCAGTTATCAGCATGAAGTTAGTACTCGATTTTGTGGATGATGACATGGGCAATGTTGTAGTGCTTCGAAAGGTTGGTAAA
Source organism: Lysinibacillus sp. NPDC086135 (assembly GCF_044746345.1). Classification (NCBI taxonomy): domain Bacteria; kingdom Bacillati; phylum Bacillota; class Bacilli; order Caryophanales; family Bacillaceae; genus Lysinibacillus; species Lysinibacillus sp. NPDC086135. The sequence continues at coordinate 215,064 of NZ_JBIVCA010000002.1, read as the reverse complement.
TACTTATCGACTTCTGTTTACGAACAAATCAAATGGGCCATCTACATGTTGAAACTTGAAGATGAATTTTACTTTGGTAAATCACCTTTAGTAATACGACATAAGGCAACCAACACTGCGTTTTACTTTTATGGCGTTGATGATCCGATGAAAATCAAATCAGCGAAGATTGCGAAAGGCTATGTAATGGCACTGTGGTTCGAGGAACTTGCTGAATTTGCTGGTGTTGAGGACATCGATATTGTTTCAGATACATTTATCCGTCAAGACTTGGGTGATAAGGATGTAAAGGTGTATTACTCTTACAACCCACCACGTAATCCATATGCTTGGGTAAATGAATGGACTGACAGCAAAGCGGGCGATAATGATTACCTTATTCACCATTCAACTTATATGGATGACGAGAGGGGCTTCTTATCGGCTCAGATGCTTCGGAAAATCGAGAAGTATAAAGAGAACGACATTGATTATTGGCGATGGATGTACGCTGGTGAAGTCATTGGATTAGGCGATATGGTTTACAACATGAACCACATAAAACTTATTGATGAGTTGCCTAGTGATGATGGGATTATCTTAATTGATACATCAAGCGATACAGGACACCAAGTATCAGCAACAACGCACTTGGCTTTTGGTTATACAAAGAGACGAAATGTTATTTTGCTAGATACATGGTATTACAGCCCTGAAAACAAAGTAGACAAGAAAGCCCCTAGTGATTTATCCAAGGACTTCAAAGAGTGGACGGATAAAACAAGGGATGAATATAAACGTCAATTGGATGTTCAAACAATAGATAGTGCTGAGGGTGCTTTACGTAACCAGATATATAAAGATTACGGTATTAGGCTGCATCCAGTAGCTAAAAAGAAAAAAATAGACATGATTGATAACGTCCAAGACTTATTAGCTCAAGGGCGTTTTTTCGTGCTCAATACCCCGAACAATCAAATCTTTATTGAGGAACACCGAAAGTATCAATGGGATGCTGATACATTGCAAACGGATGATCCTAAGGTTATTAAAGTCGATGACCATACATGTGATGCTTTTCAGTATTACGTCAACGATAACCTACGTAAGCTCGGACTGAAATATTAAGGTGGTGATGACATGTTCACTAAAACAATTAACTGGATGAAAGGGGTGATGGTTAAATTGGGGTTAGTACAAAAAATAAAAGATGTCTCGGATATAAAAAAGATACCGATAACAGACAAAACTTATAAAGAAATAGAAAAGTGGCAGCAAATATACAAAGGCTACTTTAGTGAATGGCACGACGTATTTTATCACACTGTTGCCAGCGGTCAACAGAAGCGTCGCATGGCATCGTTAAACATGGCTAAAGTGCTTAGTGAGGAAATGGCCAAGATAATTTTTAACGAGAAATGCGAGATTAATATTTCCGATACAGACACATCTACATTCATTCATGACGTACTCCAGGACAATAATTTCTACAAGCAATTCCAACGTTATTTAGAGTACAGCTTTGCTATGGGCGGTATGGTCGTAAAACCGTACGTTGATGATGACAAGATCAAATTGTCATACGTAAAAGCAGATTCTTTTATACCAATCTCTTGGAATAGCCAAGGTATTTACGAAGGAGTTTTTACTAATGTAACTGTTGAAGGTAAGAAAACATACACACTACTGGAATGGCACTTATGGGAAGACGATGTATATGTTATTAGGAATGAGCTTTACGTAAGTGAAAACGTTAATGAACTTGGTAAAAAGGTGCTGTTATCAACCTTATATGATGATCTTGAAGATGAGGTACCAATTGAAAATGCACGAAGAAGTTTATTTGTCTACATTTATCCGAACATTGCTAACAATATCGACTTAACCAGTCCTTTGGGTGTACCAATTTATGCAAATGCACTTGATACATTAGAGAGTCTAGATATTGCGTTTGATAGTTTTAAACGTGAATTTAAGCTTGGTAAACGACGGATTATCGTACCTGAAAACATGGTAAACACAGTTTTGGATAGAAGAAACAACACGATGCGACGTTTCTTTGATGAAAACGATGAAGTTTACGAGGCAATGGGTGGCGACATGGATGATAACAAAATTCATGACAGCACTGTAGGTTTACGAGTAACTGAGCATGTCGATGGCATTAATGCTCTGTTAAATCTCTTATCAATGCAAACGGGTTTTTCTAGCGGTACATTCACTTTTAATGGTCAATCAGTTAAAACGGCCACAGAAGTTATTAGTCAAGATAGTAAGACATTCAGAACAAAGCAGACTCATGAGGTCGTAGTTGGCGAAGCTTTAAAACAACTGGTAGAAATCATTATTGACTTAGGTGAGATGTACGAATTATTTGAACGACCGGCAGGCGGCTATGATGTAACGATTGGATTTGATGACAGCATTGCTGAAGATGCTGCAAGTGAAATGAATAAGCAAATCCAATTAGTTGGTGCTGAATTAACATCAAAAGTAAGAGCGATTATGAAGGTGCATAAAGTACCTGAAAAAGAAGCTATAAAGATATTGCGAGAAATTAGAGAGGAGAATAATAGATCTTCTCCTGAACATGATGAAATTGTGAAAGAAGTTAGTCTCTTTGGACAGAAGGAGTGATTAAATGCCAAGACCAGTCATCACTCCATATCAATTTAATCTGTACACATCACAGATTACAGACATTTATGTGGCTTTAGAGGATGAATTATTCAAACAGATTGCAAACCGTCTTAAAACGAATCCTGAGCATGATAAAGACTATGTGTTACAGTGGCAAGTTGAAAAGGTGCAGCAATTACGAATGTTCAATCTTGAGACAATTAGAGAATTGTCAATTGCTACAGGTATTGCAGCTAGTACAATCAGGCAAACAATTGAGGATGTTGGAAACAAGACAATGCAAAGTGTTGATGATGAGGTAAGTGGAAAGTATAAGCCACTACCACCACCTACAGAGTTGGATTTAGTTCTAGAAAACTATGTAAAACAAGCGTTCCTTGAGCTAGATAACTATGTTAATCAAACACTTATCACAACGACACTTGGTCAAGGCACGGTTGCTATAATGTATCGTAAAATCGTTGAGCAGACCACTGCACAGGTTTTAGCTGGCAACATGACCATAAATCAAGCTGTTGCAGATACAGTGATTAAATGGGCCAATAAAGGCATTGATACAGGATTTGTTGATAAAGGTGGCGGAGTTTGGCAGTTAGAACAATATGCTGACACAGTTATTCGAAACACTGTCAACAAGACTTACAACGAATTACGGCTATCTCGTATGGATGAATACGGCATTGATTTAGTGCTCGTTAACAGTTATGCAGACCCAAGACCAGCATGCGCAGAGATACAAGGTAATGTTTGTTCTATGAGTAATCCTTCAAGTGATCTTAAGTATCCATCAATATATGAATTTGGATATGGTGAGCCATGGGGCATAAGGGGTGTTAACTGTCGTCACATCTTATATCCGTTTATTGATGGCTTAAATACTAATAATCAAATTCAGTACGATGAAGATGAAATGAGAAAGCAATATAAGTTATCTCAACAGCAACGGTACTACGAGCGCCAAGTCCGAAAGGCAAAACGGTCACTTAACCTTGCCGAGGAACTTGGTGACGAAAAGGCGATACAAAAGTACAAGCAGTTGGTCCGTAATCGACAAACTAAAGTACGTGATTTTGTAAATGAGCATGATCTTGCTCGTAGATATGACAAAGAGCGAGTTATAAAGTCGTAGAGATACGGCTTTTTGTTTTTGTCTTTATCCGTAGACGTCATAAAGAACGGAAGGAAAAATATCCAATATTGGAGGGCTTTATTATGACGAATGAAAATCAAAAAACGGTATACCAGCTACCGTCACCAGATGCTGGGTGGAGACCTTTAGATATTCAAATGTTTGCCGGAGAAGGTGATGAACAACCTGTTGACCAAACACCTCCAGCAGATACACCGCCTATTGATAATGGTGGAGGTAAAGAATTAACACCACCTGAAAAAACATTTACGCAAGCGGAAGTCAACAATTTTGTCAAACGTGAATCAAGTAAGCAGCAAGAAAAAATGTTGAAAGAGTTAGGTATTAGTGATTTCAAGGATGCTAAAGAGGGCCTAGCTAAATTCAAAGAGTGGCAAGATTCACAGAAAACAGAGCAAGAGAGGCAAGCTGAGCGTTTAAAGGAGCTAGAAACAAATCATGGTACTTTAACAGATGAAAACTCAGTACTCAAAGCACAAATCAGCGCAATGAAAGCTGGTGTTAATGCTGATTATGTCACTGATGTTGTTACGCTCGCTAAAACGATGGTGAGTGAGGATGTGGATATGGATACAGCTATTTCAAAAGTTGTTGAAAAGTATCCTCATTTCGCACAAGTTGAAGTTGAAAAAGAAGAAACACCTAAACCTAAATTTTCAACAGGACAGCATCAAAAACAATCTACTACTGAAGCAGAAGCTTGGACATCTGCATTTAAATAACAAATAAGATATTCCAGGAGGAAATGAAAATGAAAAATGTAATTGCATCATTACCAAATTATAATGGCATGAAAATGCTGATGAATTTAAACATTCAAATGTTTGCTCAAGTAAACTATGCAACTCTCTATTCACAAGCGCTACAACAAAAATTTTCTGAAGGATTGTATTTCGCGGAGCTTTTTAACACGCCAAATAACCAAAATTTAAAATGGACGAGTGCTAAAACAATCCAAATCCCACGTATCACAGTAGGTGGTTTTGTTGACGTTGACCGTGATGTTGTAGGTTCATTCACTCGACGAGCAGACAACGATTGGGAACCAAAAACAATCGAACACGACCGCGAATTCCGTACATTAGTTGATCCGATGGATATCGATGAAACAAACATCGCTTTATCAATCGCGAACATCACTCGTGTGTTTAACGATGAGCAAAAGATTCCTGAAATGGATAAGTATATGGCTTCTAAATTATTAACAGAATACCAATCTTATAGCGGTGCTCTGGACCATACAGTATTGACTACAGAAAACATTCTGTCGGTATTCGATGATTTTATGGCTGAGATGGATGACGCAGAAGTACCGCAAATGGGCCGTATCTTATATGTGACAGCAACAGTAAACAAGTTGCTTAAGGCAGCACAAGGGTTACAACGCTCATTAGATGTCATTGCTAATAACGGTGCTGTAAAACGTAGTATTTATTCATTAGATGATGTGACAATTAAAGTTGTACCATCATCACGTATGAAAACAGCTTACAACTTTACAGACGGTGCAGTTGTTGACCCAACAGCAAAGCAAATTAATATGATTTTGGTTCATCCTTTATCAGTAATCTCGCCACAGAAATATGAGTTCGTATCACTAGATCAACCAACTGCTGCTACCGGCGGTAAATATCTGTACTTTGAACGTAAATACTGGGATGTATTTGCAATCGAAAAGAAAGTACCTGGTATCAAAATTAATACAGAAACACTTAACTAAGAGGGCTTAAACAGTCCTCTTTTCTTAAATTATATTTATAGAATTGGAGGTTTTCATACATGAGTAATGTAGTGAAAATTCGAAAGGGCAATCGTATTTTAAATGTAGAAGAAGGTCGCCTATCATCATTTTTAAATCAAGGCTACGATCAAATCGATGATAACGGAACTATCATTAAACGTGCTACTGGTGGCCGAAATGTAACTGTAGCAGAGTTAAACGAAGTAATCGCGGAAAAAGAAGCGTTAGAAAAGCAATTAGCGGAATCTGATTCTGCAGAACTTCTTAAGGAAAATAAAGCGTTTAAAACAAAGGTAACAAAGCTAGAAAAAGAACTGGAAGAATTAAAAAAGTCAGCTGATTCAAATGCAAATAGTAAGTAGGTGTTAACATGCCATATTTAACTTACGAGGAATACCAAGAGATTGGCTTTTCCGATGTAACAGCAGATGACTTTCCAAAGCTAGAACGAAAAGCGAGTGATGTGTTAGATAGCGTCACTCGTGACTTTTATCAGTTGAATGAACTAGATTCAGACTTTCCATTACGTCGAGATAAATTCAAAAAAGCTGTTGCTGCTCAAATTGATTACTTTTATGATATGGGCGCTACAAGCTCTCATGGTATCCAAGAGCCAGCGACAGTACAAATCGGACGTACAACATTATCGAATAGTGCAAAAGGCTCTACATCGACGCAAGGTACAGAAAACAGCATAGTATCCAAGGACGCTTTGATGTATTTGAGAAACACTGGGTTATTGTATAGGGGAATCGAGGTGGTTTGATGATAGTTAAACCATTACCTAAGAGTTGGCTTATACACACCATCGTTTATAAAGAAATTCTCGATGAAAAAGATGATTACGGGAATCCAATGTATAAGAAACCTATCGATATTGAATTTGTGCGTTATGATCCTACGACAGTTTTCAGTCGTGATAACACTCAAACCAAAATCGTAGCTGAAGGGGTAATATTTGTCGATGCAGTTAATAGCTCGCCATTTCCAGAATTCAAAGAGGAATCTATTATTGTTTTTGAAGGTAGAGAGCTCGTTTTAAAGAAAATTGTGCCTTGCTATCATCCTAATAAAAATAAAATACATCACTACGAATTGGAAGTGATATAGTGCGAATACGTGTTAAACAAGAGCTTGATGGTATACCAGTAAAGTTAAGTAGTATGACTAAACAAGGACAAATAGCATTGGTCAATCAAGTTCACGCAGACTCAAATATCTATGCCCCTAAACTATCCAGTGACTTACGTAATCAATCGACAATCGCTGTCGATGGTAAGTCTATTATTTGGCACGGTCCATATGCACGTAAACAGTATTTTAATTACGGTGCTAAATTTACAACGCCTGGCACTGGTCCTAAATGGGATGTAAAAGCGCAAGCTATACATGGTGCTAGTTGGGTGAAAATCACAAAGGCGGCGATGAAGTGAAAGAACTAGATTTTTTAGTACAGTTGAATCGCTATATTAATTCACTTGGATTATTTGCAAGAAGTGAAATAGGAGTCTTAAAGGCGACTGAAAGCATTGCACTTATGGCAATGCCTGGAGGTGCAGAAACTGTATACTTTGATGGAACTAGAGATAAAGATTATCAAGTTCAAATTAATGCTAAGGGTAAGAAACAGGATAACTGTATCAATTCTTTAAGCGCACTATTTCAAAAGCTTGAAAATATAAATGATTTACCGTCTGATAACGGTAGCTACGACTACCAACAAATAAAAATAACTTCATTGCCCTCACTCATCATGGTTGATGAGCAGGGCTTTTTTATGTACGAACTATCAATCAGTGCAACAATAACAATTCATAAAGGAGTGGTATAGCTATGTCACGTCAAAAGAATGCCTTAACTAAATATTTCGTTGGTCCTTGGACGGATGAAAAAAGCACAGCAGCACTACAATTAGCGAAATGGATTAAATCGGTATCGGATGATTCGGATGAATCAACTGAGGATACTGCTTTTTATGATGGTGATGGCACACCGGAAAGTGACGTTGTTTCCATAAAAAAATCATACTCATTCGAAGGAATGTATGATGAAGAAGATCCAGCAATGAAATATATCGCATCCTTAGAGCTTGAAGTAGGCGAAGGTCGTAAGATTGCCTTTAAACAAGAGCGTACTAATGGTGATATCTTAGAAGGTCGCGCTACTGTGACTGAAATTAAAGTTACTGGTGGAGAAGCGTCTGAATACGCTACATTTAGCTGTAAAATCGGTTGGGATTCTAAACCGAAAGTGACACCTAAACCCTAGTGAGCCCCCAGTAGATGGGGGAGAACCAGAAACAGAAGAACCAAGAGAAACAGAGGGCGAGTAACCGTCCTCTTTTAAATTAAAAGGAGTGGGATAAATGGCAATTAAGATTCAAACACGTGAAGTTGGTATTCCAGTAGAACTCGGAGAACTTAAATTTACTTTTGATACATCTGACGAATCAATTAAAAACTTTTATGAAGTTGGACAAAAAACTTTAACAGAAATGAAGAATGTGAAAGAAGATGATCTAGATGCAGCGAAAGAAATCCTCGAAAAAGGCTATGATCTCATGTTAGGTAAAGGTGCATTTAAACAAATATACAAACAAACGTCATCATTAATTGAAGTAACAAAGTATTTTGTTCAACTTGCAGAAGGTATTCAAGAAGAATTATCTAGTTTAGGTAAAGGATTATCTCAACAAGATAAAGCCCAAGAATATCTACGTCGTAAAAACAAACCTAAAAACAAAAATAAAAAGTAGGTCGTTGCTATGTTTAAATTGACTGACGCATTGGTTACTGAAGTCGAAATAAACGGTCGTATGTACAATTTAGACATGTCATTTGATAACATTTTGAGCCTTATTGACATGTTAAGCGATAAAGAACTTGATGATGCAATGCAGATAATTGTAGGACTCGAGATGCTAATAGTTGAACCTTTAGAATGCGCAATTGAAGATAAAGCAGAAATCTTTTTTGAGTTATACGAAACCTTGATCGATGTAGCTAAAGAGGATGATGTTGAGTACGACATTGAGGGAAATCCAATGCCTGTACAGCAAAAAGAAAAGGAAGTGGACATTTACGACATTGCACAGGATGCAGAGTATATTTACGCTTCTTTTATGCAAGATTACGGCATGGATCTATTTGAGCAACAAGGTATTTTGCATTGGGATAAATTTAGAGCACTTCTTGCTGGATTACGCGAAGATACGAAGTTTAAAAAGGTGCTTGAAATTCGACAAATGCCATTACCAACTGGAAAAGGCTCAAGTGAGCAACGAAAACAGGTTGAAGAATTGAAGAAAGCATACGCATTGAAGCCTAGTGAATAGGCTTCTTTTTTATGCGAGGTGAATAAATTGAAAGATTTGAAGGTAGTTCGTTGTAAAAAATGTAATAGGCTACTAGGTAAAGTAAAGGGTGAAGCAGAGATAAAGTGTAGCCGCTGTCACACCACTAATACCTTTAAACAATAAGAGAGCCATTGAGCCCCGAATATGTTTGGAAATTTAAAACATAAAGGGGTGGTGTAATGGCTGGTGATGGCCGCGTAGTAATAGATGTCATATTAGATGACGGTAAAGTAACTAAAGGTGTAGCGAACGTAGGGAATAAAATAGATGGTGTCGGCAGTAGTGCATACAAAGCAACATTAGGTTTAGGTAGGATGATTACAGCATTAGGGCTAATAGCAGCTACTAGAAAAGGTATTGAAATGGTAACTAGCGCTATTGGTGGTGCTGTAGCTCGTGTCGATACATTAAATGGTTTCCCGGTTGTTATGGAGCGTATGGGCTTTAGTAGCGAACAAGCTAAAGCAAGTATCGATAAATTATCAAATGGTATACAAGGGTTGCCAACGACGTTAGATGGCATTGTTAAGAGTGCGCAAAATATCGCTCTTATGACAGGAGACTTAAATGTTGCTACAGAAACAGCGCTTGCACTTAACAATGCTTTTTTAGCATCCGGATCAAGTTCGGCGGATGCTGAACGTGGTCTAGTGCAATATGTACAAATGCTGTCAAAAGGCAAAGTTGACATGGTTTCGTGGCAAACATTACAAGAAACAATGGGCTTTGCGCTTAATAAGACCGCTGAGGCGTTTGGTTTCACCGGGAAGGCAGCACAACGAGATTTATATACCGCACTACAAAAAGGTAAAATTACATTTGAAGATTTTAATACAAAATTAATTGAGTTGAACAATGGTGTAGGCGGCTTTGCTGAAATCGCACAGGCTGGTAGTGCTGGTATCGCAACATCTTTCACGAATATGAAAACCGCTGTTGTACGTGGTACAGCAAACATTATACAAGCGATTCAGGATGTATTAGCTAAAACACCACTACAATCAATCGAAAATATTTTAGGTTTGATAGGTAAGGCTTTTAGTGATTTTTTAAATTCAATAGCAGCCGGAATACCGACGGCGGCTAACACGATAATGAACCTGTACAACGCGCTCGAATCATGGCTACCGTTGATGTCATCAATTGTCATCGGGGTAGGAACTGTTTTCACAGCTTTCCTTACTTACAATTCTATCATAGCAATCATTGATGCAGTTAAAAAATCACAATTAGGTTTGGCTGCAGTTATGATGATGAATCCTTGGGCGCTAGCTGCAGCTGCGGCAATAGCAGCTGTAGTTTTAATAATTAAATATTGGGAGCCTATAACCCAATTCTTTTCAGACATATGGGCAAAATCATTAGCTGTTTTCAATAACGCATTAACTGCTATTCAATCATTCGCTACGGCGATGTCCGAAACAGTATCGAAAATAGCGACAACACTGAGTACTAGTTTGGGCACTGCGTGGTCAAGCGTATCCAATGGGTTTACTGCGGCAATAAACGGGTTGTTAACTGGGCTATCTAGCCTTAAAGAAAAATTAAGTATTGTCACAGATATTATAAATGTTGAACAAGCTCTAAACTTACTTAAAACGGCCGCAATGGCAGTTTTATCGTCGGTATTAATGTTGATGGGACCGTGGGGCATATTTGCTAGTATTCTATTAAAAGTTTTTACTCACACAACATTACTGCAAGATACTTTTAAGATGCTCAAAGGCGAGATGACATTCGATGAGGTCGCTAGCAACTTCACTACTTCAATTAGCAACATTATTAGTAATATAGCCGAACTAGCAACTCGTTTAATTCCGTTAGGCGCTGAAATGATTGTTAATTTAATTAATGGTGTAAGCAATAATATTGGGAATTTATCGTCTGCATTCGCTGAGATTCTTCCAGTTATTATTAACACGCTAGTTACGATCATTCCTCAACTGCTACTCTTAGCAGCTGATATTGTTACAAAATTAGCAGAAGGACTAACAACCAGCTTACCTATTATGGTAGAGGCAATAGTTAGTTTAATAGAATTAGTTACAACAACTATAGGAACACTTTTACCTCAACTTGTTGAAGTCGGAATATCTTTGCTAACAACTATTATTAATGGCATCGTTACAGCATTACCGATGTTAATTGAAGTCGTTGTGCAATTGCTAGATACAATAATAAATAATCTAACAACAATGTTGCCCATGTTGATAGATACTGGATTAACAATCGTTGAAACATTGTTAAACGGCATATTAACTGCATTGCCATTAGTTATTGAAAGTGCTCTAAACATCATTATGTCACTTGTTGATGCCTTAATTACAGCATTACCTCAATTAATTCAAGTGGGTCTATTAGTACTAAATACATTGATTGAAGGTATTATTGGAGCATTACCAACGATAATTGAGGCAGCATTGACTATTATTATTGCTCTAGTAGGAGCATTAATTTTACTTTTACCTCAAATTATCGAGGCTGGTATTAAAATTATCATGGCTTTAGTTCAAGGCTTAATAAAAGCTATACCAGCACTTATAGAAGCAGCATTAACTTTAATTATGTCGTTAGTAGAAGCACTTATTAAATTACTACCTCAATTAATTGATGCTGGAATAAAAATCGTTGAAGCTCTTGTAAAAGGACTTATACAAGTATTGCCACAACTCATTGAGGCTGGTATTACTCTTATTACCGAATTATCAAAAGCTATGCTTAAATTGCAACCACAATTATTAGCAGCAGGCGTCAAATTGATTGTAGCTCTTACAAAAGGGGTCTTATCCATCCTAGGGCAACTGTTGTCAGCAGGTGGTCAATTAATCCTTGGGTTGTTAGGTAAAATACTTAGCTTTACTGGTCAATTGTTATCCTCTGGTGCCACTCTAATAGGCAAATTAGTTTTTGGAATTTTATCTTTAATAGGTAATGTTATAGGTGCAGGAGCAACACTTATCACAGGTCTTATTGATAAGATTTTGAGCTTTGTTAGTAATATATTAACTGTTGGTAAAGACCTAGTTGGTTCATTAATAGACGGTATAGTCAGCAAAGTCACTGATATGATTAATGTCGGTAAAGATTTAGTGAACGGTTTAATAGAAGGTATTTTAGGTATGGCCGGAAATGCTATTGAGGCAATTACAGGTGTTGTAGATGGCGTCGTTAATAAGGCTAAATCGCTCCTTGGTATTCATTCTCCTTCCCGTGTTTTTAAACAAATCGGTATCTGGACTATAGAAGGTATGGAAATTGGGATGGAAGAGCGCAAAGCTAGTATTAAACAAGTTATGACCGACATAACAAATAGCTTGTTAGGTATCACCAACCATTATCAAAGCGAAAATAAGAAACTTACTCAAAAAGCTAATTCTGAAATTGCTCTAATTGAAAAACGATCTAAAGAAGACATTGATAAAATTTATCGTAATGCTTATGCGAAAAAGCGTAAAACCACTAAAGATGAAAATTTAAAAATCCAACGAATCCAAGAGGATGCCGCGAAAAAGATTGCTGAAATTGAGAAAAAATCTAAAAAAGAATCACATGATTTACTTACAAAAGAGCAGCAAGACAAACTCAAAGAAATCAAATTATTTATTGAAGATAAGAAATCTTTAAATGAACTGTCATTAGTTGAAGAGATTAAGATTTGGGAAAAAGCACTAGATCATTTTGACATGTATTCCAAGGAACGAGTTGAGGCACAAAAGGCACTTAAAAAGGCTATGGAGGACCTTAATAAAGAAAACCTTGAAAAAATTAAACAATATGTATCAGATAAGAAATCCTTAGATCAATTATCTTTAATCGAAGAAGAGAAAATTTGGGAAGAATCAATAAACCTTTTTGAGGAAGGGTCGAAAGAGCGCATTGAAGCTCAAAGAAACCACCAAAAAGCCGTCGAGGCAGTGAATAAAGAGATCACATCCATCAATAAAGAATATCTAGACCAAATGAAGAAAATCGATGATGACTACATCAAAGAAGCACAACGACTCAATAAAGAGTATGAGGATGCTTATAACAAGCGTGTATCTACTCTCATGGGGTTTGCAAGCACTTTCGATGCATTCAAAGTTGAACTCGATCGCACAGGCTATGAATTGATGGAGAATTTGCAATCACAAGTGGATGGCATTAAAGATTGGCAAGATCAATTTGCTAAGTTGTCAGAGCGTGGTATTGATGCAGATTTATTAAAAGAGCTTTCTGATTTAGGAGTTAAAGCATTACCAGAGCTTGCGGCATTAAATAGCATGACGGATGATCAACTATCTAGATACAGTGATTTATATAAAGAAAAATCACAACTAGCTAGAGAGCAAGCTGAAAAAGAGTTATCTGGTATGCGAAAAGATACTGACCAAAAGCTTTTAGAATTACGACAAACAGCAGACACTCAATTAAGTAAATTGCAAACTGAATGGGACTTGAAGATTAAAAATCTAGTACGTACAACTGATTCAGAGCTAGCTACTTTAAAACAAGTTGGTATTAACGCTGGTCAAGGCCTCTTGGATGGACTAGCGAGTATGGAAAGTGACTTAATTAACAAGGCTCAAGATATTGCAAATGCAATTAAAGACACAATGCAATCAGCTTTAGACATTCATTCTCCTTCACGTTGGATGCGCGACTTTATCGTTGGTAATTTGGCTAAAGGTTTTGATGTCGGTGTAGATAAGCATAAAAACCTTATCACAAAAGCTTCTGGACGTTTTGGTGAAATGATTAAGCCAGATATAGTTAATAAACTAAGAGGTGTTAAAGCTAACTTGGGAACATTAGGAACATCATTGCAAAGCGTAGCAAATACAAATAAAACTATAACTTATGATCATTCCCGAAAAGTAGAAAATAAAATCAATATGCAGCAAACTGGTAACGACCGATCTGATTTAGAACGTCTATTACGTAGACTAGAATTTGAAATGGGTTGATTGGAATGATGACATGATTACAAAACTAAAAATAACTAATAGTAGAGGCGGCGAATTTGAATTCGGCCGTCTCTTTCGTTTGACAAACGGTCTTGATCTAAGTGGTTTAATGGCGAAAGTAAACTTTTCAAATAACTCAAAGGCTGGCTCTAAATATCAAAACACGAAATTAGAAAATAGAGAGTTCGACATCGAATTTAAAATGATACGCCAAAACGCTGACGAAGTGCAGATGGATAGCAACCGTGCAAATATGTACAGAGTTTTTAATCCAGAGTTAAACCCGATGCGTGTAGATTTAGAACTTAGCGACGGCAAGCAATATTATTTAATGGCTAATCTACAAAGTACTCCAGTAATGCCACCTGACCATGCAAACAACAACAGAGCATGGCAAAAAGCGTTATTACAATTCATAGCTACTGACCCTTATATCTATGAAAAAGATGCACGACAGGTTGATATAGCAAAATGGGTTGGAGCTTTTAAATTTCCGTTAAAAATTCCACAGGGAGTTGGTATTAAAATGGGTAAACGATCAAACAGTTTAATCGTGAATGTATTCAACGAAGGGCAAAATAAAACAGGTATGTTAATACGTTTCAAAGCGTTAGCAACTGTAGTAAGACCAGCAATTATCAATGTAGACACTTTCGAAGAATTGAGACTCAACTACACAATGACTCAAGGTGATGTAATTGAAGTAACGACTCACGATGGTAATAAAACTATCACTCTATTAAAAGATAATGTAAAAACCAATATTTTTAATGCTATTGATTTAAATAGTCATTTCCTACAAATCGAACCAGGTGACAACCTATTCAGATATGAAGCTGATACAGGAGTAGATAATCTAGAAATGAAACTAACATATCGTGCTAAATCGGTGGGTGTATAATCATGTATTTAAATATTTTTGATGTGAATTTTAATCGATTGGGGATCATCGATGATGATAATGATATAGATTTAACACTAAAATATCACGATCATAGCATTTTAATAGCGACCATAGACGCAAACAAAGATAATGTTGCTCATTTTTTTACAAATGAAATTAGAATCCTTACGAAATCAACAGACTCAAGGCGCGGTTATATAGTCGAAAGTGCTGAATTTAAAGATGAAAATAAAACAGAAATATTAATCATGGCAAAGTCTTTAAGTATCATGATGAGTTGGAGGATTATTGAGTGGCAACAAATTTATAAAGGTAGCATCGAGGATGTTTTAAAGAGCTTCGTTAATGCCAACGCCATTAATCCTACACAGATAAATAGAAAAATACCAAACCTTGTTTTAGGTCCTAATACTGGTATCGACATAATCACAGAAGAAGCATACAACAACAAAATGCTCGACGAGTCCCTATGGGAAATGTGTATTAAACATGACGTGTCATTTGAAATATTAATGAATCACACAACTAAAAAGTATGAATTTGTCGTCTATCAAGGCGCAGACAGATCTACGGAGCAAACGGTTAATCCTCATATTATTTTTTCGAAGGCGTTTGATAACGTTAATACACAGTCTTATATCGATGATATGAGTAACTATAAAAGCACTGCTTATGTTGCTGGAGAAGGCGAAGGTGATGATCGTACTGTTTTAAGGCTAAATGATAACTTTAAAGGTTTTGAGCGTAGAGAAATATTTTTCGATGCTCGTGATCTACAGTCTAATTATAAAAATGAAAATGATGAGGAAGTAACCCTATCACCTAAGGAATATGAAAAGGTTTTAACAGAGCGCGGACTCAATAGGTTGTCTGAGTATCCACGTATACAGACTTTCAAAAGTGATAATGATTCAGATTCACAATTCGTTTTCGGTAAAGATTATTTCTTAGGTGATAAAACAACATCTCGTAACGATGAAGTAGGTTTAGTGATGCACTCACGAGTAGTAGTTGTAAAAGAAAACTACAATGAAAATGGTTACTCATCTCAAACAGAATTCGGTACAGCTGTACCAACGATTATAGATAAAATTAAGAAGGTGATTAAGTAATGGCTGTACGTAGTGGTTTTTTTAACGATGTAAATGATGACCGAGTTTATGATGAAAAAGACTTTGCGGAGTTCTTCGCAGCATTTATCGGAAATGGTGTTTTTCCTAACCCTTCAAATGGATTACAAGTGTATGCAAATAGCAATATGACCACAGTTGTAAAGGCTGGTAAAGGGTGGATTAACGGCTATTTCGTAGTAAATGACAGTGACTTTATCATTGCCCATGACAGAGCTGACGGTGCCTTGAAACGCATCGACAGAATTGTATTGCGAAAAAGTGTTGCTGATCGTGATATTCAAATTGTGCTTAAAAAAGGTACTTTCGCTACCAATCCTGTAGCACCAACAGTTGTAAGAGATGCAGATTTTTACGAGTTGGTGTTAGCTGATGTCCTAATCAGCGCTGGTACTACTCAAATCATCCAAGGGAATATTACTGACCAACGATTGAACAAAAACTTATGTGGAATCGTTCATGCCGTTGTAGATCAAGTAGACACTACAACAATCTTTAACCAATACCAATCATGGTTTAACAAGTTTAGCGTTACAAAAGCCGATGAGTTTACAGCATGGCAAACTGATGTGACTACAGCTTTAGAAGCTTGGATTGATGGACAAGAGGCTGATTTTGAAGCATGGATGAATAAAGAGCAAGGATTATTCATCGCTTGGTTTGAAACCATAAGAGGCATTCTAAACGAAGATGCAGCAGGGAATTTATATAACATGATTGAGGACCATGAGAATGCTCGTCTACCACATATTACAACAGATGATACTACCAAGAAAAAGTATAGAACTGGTTTGGTGATAGATAACGGAAAACTATTCTTTGAATACGAGGAGGTAAAATAATGGCGGATAGAATACAAGTAGCGATGGAGCCAACATCGCAATCTATACTTAAACAATCGCAAAATATTTTTACAGATACTCAGGACATGAAACCTAGGATACAAACCACTCAAAGTAATGTTAACTCAATAAATGCCAGAACAGCTACTATGGACAGCAACATTGGTACTCCAACTGACTCGGCATCTAATGGGACGAGTGGAAGCTTACATCGTAAGATGAACTGGTTAATGTCTAATGGCCGCACTAAGCCAGTGTTAAAAGTGGCTGGTCGAAGCGCGAACTACGCTAGCGGTGGTTTAACTAATCAAAGAGGTACTATATATCCCTACGATGGCGATGCTACCGTGTATTTGGATGTGTATGGGAGTGGGCGATTACTATATCTTATAGGGAGCGAGAGTCATTATGCTGTTTATGTTAAGGTCGACGGTAAATCGTTCATGATGGGATATGAAGGGGTTTTTGACATACCATTTTCCAACAGATTGAGAATAGAATATGGCGGGAGTTACGAAGGATATGCGCCAGTATTAATTTATTATGAACTAAACCAATAATTGAGAGGAGGCTATATTGTGACTATCTTACGCGAATATGAAGAGAATGGATATAAAATAACTGAATACACGAATGATGGTGAGACAGTATCAGCTAGAATTAAAGAACAGATATTGACAGATGAAGATGTTTTTCCATTAGAACCAGTTGAAGTACAACCAAAGCCTACCTTAGAAGAAATGCAAGCACAAACGCTATTGAATACAGAAGTATTAATTGCAATGAAAAATATTGGAGTGTAGGGGGAACAAACATGAACATTGTTTATCGTGCTGCTGAGTTATTAATCACTAGTCCAGGATGTAATTACGATGTGATGGCAACAAATTTAAGTTTACTTATGTTAAATAAGCAAGTTAGCCAAGATGAGTATTCGAAGTTATGTACCTTAATGAACGAACAGCAAAATAAAGTATCGAATGAAACGCAAGCATAAGCTTAGCGTTATTTTTATTGTCAAAAAGAGCAAGCGGAATTAATCCGATTGCTCTTAACTATTAAGATTTTATACAAGCATTGTAAAATTGCGTTCCAAACCTAGTACTCTGAGCATACGACCTAATAATTTGAGGTTGCCCAATGAATTCGGCTAGTTGAAGTGCATCTTGAACAACAGAGTGATTTTCAATCTCTGAATATACGTTAACATCAGTTAAACTTCCGTTAGAATATAATTTTATTAATCCTAAACGATTCAAATTTTCTAAGTAAGAATGTATTTTTTCAGGATTCGTACAATCCGCTCTAAAAGAAACATCAGAGAAATTTTCCATTACAGGTGAGTGAGAAGAACCGTGATTTGCAACAACATGCAAGGTTGGGAAATGTTGACCTTTTATATATTTTAGAATTTTGGCTTCATCAGTATTTAGCTGCCTTATGATTTCTACGTAAGAGGGATGGGCTCCATCTGATGTCCTAGAATTCATAGCTGAAGCTAGTAAATTCGTAAACATATCTCTTAATTCTTCTTTGTCTCCTGCAAAACGCATGGATTCTATCGTAGGGCCTGCTATTGAAATATCAGGTGTGATGATATCATCCGGTGATACATCCTTTAATTTTTCTTCCAACGTTGTTTGCAAGTAATCAGCAATCTTTTCATAGCCCCAAATTAATGCAGAAACGGGAGCTAAAGCTACATGAATAAGTTTAGAAACAGTGTGTAACCCTTTGCCAATTTCTTGGGTAGCAGGTTGCAATAAATCTTGATAAATTGGGACGGATTCAGCTAGTGCAGTTGCAGCTTCAATAGTTTCTTTTATTTTATTTGGATTATCCAATAGTATCACCTCCTTTTTATTAATATTACTAAATGTTGGGAATGTTGTTAATGATTAATCGTACTTGGTTGTTTGTTGTGATTTATGATATTTCTTTAATGCTACTAATTGGGGTAAGTTTATGGTTATCAAAAAGTATTTTGCCGTTACTGGCGTTAATATTTTTGCTTAGATATAAAGAACAGAAGATTTAAAATCCGAAGCGTTTGGGAATTCGCCTTCCACAAAAACATCTGTGGAGGGCTTTTATTATGCAGGAAAGGGTGAGACACATGCAAAACATCCCATTAAGAATCATTGTTGATGAATTTAATCTACTAGGAGAAGTCGATCGATATCATCAGCTCAAATAGGTATCTCACGGTCAGATATTGGAGAATTAGAGTTACGAATTAACCGATACTTACAGCATGCTGTAATGATAAGCCAACATTTATCAGCAAAATAAGACTGAAATAAATGCATTCAAATACCAATTGAGGAAATAATCAGTGATTTAGTAATATTTCGGATTCTCCATTATGGAAGGTTATGAGATAATATAATAGTATGTATGTAAAATAATATATTTTTGGAGTGAATCTGTTGGGTAGTAAAATATTGGAATACGTTGTACCTACTATAATTCTATCATTTATTACTTTTATTGCGACTTTGATGATGAGCTATTTTTCAGGAATTAATTCTGTTGTAAGTATAGGGACTGCAACTTCTTTTGAAAACAATAAATATGTAGTACCTATTAATATTCAATCCTATAATACAGTCATTAAAGACTTACAAATAGTTTTGGATACTACAGTTACTAAAAATCAAATTAAAACAAACATGCCAGTTGATATTAAAATAATTGATAATCATTTAAGTAATTCTAATGGAACTACTCTTGAAATTTCTCAAATTTCAAAAGATCAGTTTATAAATTTATTAATTATTACTGATAAAAAGTTAAATAAAGATGAGGTTAAGATATATCCAAATGAAAATAAGATTGATATATTTTACGGTTCTATGGACATGGATCCTATAGGAAAACTAGTGAAGAACACTATTATAACTTCAATAATATATGCAGCATTTTTTTTCGTAATGACATACATTACCGATGTTAGAAGTAAGAAAAGGATTACAAAATATAAGGAAGAAAGGGATGAAAAAATAGCTGAATTTAAAGATGAAGCTACTAAACTGTCGAGTCAACTTAATTTTGAAATAAAACGTAATAATGATGCAATAAAGCGTAATAAAGATGAAATGGAAAAGATGGAGAAGGAAAAAGAAAAACTAAATAAGGAATCCATAATATACAAAGAGAATAATTTAAAAAAGCAAATTCTTTTGCAAGCCAAATTAAATGATTATAGTAAAGAGTTGAATTTTTGGAGAAATACAATTAGAAAAATGCTTTACACTAATTCAAATAAAACAAATATTAGTGAAGAGATATTTGATATAGTCTCCAAATCATTAAAAACATATCAAACAAATGAAAGAACAAATCACGATTTTGAGGCCTTAAAAGTATTATCAAAGATGATAAAAGATATTGAAGATAGTGATAAGTTGAACTAATAAACTAATGAGTTAAAAGATTTACTTTATTGCATTAATTGTAGGAAACACACAATACAGTGATATGCCTTCCACATTGTGGAGGGCTTTTATTTTACAGAAATAAGGAGTGACATTATGGGAGGAATGGATTTGGATTACTTAGAAGTAGCGCATTTATATTTATTTGGTGGGGTGAAATTCCTACACCTGTTGTTATTGTTAATGGGATTAGACATTTTAACAGGGATTTTTAAAGCTATAAAAAATGGTAACCTGTGGAGTCGGAAATCACTATTTGGCTACGCTCGTAAGTTATTAGTTTTAATCGTTATAATCACAGCAAATATAATCGATCAGGTACTGTCGTTAAATGGGACTCTTACATTTGCAACAGTACTTTTTTATATAGCAAATGAGGCTTTAAGTATCACTGAAAATATGGCTCAACTAGAGGTACTTATACCGAAGCAATTGGCAGAAAAGTTAAAGGTCATTGAGTCTCAGTCAGAAGAACATTTCACAAATGAAATGCTAAATGAACTAACAGGGAAAGACGTTGATAAAGAATTGAAAAATAAAAAGGATGGTGAACAATAATGGTTGTAACTCGTAAAAAATTAGTACCCGATGTACAAGCAAACAAGGTTACTTATGGTAAAGGAAATGCTAAAAAATACATCGTTGTCCATGAAACAGATAATACGCGAACAGGAGCCGATGCAGACGCGCACGCTAGATTACAATATAACGGTAATAGCCGTTCAGCTTCTTGGCACTACACTGTGGATGACAAAGAAGCCGTACAATCTTTTGAACATGCTTGGAGATGTTGGGCTGCAGGAAGCACAACAGGCAACAACCAAGGGATACAGGTAGAGGTTTGCGTTAATAGTGATGGTAACTATCAAAAAGCAATGCTGAACGCTGCGGAATTAGTAGCTAAAATCATGAAGGATGAAAATATTCCAATTAGTAATGTTGTTCAGCACAATCATTTTAGTGGTAAGAACTGTCCTAGTCAAATGCGTGCTGGAAAAGTAAGTTGGTCACAATTTATTACAATGATTAAAGTATCAAGTGGCAATACAACACAACAGAAGCCTTCCACAGATACTAATAGATATCGTGTCTTAACAGGTACTTATGCTACAAAACAAGTTGCTGAAAATGTCTTAGATGTATTAAAACATCGTTTTGGTTGGGTGGCTTACATTGAGCCAGATGAAGCTAAATGGCGTGTTAAAACAGGAACTTTTACAGGAATGGATGCTGTACAAGCTGGGGCAAATAAAATTAAAACAGCTAAATTAGCACAAGTAACAAATATAGTAGCTGAATAATATTAAAGACCAAGATAGCTTAATTGCCGTCTTGGTCTTTGTTCATTTATAAGTATGGAAATAATGAAAATAAAACAAAGAACACTAGCAGAATACATGCGAATATAAAAATTTTAGTGATAAATGGATCTGAAGTAAATGGATCTGAATCATTTTTATTTTGTACTTGTTTTTTGGTATATTCCTCGTACTCTTCCTCCTTAATCGTATTACAATATGCACATATCTCAATCTCAGCCCCATCTCTATGTACTTTCTTAAATGGATTAATGGCTAAACAATTAGGGCAATTACTCAATTATATTCTCCTCACTAATCTTATCTACTAATTACCATTTTAGGAAATTTAGCATGAATTGTATATATAAAATTAGGAAATAGTAACTGAAATCACGTTACTTATAATTTATTCCTGTGATTTTCACTTGCCAAAAACAGAACGTTAGTTCTATAATACATACAAACAAATGTTCTTGATGAGGGGCGATATTATGTTAAATGATCGTGGGAATATGAAGTGGACAGCAATGATGCTGCCTGAACATATAGTTCAATTAAAGGAATGGAAACGAGAGCGGTTTTATGATAAAAAGCGAGAATTAACTGAGTGGGAGTTAGAGGAGATTGAACAAACAATACAACGTGCCTTTAAATTGCGAAAATTAATTACTCTTACACTATGGCAAAACCTTAATCTACATGCCAAAACTGGATTAGTCACTGGAATGGATTCGTACAAAAAGGAGCTATTACTGGATACAGATATTTCAGTAAAACATAATTCATTTAATGATATTCAAGATGCAAAACTGGTGCACACTGATGATTAAACATGAAGAACGCAGCATATTACACCAATATTAATTTTAGATATGGCTATCAGGTTATTGCAACACGACTATCCATCGATTGAAAAGTTAAAAATGTCGAAGGTCTACATAAATATTGTAGATGGTTTATTAAAAGGTTTAAGTAATGATTTCTAATAAAAGACGTTTACTATCAAAGAAAGAGTTAGTGAAGTGGATAAAGTGGGTAAGTGTAGATGAATTTTCAGTTATGGACAGCTGGTGAAGATGAAGTGTTGCGCTTCGCCAAGCAAGCTTTAAATACACACGTAGAAAAAATAATAATTAAACGTTTAAAAATATAAAAAGACATTAATTTTATTTAATTTTAAAACCTAGAACAAAAATAACCCCGTTCTAAATTTAGAACGGGGTTAAAATATAGTTGTTTATATTATTCGATATAAGATACTTCACTATACAAAAAATATAAATAATAAAGTTGTTTGAAAATCTAAGCTATATTCAACCTTATCGCCTGTTAGCCTTCTATGAAATATAGCTTCACTACAGAATCTACTAAGTAATTTCATTATATAGCGATTTTGTGAAGCCATCAATTCCAGGAAATAAAGTTTCACTTGTTATATTCATTAATTTCAAGTCTTTTCTTATTTCATTATGATAAATTTTTGGAATCTTCACTTTAAGTAGGACACATTCTTGATTTAATAAATCCAATAAGTTATTATATTCAACAATTTCCTTACTTGTTGGCAATTGTTTTTGAAACTTATTTACTGTTAAAGAAAGATTATATTCAAATGCTTGCCGTCCTTCAAAAGGAATGGCGAATAGACCCTGTTGTCTTGATAGTCTCTCATGCAAATTAAAGGGTTCTATTAACATTACTAGTGGACTTAAAGTTTGTTCATTAAGTACATGGTTGCAATATTCCCTACTTCCGTAGTCAAAGTCATTATCAAAACCTCTGCATTTCTCTGTTTCAAGCCCTTTTTTATAAATCAAATCTTTATTTAGGCAAAACACAGCAGATTCTTGTAATGCTTGTTCAATAGAGAAATACATAGCCACATAATATGAATACGAGAAATCTAATAATCTTGTTGGACCTCCATGATGTTGTATTAATGACAACCACTCTAATGTATCTTCTTTTTGAGGTAGTTTTTCCATGTAATGAAAAGCTCTGCGCTTAAATTTATCAATGATTTTTCTCTCTATCTTTGGTATTTCTCTCCAATCTGTGTTGGTTGCTCCCCTTTCTAAGGAAGTTTGTAAAGACCACGAACTATTTGATTGGCCTCTAAAAACCCAATTGTTAATAGAATTAAATAATATTCTACAGTCATCCCATGATTTAATAGTATATTCACAAAATATGTTATCGTGATGCTTAGTCATAAAATTCACCTAGTTTTTTCTTCATTTTAAAGTAGTCTCCTTTGTATATGTTAGCTCTATTAAATTGTATCAATAATGGTAAGTGTTGTCAGTAGAGTTTTGGTGCATAAAGAGTATTTATGAAATATACAAATGCTACAGAATTGAACTCACTTTATAAAGAAAGTACAAAAAAATTGTTCGGTACCCCAATAGTACCCCCAGAAGTACCCCAAAAGAGCATACGAAAGTATACAATAATAGAAAACCGAAAAAGTTTGATACACTATGAATCGTTGATAATAAAGCAATCTATCTATAGAAAAATGAATATTATAAATTCATTTGAACTCTGGGAGAAAAACACACCACCAAAATGGTTATCCTAAAAAATTACGAAACACTCGTTTAAAATGCGGGTGTTTTTTTGTTTATAAACACTCGTATAGCAATGTTTATAGTGTGATGTTAAGTTGTTGTATTCAGCTAGCATTATAATAGGGGAAAGCAGAAAAAAGTATGTACCCCAGAAAGTACCTCAAGATTATAGATTTCATCTATTAATTAAGATGCGTGTACTACATCTTTTTAATAGTTTGGTTTAAATGAATTGTATGGTTTTTAACAGGAAAATTTGAGAAGCTTGCCGCCCAACCACTACATTTAATCAAAAATAAAGTGGAATTCTTTCTACAACCGTCTATACAATTGTTTTTGTATTTTAATAAGATACACAGAAAGTAATTTCTTTTTATTAGGAGGTGAAACTTTGTCAAATCAAACATCACCATGTCAAAATAGAAAGTATACGATTACTACAGGACCATTTCTTGTTCCATTGGATGCTGCAGTTGGACAGCCTAATAATCGACTTGTGATTCTTATAAAAAACCCTACAAGCAAACCATTAGAGGCTGATGTTGTGATTGAATATTGTCCTTCTTTACAGCTTTCAATGAAAGGAATATCACTTCCTTTTATAACGAATGAGAATGAAAAACCTTTTCTAGAAGGTCTTCCGTCAACTGTTATACCTCCAAGGAGTTGTACTCGATTGGAATTTGATATTAGTTCGATTGTAAATGGGATTCTTCATGTTAAATCTACAGGCGATTATTTAGTAGGCGAGCGCCCTTTACGTGGAAGACTTGAAATCGAAGTGGTTGGTGGATCAGGCCTTTCTAGTCCTACAAATCCTGGTCTTTCTGTTGCAGATCCTTCCATGGTATTCCATTTCGGTGATATGAAAGTTATGCTTCTCGGAAATTAAATTATAAAACCATTAAATGAGTACAGGCAGCATAAAAGCACTGTACTCGTTTCATTTTGATAGTAAGAGCTATTGATTTTTTTGTGTACCCAGCAGTATCCCGAACCACGAAGACAGAAAACACTTATTAGGCCTTTCATAATTCGATACGTTTCTTGATTACTTTCAAATTATTAACAAAAATAGTGAGTGAATATATAAAATAATCTGTTAATATGATATACTATTCTTGTTTTACATAATTGGAAATTAATATAAAGTATGGGAGAGAAAGCATCTTGGGGTGTGAAAGGATATGAAACAATTTTTAAGAAAATTAAATAAAATCGATACGTTTTCGCCGTATTTCTTTTTACCGTTTATTTTACTGCTATATTTCTTCACGAGCATGTTTGATTGGCATAGATTTGAAATGTTCAATTTACATGTTTCTATTTGGCCCGCAGTCATTTTAGCAGTTATTTGTTATTACATAGGTGTTTACGTTATAGACAAGATGAAATGGACAATTCCTTCATTTGGTCTGTCGTTTTTAGGCAAATATGTGATTCACTTTATCGTGTTTCTTACGTTACTTGGTTTATGCTCGTACCTTTTGATGGTTTTTGGAAGCGGACTTGGTATTTCAGATGAATCAAATCGCCGAAATTTAAATCCAAAGCTGAACTTCTTTAGTCAATTATTATGGTTTGGAGTGTTATTGCTACTATCCTATAAAATGATTTTAGAAAAGCATATGACGTGGAAGAAAGGGTTTATCTACGGTTCTATCTATGCATTTATCATTTTTTTATTTGTGTTAGTTGCCTATCGAACGCCATTAATTATTATCCTATTTACAGGGATCATCATTATCCACTATGTAGTAAAACGAGTGAAATTGGCGTGGTTTTTAACAACGCTATTAGTTATTGGTGTAGCTTTTTCTATGTTTAGTTTTATTCGTGTGTTAACGGAGGACCAGTCATTAGAATTTAATAGAAGAGATCAGCCTGATGTGGAGCTAACGGAAGAGGCAAGAGACCAGCTGTTAACGGCTGAACAAAAGGTAAACCAAACGCCGTTATGGGTGCGTGCATTAAATGAAGAAAGTGTAACAGGGCATATTGTGTTAAGTACAATTATTGAGTATACGCAGGAGAACGGTTATTTAAACGGTGAAGTCCATAAAGGTATCTTTAGTACGATATTACCTGGTAAGCAAATTTCACCTCGCATGATGGTCACGGAGGTTGTCAATTCCGTGAGTATAGAGAAGGGTAAGGTTATTACACGTGGAAATCGTACAACTACACCAACCTTTATCGGTCAATTATTTTTAGATGGGGGCTATTTATTAGTAGCAATTGGTTTCTTTTTATACGGTGCTTTAATTTCGCTTCTTTATAATAAAGTGAAGCAGGAAGGCATTCGTAGTTTCCATTCTGTCGCCTATGCCTTTTCGATTACGGTATTTACGGTGTCGATGCATACAGGTTTACTTGATTTAATCTTTGTTTTAATGCTCGGTTTTGTTATCATTGCATCGTCGATTATAAAAGTGGATCAAAATCAGCTTCGTTATTAATGATAAAAATTATCTAAAAAGCCTTCCCGCAATGGAGAAGGCTTCTTTTTATTGAGTGATGCGCTCGAAAAATGCTTTTGTTTTTTCAATATCCGTAACATGCCGATTGCATGATTGGCTATCTGCGCAAATATAATTACTATAATTCGTGAACGTTCCAACGGTTTGCCCTTTTACAGATGTAGTAAATAGGCCAACATCGGAATGGCGCTTACATATTGCACATATTCCACGAATTGTATCATTAGAGAATGTGCCTTTAATCGATTTTAGCTTGTCATCTTGTTCTAGCAAAACGTATTTTCGATGTGTTCCAGGATCATCCCAAGCTAAATAACAAATCTCCTGAAAATCCATTTCTTCAAGCTTTGGTAGTTTTAGCTTTTTTTCCTTTTTAAAAAGGCTTTTCAGTGTACTGGCAGTGACTGCTTTGAATGGGATGACGTATGGTTTTAATTGCTCTATATACTCATCACCTTGTGCGCGATTAGTCACTTCAAAAAGCTGTTCAATCAACTCAGCTTGCTCAGCGGACAGCGCTAATTTTGTTGTGATCTCGCTTTCAACGATACCGTGTACGGCAAGGATGACGTCCTTATCTTTCGTCGTAGCAAGTGTTAGTATGATTTTATTTATTTGCTGCTCAAGTAAATGATAGTTTGCGACCGTTAAAAACGGTTGGATTGTTGGTTTTTCCATTTGAATTCACTCCTGTATTGTAGGCTTTTCATAAAGGTTTATGGCCTAAAGAGATCATTCAATTATGTTATTTGGGTTAACTTTTCTAGACCTCTTTGACCTGTAATGTGTTTGGTCTAGAGCAAGCATTACAAAAGAATGCGTCCATTTCGATTCCTCCTTGAAAAGAAAACTAGTTTTATTATAACATTTTTTTGGTAAAATATAAAGTTAAAATATTCAGATATTAATATTAAAATAAATGGTATAATTATACTTATTGGGATTTCCATCACGTCGTGGGATTGATTCCCATCCAGGCTAGTTGCTTTCCTAGGCGTCCGATAAGTCGATTTGGATGCGGTCTAAGACGTTATCACTGGAAAAGGGATGGAAACCTTTTTAAAAAGTACTGTTACCAGAGAAAATTTTTAAGAAAAGAGGAACGTCTATGATTCAGTTTGAAAAGATGAACACAAAGCATTTTTTGCAAAATTTAACGGTAAGTGATTTTGCGATTAGTCCTAATGAAAAGCAGATGGTATTAAGTACGAATTTTAATGGATATTTTAATCTTTGGGGAATGGATTTAGAGAAAAAATTTCCATATCAAATGACTTTTCATAATCAAACTTCGGATTTTATTAAATATTCGAAAACAGGTGAATTTCTTTTAGTTGGCTTTGATAAAGATGGTGATGAGAATAGTCAAATTTATGCAATTTCACCTGAGGGAGGAAGCCTTGTACCAATTCGCTATAAAGAGGGAGAACGTCATTTCTACGCACATTTGACTGAGGATGGTAGACATCTTTATTATTCAACTACAGCTGGAAATTCAACGTATTTAAATAGTTTAGTTTATGACATTGAGAGTGAAGAAGAAAAGTCACTGATTGAGGGTAGTGATGCACCTACTTTTATCGCTACAGTTAGCCCAGAGGAAAAATCATTTGTTTATATTAAACAGTTTGGAAATACGCATTCCTTAGCATATGTACAAATTGATGGTGAGGAAGTATTGCTCACGCCATTAACGGATAAGCAGCATACAGTTTCCGATGTTGTGTATACTTCTGAAATGGAAATTTATTTTTTAACAGATTATGATGAAGATTTTAGCTATTTAGCAAAGTTCGATATTCAGTCGAAACAATTTACAAAGTTGCTTCAATTAGAAAAAGAAAACTTTACAAGTATTTATTATTCAAAAGAAGAGCAAGCACTATATATTGTCGGTTCCTATGGTGTAGAGGATCGCCTTTATCGTTATACAATTGTAGATGGAAAAAATGAAAAACTCGAAACACCTGTTGATATTATTGAGAAAATGGTTATTATGCCAAGCGGACATTTATATTTGCTTGGAAAATCGGCTACGAAGCCAAATAATATTTTTGTTTCAAAGGAAATGGGAAGTTCATGGTTAGAGGTAACTCACTATAGAGTACCGGGTGTTCGAGAAGAAGATTTGGTAGAACCTGAAGTGCTTCGTTATCCATCGTTTGATGGTTTGGAAATTGAGGCACTCTTGTTCAAGGCGAAGGAAGAAAATTCGAATGGCCATGTTATTTTATGGCCACATGGTGGTCCACAATCAATTGAACGCAAATCATTTCGACCGATGTTCCAATTTCTTGTTACCCAGGGATACTCTATTTTTGCACCAAATTTTAGAGGCTCATCGAACTACGGTCTAGACTTTATGAAAAAGGTTGAGGGCGATTGGGGTCATGGCCCACGTCTTGATAATACTACTGGGATTGATTGGCTTATTGAGAAGGGCTATGCTGATCGTGATAAAATGCTGCTTTTAGGTGGCAGCTATGGTGGCTATATGGCACTGCTATTACATGGTCGCCATGCAAATTACTTTAAAGCAGTTGTCGATATTTTTGGCCCAAGTAATCTGTTTTCATTTATTGAGTCTGTTCCGGATTTTTGGGCACCATATATGAAGCAATGGATAGGAGATCCAGAGAAAGACAAGGAAAGATTAACAGCCGATTCGCCAATTACGTATTTAGATGGTATGACGAAACCTATGTTAGTCATTCAAGGGGCGAACGATCCACGTGTTGTGCAAAAGGAATCTGACCAAATCGTTGCTGCTTTAAAAGACAAGGGGCGAGAAGTGGAATATATTGTGCTAGAAGATGAGGGTCATGGATTCACGAAAAAGGCGAATGAAATTTACGTGTATGAGAAAATACTCGAATTCTTTAATACACATATCCATTTATAAACGGGGACTTTTTAATTTATTCCACTATCAAACTCGTAATCGATGGAAAACATAGGAGGACTATTATGCTACTTAAGCAACAAGGATTTAATTTATGGGCTGATGGTTATGATAAAACGGTTCAGCTAAGTGAAGAAAGCAATCAATATCCATTTGCAGGATATAAAGCAGTATTAAATATGATTTTTAACGAGGTCATGTCCATTCCAAAATCAACTGTATTAGACATTGGATTTGGGACAGGGGTATTAACGGCAAAGCTTTATGATAACGGTCATACTATCAATGGGCTCGATTTCTCCTCGAAAATGATCGAAATCGCCAAAGAAAAAATGCCTGATGCAAACTTAATGGAGTGGGATTTATCAGAAGGGCTGCCATTAGAGCTCCTTCGTCAAAAATATGACGCCATTATTAGCACCTATGCGCTTCATCATTTTACCGATGAAATGAAAGTGCACTACATTACAGCATTATTGCAGCAACTAACAACTGCAGGCAAAATTTTTATCGGCGATATCGCGTTTGAATCAAGAAAGCAGCTTGAAAAATGTCGTCAAGACAGTATTGATTATTGGGATGATGATGAATTTTATTTTGTCCATGAGGAAATTAGCGCCTTATTAAAAGGAGTATGCCAATTAGAATTTTATCCAATCTCGCATTGTGGTGGAGTTTTTGTACTTTCGAATCTTGCATAGGAAGATGCTTACATGATTATTTATATGGTGAATTCGAAATAGATGATGTGTTAGCGGAACTTCTTTTGAGTAAAGGGGATTCATCAAGGTGGGGCAAGTTATCTTGTAAATAGCCAATGGAATGTAACGCGTTATGAGCATTCAGTTGGTGTCATGCTGTTAATTAAATAGTTAGGTGGATCTTTAGAGGAGCAGATTGCAGGTTTATTGCACGATGTTTCGCATACAGCTTTTTCGCATGTTATTGATTTCGCCATTGAAAATGAAGCTGAAGACTATCATGAAGAAATATTTAAAGAGGTTATTCATAAATCAGAAATTCCTAATATTCTTAAAAAGAATAACCTTGATTATGAACATCTACTTTTAAATGCTGCGACTTGGCATTTACTCGAACAACCAGCTCCTGATTTATGTGCAGATCGAGTAGATTATACTTTAAGAGATATGTACACATATGGGAAAGCCTCATTTGAAGAAATACAAAAATTTTTAGATGATAGTATCATTTATCAAGGAAAGATGTGTCTTAAAAGTATCAAAAGTGCAGAATGGTTTGTGAAAACATATTATCAAGAAGTACTTGATTTCTTTATGAATCCGTTAAATATTTATGCTTATCATAAATTTTCACAAACGTTAAAGTTAGCATTAGATAAAAAGATTATTACACTCGCTGATTTTCTTAAGGAAGATGAAGAACTAATTGTATTGTTGAAATCCTCAAATGATAGGCAAGTACAGGGCCTTTTACAGCTTCATCCTAATGTCAAAGTGAGGGTGGATCAAACAGATTTTGATATTCAGCAAAAGAATAAAACTAGACATATCAATCCTTTGCTTTACGATGAGAATCGATTAATAAGGGCAAGCGAAGTATCTGAAGATGTTAGAAAAATGAATGTTGCAGCTGAAGAAAAATTTCAACAGGGTGTGTTTGTGAAAATTATATGAGTATATCGATAAATTAGCACTTTTTCGATAGAACAAGGAAGGGGGTGTCAGTAGACAGCCCCTTCGCTTTTATGTAAACAGCTTTGAAAGGGTTGATATATGTTTATTCTTTTTTATGTAGTCGGTACACCACTTACAGTACTTATACAAAGAAAAAGCCTATGATTATTCAGGAGCGAACTCTTTGAAAACTTACGCAAAGGAGAGCTCTTTAACACGAGTTTAGACAATATTTTTTCCCTCGGTTCTCCCGTAATATCGTTTTGTCTAGCTGTCTTTATGTTGCTATGAAAACGTTCACTAACGATGCACTTCTGATTTTTCTTTTTACAGCTATTCCGATCATCTACCTAAAACGGTTTACAAAATTCGGTAATCTATGTAATCTAAATTAAAAAAACTGAAAATATAAAATTTTGGATATCTCTTTAAATGTATCGTATGTTGCGATATAATCTGTTTAGACGATATATTAAAAGGAGTAAATTTAATGATTAAAGAATTAAATAATTATTTTACATCAATTTATTACCATCTACATACAACGCATGAAGAGTTTATTTCGCATCAAAGCGTACGTATTTTACAGATGATTCATAAGGAGGATGAAGTAACTGTCCGTGATATTGCTGAGTTGCTGAATATTTCTCAAAACACAGCGTCAGAACATATAAAAAAGCTAGAGCGTAATGGCTGGGTGAAAAAGGAGCGATCTATCGAAGATCAACGCAAAGTATATCTACATCTTACATCTGAAGGGCTTCACATCTTAAAGAAAAACACAGAGTTAGATGATGAAAAACTACAATATGCACTAAAGCAGCTTTCAGAAGAACAACAGCAAATAATTTTACAGGCATTTCGTCTATTAAGCGAGGTGTCTAAATAATGTACACATTCGTAAAAATTCTTTGCTCGGCAGCCGTGATCGGTATTGTTACAGAGATTGCTAAAAGATTTCCTTCCTATGGCGGTATTATTGCCGCCCTACCACTTGTCAGTATTTTAAGTATCATTTGGCTTACTGTGCAAAGTGAGTCGAGTGAACATATTCAGCGCTTTACGGTTGGTGTAATCGTTGGACTACCAGCTACAATGTTTATGCTATTTGTTATTTATATGGCGATGAAATCATCGATCCATATCGTGTTTGCCATTGGACTAGGAATTGTTTCGTGGGCAGTATTTCTAGGTGTTCAAAAAGCCATTGCTAGTGTATTTAATTTTTCAATTTAGGAGAATAGTAGATGACAGTAATTCCAATTCTGCAATTACATCAAAATGATGTGTTACAGTTTTTTAAAGAGCATTGGGGAAGTACAGAAATGGTCATTTCCAGTGGGGTATATGACTGTAGTAAATTAGATGGCTTCGCCTATGTAGATGCACAAAACATGCTGTTAGGTCTCGTGACGTATATCATTCGTGATAAAGAATGTGAAATAATTTCCCTTGATAGTATTGTGGAGGGAAAGGGGGTTGGTTCATTGCTTGTACAAGCTGTTGAACAGCATGCATTCGAACATGGTTGTACAATGATTACCCTCATTACGACAAATGATAATTTACACGCGTTAAAATTTTACCAAAAAAGAGGCTATCAGTTAGTCGAAATCATACAAAACGCAGTCGAGCAAGCAAGAGCATATAAACCTGAAATTCCTTTACTCGGTAATGATGGGATTCCGATACGTGATGAAATACGATTAGTAAAGCAATCTGGCTTATAATGAGTCAGGTTGTTTTTTGTGTACGTGAAGAAGTTGATCGGTAAAGAAAAATCCTCACTGTTTATTTTCGAGGTTTCATCACCTACGATTTCTCGCTATACTTATGGGGAGTAAGAAAGTGAGGAATGAAATGAAAAAATTATTATTTGTTTTATTATTTAGTGTTCTAGTAGTGGGAGCGGCCTTTATTATTTATTTAAAAAGCAATCCACCACTTGTCATGAATAGTTATACGAATTCTACAGATGCTTCAACTACAAAAATCGTAGAAATAGAGAATAAAGGACTACGTGACATAAAGCTTCGGCAAATACTTATTAATAATAAAGTGCCTGAAAATGTTGAACTCGTCGTGAGTAAGTCGGAACCGTTTGAAGCAGAAACGAAGCTAGTAGGTAATCCGGATATTACGTATCATAAATTAAGACAAGTAAACATTTTTCCAAGTCAATACATAGATCGCAAGGCCATCGGAAAGGAGCCACAGCATTATGCGGTGAAGGTTGAGGCACCTAAAATTAAAAAAATCACGATTAAGTATGAGTATTTAAAAATGCCATTTACTTTAACAGCTGAGTTACAAGCTACTAACTAAAATGAAACTATAATCAGTAGAGGTTTTCTTTCCTGAATTAGTTAAAATTAGAAAAGCGCAAGAAATCAACGTTTCTAAAATTGATTTCTCGCGCTTTTTAAGGTTTTGATCAGTTTTGTCTTAACCTTATTGAAGCTATATAAAAAAGATTGGTTGTTTTTAATAAAGATTGATTGTTTTTAATAAAGATTGATAAAAATCGATATAAAGATTGTGAAGAAATGTACTTAAACAAAAGGTGCGGGTTATTTCAACAGTGTTGTTTTTTAACTTGTGTTCAACAATCGGGCCAGATTGTGAAGTGAAAACTAGTAAGACAACAGATATTAAAAGTATCTATATCCGTTGTCTTTTTGCTTATTTATGAAGTACTCCTGCTTTGAAATCTTTTATAAGGTAGTATGGAAACCAAGAGCAGTAAAACACCAAACAGCACAAATAAAGCAGAACTAGGCAGTACATGATATAATGCGGGGGACATTCCACCAAGCGCCATACCTGAATAACGGACGAAGTTAAAAACGCCTAAAGCTGTTCCTCGGTGCTCGCTGTACTCATTGCTAATAAGAGTCGAGAGAAGGGGGGCGGAAAATCCAACCATAATTCCATAACCAAATAAGATAATGCTTAACCCCACAAGTGATTGAGCGTGAAGTACACCAAATAGTATGACCTGCAAAGGCATAACAATTAACAGTGAGATAAACAAAGTATTTAGAGATATTTTTTTCTGCAACCTTTTAAATAACATACTCCCGACAATCATGCTGACTGTCAAAGGTAAATATAATAATCCAATGAACTGTAAATATACATGATAATGATCATGGAGCAAGACAGGCAGATAGACAAGAATAGCAAAATAGATGAAAAACACTAAAAAGCTAATGATCATAATACTTGTTCCAATGTAATGGGAAAAGACTGCCTTATATGCATGGATAAATCCTTTGGACGGTATTTCGTCAGTTTCATTCTGTTTTTCACTTGGCAGCAAATAAACAATGAACAACAGCAAGGAAACCGCCATGATCAAAAGAAAAAGGAAAATTCCCTCATAACCAAAAAACTCCCCAATAAAACCTCCAACCACAGGTGAAACGGCTGGTGCAAGGGTAAGCAGGATTTGATACGTTCCCATGGCACTTCCTCTTGCTTCACCTTCAAATAACTGTGCAATCATACTGATTGCAACTAAAGGGATTATCCCGGCCCCGATTGCCTGAATCATTCTGAACAGCGTAAACAACGTAAAACTGTTGGTGTAAGCACAAAAGACTGCTGATACGCCCATCAAAAGAAGACTAATGAGCAATAATCTTTTTTTATTTTGATGTTCAACCACAGTTCCCAGAACAATCTGTATCACTGCAATAATAAAGATAAAGCTACTGACCGTAAAATTCACCCAGCTGATGGATACTTCAAACGAATCCCGAATAAGGGGAATAATCGGTGTATAGATGTTCTGGCTTAAAGAAGCAAAAAACGTGCTAATACTCAAGGCGTATAAGACAAACGATTTTTTTGCGTTACATTTTGTATATTTAGTCTCCAAATGGAACGTCATCACCTTTAAGTTTGTCAGTAATCATTTCTAAAAAAGTTATAATGGTTTCTAATTCGTCGGTATTGAAACTATCTAATAGGCGCAGGTATCGATTTCTCGCCTTCTCATGCAATTGATCGTGGATAGAGGCAAGTTGTTTCCCTAAATCAGTAAGGAGATAGTGAACTTCTTTTTGATTGGTCTCCTGTCTGGTCTCGATAATAACGTTCTTCTCTAGCATTTTTTTGATTGCCTTTGTAATGGCTGGCTTGGAGACGTTTAACGTTTCCGAAAGGGATGTATTATTCGCAGATCCCTGTGCCTTGATGGCTGAAACAATATGTAATTGAGTGAGAGTCCAATCCATAACAATGGAGTTTTCCTCATTTTTTTTACTGAAGCTTTTCCTCTTTTGGACGGCTTCTCTTTCTTTGATAAATTGTTGCAAAGCATTCAACGCTTCCATCTTTTTGTCTATATGATTCATAATGTATCACCTAACTTTTTGTCTTTTGTTAACCGGTTAATAAAAATAGTTTACCAGTTAACAAAAAGAGGTGTCAAGTGTAAATTAACTGATAAACAATCAGACGGGATTGTTTAATAAGTGTCGCTGTTCTTCTTTTATAAAACTCCCATGAAAGAACTTAATCTTTCATTTTCTGTGGTGAAGAGATTATTTTCGCGCTTCATGGATGGCTAAAGGGGTGCTTTAGGGGATAAGAAGGATCTGAAAAACGTTGGCTTTTTTATATACAGTGAAATCAAGAGTTTAGAGTGATTTTTAATCAAATTTTATGATAATTCAACACTTATCACTTTCTTTTTTTTATTTGTAATTTGCCCTTATTAAACATAACAAGTCCATTAAATCGCTCATAAAAACCATATAACGGATATAACAGTCCAAGGAATACGATAAAGGAAGGTATTTTTTCGATAACAGGGATTACGCCTGATAGGAAAGATCTTAATGTTTCTGTTAAGAAAATAAATAAAGGAATGATTGCAATCGTACCAATTAATAGAAATGGGGTTACTTTTGTCTCTTTTAATTTGACGTGGCAATGTGGACATTCCATGGTAAATGGTGATGAAAAATCCTCAAAGTCTTCAAGCGATATTGCTTCTTGACAGTCTGGACAAGGTATAGATGTTTTCATAAATAAATCTCCTTAAAAACGAATTCCCTTTAGTATAGTTGAGAATACTTCCAAAAGTAAGCGGGAAATAGTGGAGTTAAGAAGTTGGGAATTCAAAGAAAAAGCGTATATAAGAAAAGGATCGGGTTCCATAAAACTTTGATGGGGAAGTCCACTGGACCGTTAAAGAGGGATAAAGCTTTGAATGGCTAATGAGCTATATACTCGTTTTATGTCTTATCATTTATGCCCGTGTCATTTCATAAGATTGTTTGATGAAAAAATACCATTAATACTAAAACGTGGTAATCTAATAGTAACATTCATTGAAATGTTAGGAGGGACTAAATGGGGTTTGTCGTCATCGGCATAGTACTTGTTATTTGTATTTTCACTGTTACTTTAGTGGTTATTAGGAAGCATTCAAACGGGGATATTAAACTGGAAGTAACAGCTGTATGTGAAGGAAAAAATGAATTAGATCAAGCTATTATAAAGATATATTTTACATTTTCAATAGGCAAACTTACACATCGTAAAAAAGAAATAATGGGCAGTATTGATTGGTCAAAAGGATGGATGCCTGTTTGCTATAATTTGAAGGAATATGGAGTCTATAAGGACGAAAGATTACTCCTTGCTACAAATGAGAAAACGTATACAACCTTCGAAATCAACGCTACAAATGCGATAGATCCTCTGGGACGAGGTGAGGGGTATGTTGTATTAATATTAGAGGACCCTATTTCTTCAGATAAATCCAGCGCAGGTGTGATTCTTGTAGTAACGGCCAATATGTTGACCTATCAGCTATCTGATTCAACTAGCTGGAATAATGACTTTGCAATTAATCATTAAATAATAAAAAAGCTATTCGTTAGGAAATAAAGTACCTGATGAATAGCTTTTCTGTTTGGTAGGGTAATAATGAAACTTATTCAAGTTAATTTCGTAGAATATTAAAAGGAAGGAGTGTCTTTGTTGTATTCGGTACTCTACTATAAGGAAAAACCTTGGGAGATAGATAATGAAGAGGAATTATACAAATATGCTGCTGGGGTTCAAAAGCACATCGCTATCTTAACCTATGGCAATCAGTTAGATGAACAAGCCTTAGATGAACTGATTGCAACATATTTAACAGAGGAAAGTTGCGACGACTCAAACAAATTTAATATAAGGTACGATACATATGATGCCGATGTGAAAAGTTCCCATAGGAATCATTGGATTTTTGGAATTCAGATGGACGATGAGCAGCTTTTAGCGTTTGAAGCGACTATCCAACGCATAGATGGTACGCATGTCCGAATTCAACATAGGAGTAGAGGACATTATGAAGTTAAAATTGATGGTAAACTATATTCCACAAAGGTATATCGAACTAGAGAGTGCTCGAAGGTTTACAGAGAGCCTGTAGAAGGGAGATATTTACTTTTTATGGACGAGGAGTCAGAAGATAATGAGCTGTTAAGAAGTAAAATGTATATGATGCCAGAAAAATTGCAATCGCTTTCTCTATCAGCGACAACTCCTCGTGAAGAATGGGAAGTATATGTACGAGATTGGATCAAACGATTACTAAAAATAATACAAGAGTGACGACCAATCATCAACCGAAAAGAAGGTAATAGGTTTTGGATATTTTGACAGATAAATTAATAATGATTGGTTTGTTTATTCTCATCATTCACTCGATAGAAACACTTGCGTATGCA
This sequence comes from Lysinibacillus sp. NPDC086135, assembly GCF_044746345.1. Classification (NCBI taxonomy): domain Bacteria; kingdom Bacillati; phylum Bacillota; class Bacilli; order Caryophanales; family Bacillaceae; genus Lysinibacillus; species Lysinibacillus sp. NPDC086135. The sequence continues at coordinate 177,298 of NZ_JBIVCA010000002.1, read as the reverse complement.
GTACGATTATCGGGTGCACGTGTAAAATTATTAGCCTCTGCATTATCATTGTTCAATGTCATGGTCATGTTTTCAAGGCTAGCAAACATGATGCAGCAACCTTTTACCGGAAGTCTGACTGACACAGCACCAAAGGAAAACACATTGGCATTTGTGGAACAGCAATTCCGTATGCTTATTGGCGCCGCTTCATTAGGTACATTGGTAGGTATTCTACTATTGCCAACATTTGTAGCGATATTTTCAAGGGCTATTATACATTTGTCTGAGGAAAGAGGCTCCATTCCAGCATTATTCAAAAAGGGTTTTAGCATTGACTATATCAAACGGGGAATAAAACATATTCATATGCCAAGCTTTTCATACTTAAAAGGTATTAGTTGGCGTGATATTCCCCTTAAATTATTTATTATTAATGTCGTAATTACGGCCATCTATACAATTGGCGTCCTATCTGCACTTTACGCCGCTTTATTAGTTCCTGAAAGATCGAATACTGCTGTCATGTCATCAGGACTTATTAATGGTGTAGCGACGATGTTACTAATCATATTTATTGACCCTAAGATTTCCATTTTGGCAGATGATGTGATCAATCAAAGAGGCAGCTACTTAAGTCTTAAACGAGCATCTGTAATGATGATGGCATCAAGACTGCTAGGCACATTTTTGGCACAGCTATTATTTCTACCAGGAGCAAAATATATTGCTTGGTTTACACAATTCATGTAAGGGGGATATACATTGATGATAATTATTCAAGCCGAATAACAGCTTTTTCTAAAAATTAAGAAGGATAGATCGAAGTTGATATTAATAGGATAACTTTCAAAGAAAGGAAAATCGATATTTAATGAAAAAATTATGCTTCCTAATTTTAATAATGTTTGTGTTAGTTGCTTGTAGTACGAATCAACAACAAGAGATCCATTACATAGCGAAAAGTGAGCACTGGAAGGCCGTATATCATAGTAATACTGCCGAGGGCTTACAACTTTTCTATCTTGGGGAAGAGGGAGATTTAGGTGGTTTAGAAATAACGATAGAAGGGTCTAAAGAATCACAAAATTATATTGACTACCAGGTAAATAAGGATAAACAGTTAATTTTAAAGAAAAAAGAAAGTGCAAAAATATTTAAAAAGGATGCTGCCCCAACCATTCACATTAAATGGCAGTCTCACAATGAGACTTTAGAAGTACGAAGTGGATGAAAACTTAGTATAGAGAATGAGGGGATGGCAATAAGATGAGCTCTTTGATACATACCTTCGCTTGAACACAGACAGTGCTCATCGTTGCAATTTTCCTACTAAAAGTAGAATATGCAGCAAGTACATAGTTGGGTGTAGCATCATAATTAATGCACAAAAAGAATATTAATTGAGCATTTTGGCAGCGTAGCTTGCACCTCAACAAGTAAAAGTAATTAAGGTTGCAGATACACATCAAGAATGATTTACAAAATGAACAAAAAAATCCGTATAAGTATTGACGATCGACAAGAAAAGCTTGGTAAAAAAATTCGTGAAGCTCAAATGAAAAAAATATCTATTTTAGTGCTTGGTGATTAAGAAATGGATCGTCAACATGTCACTGTTCGTAAATATGGTCAGCAAGCATTAATTGAAAAGCCATTGCAACAGTTTATAGAGAAAATAAAGCGAGAAATACAGCAAAAAGCATTATCTTATAAAGGGTATTAAACAATTTAGCTCACCTTTAGAGGGAAGTCATAACCCTCTAAAGGCGAGCTAAAAAAATGAAATAAATGTTGTGATATTTATTTTTGTAAAATTTACTTAAAAATGTAGATTTTTTCTTAGATTTTGCTACTATTAATCAATTTTCAAGCATACAATAAATTAAACAACAAACGAAATAGATTTAATTGGCGCTGTTCTTTTGATAATTACTTTCTCCTAAAAGGATAGTTTGTGTCTCAGCGTCAATGACCAGGTATTTATGATAAGTCTCCTGATTATTTTGCTTAAAGGATGCTAAAAAATATACTTGTCGATTGGGATGAATAAAAGTATGTTGAGAGAGGTCTATTTTTTTACGTATAAAATTTGTTTTTAGATGAAATGTTTCTTCAGCCTTCGGTACGTCCTTAAAGGCTATTTTTTGACGAATGTTTAAGGTAGCATCGTTATATTCCTCATAGATTGTCCTGTTTAAATGATGGTAAAAATCATTCTTAGTACGAAATGTCTGATATTGATTATTAGGATATTTATAAGATGTAGTTCCAGAAGGTTTGCAAAGAATCGGTGCTGAATTTTCTACTGAATCTTGAGGCTGCTGTAGTAAAAAGCTTGAAACGACCAATGATAAAAAAAACATCTGCATTTTTCGGCCTCCTTTTTCCTGTCATAAAGAAGATATCCCATTTTTATGTTATTTATACGTATCTTTACAACAGCAATGGAATTGGTGTGTTTTTTAAACCGGAACCTACTATACAGATCATCGGAAATAGTTTTAGCTAGCTTTATTGATCGCTTTTGAATATTTATTTAGTAGGACATCTAATTCTTGACTACAATCTACCACGCTAGGGTGGGTAAAACCTAAATCCATCGCCTTTTTATACATATCTTTCCTTTTGTTTTCAATCTCCATCTTCAAGAATTGTTTAAACGATATCTTAACCAAAATCTTTTCCCCCTATAATTTTTTCTTCATATTCTTGAAATACATTGACCTCGATTCAACTTTTTCATTGTATCTCACCTAAAACGAAAAATATGTCACATTGTGTATAGGTTGAGAAATTCGTAATTTAGTCATAGAAAAATATATTCATAATTATATAGTTGAAAAATAAGAAATTCCAACAACAGGTATTTTAGTCTACACTAATTGCCTTTTATTGTATTAATTATATATTTTGTTACCTATTATATTAGAATATTAGCGTTTTTTTTGGCCGTATTCAAGAATAGGCAAAGGTTGAAATTTAATAGATTTGCTCCTTTTTTACTATTAAAAACTATGTCGATATCTATTGAAATTTTAATGCATTTCGTATCTTGTCACAATTTATCAAATAAACTTCTTTGTTGTTTGTTATTGAGGAGATTTCATGTTGGTTAATAATGTTGAGAATTTTCGAAATAAATGGAATGATGGGTGAATAGAGTTTGCATAATTGCTATGATAGGGGGAGGTTTATAGTGTTGAAGTTAAGATTGCCATTATTTAGCATTATGATCGTTACTAATTTAATGTTATTAGCATGTTCAGAAGAGAAAACAAAAGCAGGAGAATCTTCAGAATCAACAGTGGTTACTAACCATTCGGTTCAACACGTGGAAGAATCAAAACAAACGCTTCCAACTATCGATAAGCATTATGATTTTACATATTTAGAGAAATTGCCGGAGGAAAAAAGAGCTTTATATGAAGACTTCTTGAAGAAAGGAAATATTAATAGTCTAAAGACTTTTACACCAGAGGAAATCGTGTTAATTATGATGAATTTAATATTTGAGCATAATTTCGATAAACTCTATGCAATTACCTACAATAACAATGAGCTACCAGATAAAGATACCTTTATAGCAGAGTATATAGATTATTTTTTAGATGAAGATATTCAAAATTATTTAATGTACAGATACTACGATAGTATTTCTTTGAATAAAGATTCTAGCACTGAAAGTATAGCAATTGTTCAATTAGAGATAATTTTTGGAAGCTCGCACTACGGCAAGACATATGCCTTATTAAGAGAGGATGGTATGTGGAAGGTTGACCTATACAATTATATAAAAGAAAAGAAGGCAAAATCTGAAGAAAAATAGAAGGAACTATAATGACTGTACTATATTTTGTTAGACACGCGCGTTCTCACTATAACGCTGATGAGGTCAATCGCCCGCTTTCTAGTAAAGGGTTTGAGGATAGGGATCGTGTTACTAGATTATTTGAAAAACATATTCATCGATATATTCAAGTCCATATAAAAGAGCCATTCAGACGTGGAGGGCATCGCACAAAAACATAAATTACAGATAAAAAAAACGATTGATTCCTATAAAGAAAGAATATTATCATTTGACGCTGCCATTCATCAAGTATGGAGACATCCGAATTTCGCATTTGAAGGTGGAGAATCCAATGAAATTGCAAAGTAACGAGCTATTACCACTTTGCAAAAAATTATACTTACACATCCAAATGACAATATAGTGATTGGTACACATGGCAATATAATAGTCTTAATGATGCAATATTTGGATGTGCATTATGATCACGCATTTTAGAAAAAACTTTCAATGCCTGATGTGTATCAACTAACATTTCAGCATTTCGTGTTAAGTGATGTTCAAAGAATTTGGGAAGAATAGAAGAAGGGGTTGTCTTCTGACAGCCCCTTGGTTCATTTTATCGAGAAATATCCTTAATTTACCGAAAACTTTATATGATTTATCGAGAAAGCGAAGTATTTCCAACAACTGGGGAAAATTGCTTATCCTATTTGATTCCAATCTTCTCGTAATAGACCAAATAAAACTACATCATGAAATTGACCGAAGCGGAAAATCTCATTGCGTAGAGAACCTTCTTTTGTAAAGCCACATTTTTCATAGGAACGAATAGCGCCTTTATTAAAGCTGAAAACTTGAAGCTTAATTTTATTAATGGAAATATAATTAAAAATAAAATGAATAAGCGTTTTCATGGCATCGGTTCCAAGCCCTTTGCCGTGCCATTGTTCGCCAATTGAGATACCTACAAAGCAAGTACTATTTTTCCAGTTGATTCCATAGACGCCACAGGAGCCGATAAGCTCATTTGACGACTTTTCGAATATACCGAAAATAAACTCCTCTTTTTTTCCACTAATACTTTGAAAGAATGAAGCATGATCCTCAAAGGTGTTTGGAAAGGGAATATCGTCATTGGCAAGTAACAACGTATTTTTTTCACTTTCGATTTTTACAAATGCCTCCAAGTCGGAAGAAGTCATTTGCTGTAAAGTAATAGATTGTCCTGTAAGAAATTCATTAAAATAATTTTCCATTTGTTTTCTCCCTTGTTCAAGGGCTGCAGTTAGAGGTTACATCCCTTGGGTTATTTGGTGTATAAACAAAACATCTACTGCAATCTCTGCGCTCATATGCCCAACTCCTTTAGTTTAGATATCATTATAGTAGCATTTTTGGTAATTAGTAGAAACAATTGTTTTTAAATGCTTATCTCCATAATGTGGAGTTGATTTCCGCTCCAACTGGGCGCTTTGTAGCTGACGCTGCGCTTTCGCACAGAAAAAAATTGTTGCTGACGCTACGTTAGCACTACACTTTCACACAGAAAACATTTGCTTCGCTACAGGGTCTCATCTGTGACATCTAACACTGCCTCATATACATAAATCGAAGGAAGTACTATGGATTTCTTTAGTAGTTCTTCTTTAATATTTAAAATATACTTTCGACTCTCTATTGTTAAGAAGTCGTTCATTAACGATATTAAATCCCTTGATAGAGAACCTTTTCGTGTTTATATCAATATTCCAAATTTCTAATGGGGCATGTTTTGTATTTTAAAATAGTAACCATGAGATGGTGTTTCTAAATAATTACAATACTTTAATTCTAAAACCTTCGGATTGCCAGTTAAGTCCGCTAATATCGACATGGCTTCCGCTGCATTCGGACAAACAAAAAATGTTTCGATATCGATATCTTGATCCACTAGTAAATCATACACTGTAGCACCGACAACATAAGCTTGACCAATTGTATTCCATTTTTCTAGTAGTTCTAATTCTTCGAGAATGAGCATGGCAGTTTCTTTCCGCTTTGAAGCTCTCTCTAATAATTCCAAAATTTACATATACTCCACAATAAAATTGTAAATCATGTTAGAATACATTATATTTGTAATTTATTTAAAGTAAACTCTGCCAAGAACAATTTAAAACAGTACTAAGGGCGTATTTTTGATCCATAAGGGAAGATTAATGAGATAGATTACTAGGATTAAAGATGAAAAGGAGAGCTTTGATGAGATTAAAATTTTATGAAGAAAAAGATGATCATTTAATTGAACGATATACGATTACAGAGGAGCAGCTTCGCTATACGATGTCTCCGAAAGAGAGCATTGAACTAGTGAAGCAGGATAAAAATCGTCATGCCGTTCTTGTATTAGATGAAGACAGGCTCGTAACATTCTTTGTATTGCATGAACATGAGGGTGTCAAGCCATATTCCTCTAACGAACAGGCGGTTTTAATCCGTGCCTTTTCGACAGACTTTTATGAACAAGGGAAAGGCTATGCGAAAGCAGCATTACAACTTTTGCCGGACTTTGTTTTGACGCATTTTCCTTATATCAATGAGCTTGTGTTAGGGGTTAATTTGCCGAATACTGCTGCACAGTCACTTTATAAAAAGTGCGGATTTGTCGATGAAGGAAGGCTGGCAAAAGGGTTTAGGGCTGAGATTAAAGTGATGAGTTATTACTTAAGTAAAAATATTAGAGAAACGCTTGAATAGAAATGCTGTACTTGTAAGAGGAAGGAATCTACTTAATATTAAAAAATTTCTCGTCTAAAAAAGAAATGAGGTGGCAGAATGAAAAACTTGCTGGAAGCACGTATAGAGCATTTCGATGAAATATGTGCAATTGATCAAGAAGTAATTGGAGATTTTTCGCGAAGGGACTATTTGCGTACAGCTATTAACGAAAAACGATGTATCATTCAACAAACTGAAAAAGGTATTGCGGGTTTTCTCATTTTTACAAATGATTTTTTTGACAATAGCTTCATCTCATTAGTTATTATCAAACCAACTGAGAGAAGAAAGGGCATTGCCACAACATTATTAAATTTTTATGTAGAAATGGCGGCCACTCCAAAAATCTTTTCTTCTACTAACCAATCAAATACTAGTATGCATAAGGTATTTGAAATGGCGGGATTTATAAAAAGTGGGTATATTGAAAATTTAGATGATGGTGACCCAGAAATTATTTTTGTGAAATTTAAGTAAAGCATAGACAAAGGCAAGTCTCGCAGTAGAGTTACGGCTACGAGACTTGAAAAGTTATTTTCTTGCTCTTATTAATAAAAAGGAAGGTTTACGATGCTCATTTTCTAAGGAAGGCAGTTTTTCAACAGCCTCTAAATTAGGAATCGGCTCTAGCATTTTTTCTATCGTCAAGTTATGTTCGATCAATGTATTGATGATTGTAGAAATGCTACGGTGATATTTAACAACACCATCCACAAGCCATGTCCGCTCACGCAAACCTTCATCATGGTAATTATCAATTGTGTAATGGCTCCTATTGCCGCTGTCATCATAAAGCCAATTATCCTCCGTTGTTTTACGAGCAGTAACAATCGGATGCTCTACAGAAAAAATAAAATTGCTACCAGGACGAAGCATTTTAGCGATTTTACCAATGACTGCACTAAAATCCTTTATATAATGTAAGGAAAGAGAGCTTGTTATACAATCAAAGCTGTCAGGAGCTGCCTGATAATCTTCTATCGCTCGCAAATAATAGTCTATATGCGGATGAGCATGTTCACATTGAGCGATTGCCAGCATATTTTCTGAAACATCAATAGCTGTTACATGCTGTGCGTTATTTTCTATACAATAGTATGCAAATTGTCCCATTCCACAGCCAATATCAAGTATTTGTAAATTAGTTAAATTAGGAAGTAAGGATTTTAACGCTGGTTGTTCAAGCAAGTTATTGTAGTTATAGGGTGCTTGACGGAGCTTTTTATATTGATGGAAAAATTCCGGATGGTCATATATATTTTGTTTCATGGTATACCTCCATTTGTCTCACATAACGTTATGTAACATTTGCGCATATTTATTGTCACATATTAACCTAAAAAGAAATAGACTATTATTTCAATTTTTAGTAAGATGTAGGTAGAATGGTGCCAACTTTTGTAATTCCCCATCTATCGGATTGTATAGATGGTTTTTTGATATGAGGACGTCTTTTCTGATGTTTTACGCCACAAAATTGTAACAATTCCGAAAAGTAATGTTATTTAAAGGGGAATGATGGCACTTATTTTAATGAATCACGTTTTTTTATTGGGAGTAATTATGCGGTTTCCCAAAAAATACATTGGAGGATGTTGCATTGAGTAAAGAATCATTATTAAGTTTAAGTAGTAATTCATTGTTCGTGGCATTTATTTTACTACTGATCGCTATTATACCGATTGGACTTGCCGTGAAATCAAAAGGAAAGATGTTTGGGAAAGTCGGGCTTTTACTTACATATATTGCTTTTGCTTTACAACTAGTGTATTTCATATTAAGGTGGATTGCTGTTGATCATGCACCTGTAAGTAATATGTATGAGTTTATGACGTTCTTTGGTATCATGCTAACTGGTAGCTATTTAATCATTCATTTTTTATATAAGCAAATTGTTGTAGGTTTGTTTACCATCCCTGTGTCATTAATTATTCTCGGTTATGGAAGCGTTTTTACAAAAACGGTTTCACCACTTGTTCCATCACTGCAAAGCAATTGGTTAACGATTCATGTTATGACAGTTGCATTTTCAAGTGCTATTTTATCGATTTCGTTCGCAACCGGTATTATTTATTTATTAAGAACATTAGATGTTTCTAAATTCTCGCTAAGTACACTATTCTTAGAAATTGTTCTGTATTATTTAGTTGTTGTGATTGGCTTTATAGTTGTTGCCACATATTTTGACATAGCGGTAGATAAAGTCGAGGTTCAATTTGAAAATAAGCTAGATAAGGTGGAAACAGCCGTTTATACGATGACACCGTTAATTGTCAATAAAGATGCAGTAACAACTAGTGGGGATCAGGTCGGCCTTTTACAGATTACAAATAAGATAGATGCGAAGAAATTAAATTCAATCGTATGGGCATTTATCGTCGGTACAATTTTATATGCAGTAATTTTCCTCATTACGAGAAAACCGTTAATTGTTTTATTAAAGCCATTAACAAATCGTGTACAACCAACATTAATGGATGAAATTACATATCGAGCTGTTGTGATAGGTTTTCCATTGTTTGCTTTAGGTGGACTTTTGTTTGCCATGATTTGGGCACAAATTGCCTGGAGTAGGTATTGGGGCTGGGACCCTAAAGAAGTGTGGGCACTTATTACATTTTTATTTTATGCAGCGTTCCTTCATTTCCGTCTTTCCAAAGGGTGGGAAGGGGAAAGGACAGCTTGGTTAGCGATTATTGGCTTTGGCATTATCGTGTTTAATCAAGTATTTGTAAATTTAGTCATTGCAGGTTTACATTCTTACGCGTAAGGATGTTGTAAATGGAATGTAGTGAACATGTTGAATGGGCTAATGTTCTGTATTTCTCATGAAATGCAAGTAAATTATTAAGCATTGTGAGTCTCACAGGGTGGGAAGGTCAATATTTCGAAATGATCGCATTACTTGTACATGGAGTTGGTTTTGTTGTAGCAACTATTGTGCTATATTAGCTTCATTTAAGTGGATAGCGCATTGTCGATTGGTCTAATGGGCAACAATTTTGTGGCTACCCTATACAGCGCTATTCACTTTTATCTTTGTTAGTGTATATCCGATTACTTATCAGGGAGATATGCCTGCACCCGTACAAAGACTAATTCTTTCTGCAGTGCTCTTGTTTTATCCGTTTTATATTGGAACGTTGACTATTTCAAAATGTGAAGCTGTACAAATAAAATAACCGTAAAAAAGAGACATCCATAATTTGGATGTCTCTTGAATTTTGCACTGTTTATTCTAAAGCTGAAATTAAAGCTTTACAACATTAGTTGCTTGTGGTCCGCGGTTACCTTCTTCTACGCCAAATTCTACTTTTTGGCCTTCTTCTAAAGTTTTAAAGCCATCTGATTGAATGGCAGAGAAGTGTACGAATACATCATTTCCACCTTCTACTTCGATAAAGCCAAAACCTTTTTCCGCGTTAAACCATTTTACTGTACCTTGTGTCATGTGAACAACCTCCCAAAAAAATTAAACAATCATATTGCTTCGATCGCTTGAAAAAAATCACGTATTCAAAAGCTCGTATTACTTTTGAATACGTGATTTTAACGGTTAAGATGAAGTAATGTAATTATTGTTTTTATTATATAACAGTACCAGATATTTATCCAGTATATTCCGCTTTTTGTAAGAAAAAATTTACATTAAATCTATTTTCAACATAATTAGTTGATCCATGCCTTCTCTTTAGCGACAATGACTGCCTCAGCGCGTGATTCTACGTTTAGTTTGACAAAAAGTTTGGATAAATAGTTTTCAACGGTGCGCTGCGTGACCCCAATGGCTGAAGCAATTGCTTTATTCGTACAACCTTGTGCGACAAGCTGTAATATTTCTTGCTCCTTGTCGCTTAGTAAAATCTCTTGCTGCGTATTTGGCAAATTGATGCGCTGCTGTACAAAATCTAAAAAATCAGCCGCTAGCAGGATCTCGCCTCTTAGTGCGGCTTCAATGGTTTGAATAACTTGCTGTTTCGTGGCAAGCTTTGATAATAATCCATCGACCTTTTTTTCAATAAGTAATTCGTAATAATCGGAAAGCTCATAGCCTGTGTAGAGTATAATGAGTGCTTCTGGTTGCTTTTTCTTAATCATTTCCGAAAGCTGGATACCGTTGACTGGCTTCATATTTATATCGATTAAAAATAATCGAAAAGCTTGAGCGTCCATTCTAGACAGAACAGCGGCACTATCCTGCTCTGTGTCTATTTGGACATTTGTTAAATCCTGTAATAATGTTTTTGTACCATCTAAAACGACAGGATGGTCATCTACAATAAGAATATCAATCATATGATTCCACGTCCTCTTGTATTTGAATAAAAATTTGCATTCCTTCATTATGACTGGAGGTTATCGTGATGTCGCCATTAAAAGCACGAACTCGTTCTCGAATCCCGTTCATGCCCATTGAAGCGGAAGATTGCATTAAATCTTCAATATCACAGCCAATACCATTATCTTCGTATTGTAGGATAAAGCCGCAATTGATCACTTGTAGTTTTAGTGATACTTCAGTTGCCTCGGCATGCTTAATCGCATTATTTAAAAGCTCCTGCACAAGTCGATAGACGACTAAATGTAAGGTTGCATCCTGAAATTGGACGCGTTCTATTTGGGCGTTTAATAAAAAATCGGCACGTATTTTTACCTTTTGAATCAGTTTTTTTAAGGCGATTTGAAGCCCAAATGTATCCAGTAATGGAGGGCTTAGATTCTCACAATACTCACGTAAATCCTTCGATGCATTTAGCAATTGCTCTCGAATATCTAATACCTTGTCTTTTTTGATAATAGGCGAACTAGCAATTACATCTAACTCTCTTCCTAAATGAAGTTGTTCCTGTAATATAGTGTCATGTAATTCTTGCGCTAAAATACTTTTTTCCTTTTCAATGATATTCCATAATAATTTATCGAGCCAAGGAAGCTGGGTATCATTGCTATCCTTCATAAGCCTTATTTCACTTATTAAATCTTCAATGAGCTTTAAATTATCAATAAACATTGAAACATAGAGCGCAAGTAATTCTAACCAAAGAAGCTCTTCTTTTTGTAATGCATGTCGAATGATTAACATGATTTTCTCTTCACCTGAATCATGTAATAACAGGTGCGTCATGTTATTCACTATGTTGACTTCACCGCGAGAGATGGGCACATCTTCCGTTAGTGTTGTAATCGTAAAAGCTGTAGTACCAAGCTTTTCTGTTATCTCATATTTGAATTGCTCCAATAATTCTTGCTGATCTTTTGCCTTACCCATACGATTTACGGCAGCATATAAATTATGTACATAATTACCAGTAGATGAAAAAATAATCTTTCGATACTTAAAATCAAGCTGCTCCTTTATATAAAAGCTAGCAATGATAACGAGGAATATAAGGATAAAGACGCTCGTAATTTGAATAATCGATAATGTATCTATAACCAATATGGTAATGCCTGTAGTTAAGATTAATGCACTAAAAAAAGCAAGTGTTGAATAATAGCGCAAACGAGATAATTGATATTCAATATCGAATAATCGTTCGTTCACTTGAATGAAAATAAAAGAAAAAGGAATAAACAATAAAAATAATGCAGCTACCTCAGCATGTAAAATAGGGTTTTGACCTAAAATTTCGGGTATAACGAAAAATAATAAAAATGGCAAAAAAGGCGTGATAAATGCAATGGTGATCAGACGGATTTTTGCCAGTTTAGTTCGTAAATAACTCGTTAGTAAAATATAGATGGCATAAAGAACAAGAACAGCAAATATCGCTAAATAAATTAATGCTGTTATTACCCGAAAATCAGAATTAATCCTCATTATGAAATTACAGCAAGGTATAAATAGTAGTAATAAATAAAGCCATTTGGTATTGAGGTACAGCCATTCTAGATGTAGGTATCGGAAGTAAAATTGTAAAAAGTGAATAAAAAGTAATATGCATAATACGATACCAATACTTATTACTGCTTCTCCAATTAAATTTCCTCTACTCGATGCCCCGCAACTTATATAGGTCAAAGAACAAGTTAATAAAAATAATGTTAGTAGACTAGTTAGTTGATTATCTTTATTTCTTTGCCATAAATAGATGGCAACACCTAAAGATAGGACAAAATAAAACAGCGGAAAAATAATTTGCAAATAAAATTCTTCCGGATTATCTTTATGCTTAACTTTAACCGAATGAAAATCACCATTAGTCTTCATAAACGTTAGTTCCTTAGCACTTCTAACGATAGAATCGAGTTGGATTGAACGAACATTTTCTGCAGGAATGCCATCAATTGTCAGTAACATATCGCCTTTTTCAATGTTATTTTGCTGTGCCCATGTTGAGTAATAGAACTCAGTTATGACTGGTTTTTGGCTAGTTGTGTCCACTGAAATACCAAGTAAAGGGATTCGCATTGCCACTACGAGCACATAAATACCTAGGAGTAGGTAGGTTATGAAAATACTATATATCCATTTACTCATCGTTTTCTCTCAATTATTTGCATGATAATATTACCCCATTTCCATCTTAATTACCTATTTATTATCCATAATTTTTGGTAATTTTGGAATACCGAAATAAGGTGTTTCGGAAAACCACTATTGCTTTTTCGGAAAAACGAAATAGTTTTTTCGGTGTAGCCTATGATAGTGTAAATCTAGCATATGTGACGAAAAGGAGGAGCGTTGCATGAAAAAGAAAGGATTGCCACTAATCCTTTTTTTTCTAGTCGGCATAATGTCGTACCCGATGACAATAATCGCTAAGGACTTTGAGAATGATGCGGTGAAAGTTGATGTTTGCATTATTGGGGGTGACAATCGTTTTGTCTATAAGATTCCTAAGCATTTACATAAAGATACGCCGTATGCTGAGATGAAGAATAATATTGAATCTTCCTTAGAAAGTCATTGGAAGATCGGGGATGCTCGTTATGAAGCTCACCAGACAGATGTTACGTATACTTTTTCCATTAAAGATTTAATTAATGAAAAACAAAATGGGCAAATGAAGGTAGCGATACCATATACTTTTTTAGTAGGGATGTTTGGTGAAAATGATGCTATTCAATTACGCATTTTGGTAAGCAAATTAATCGACTGGGAAGCCAACTCAAAGGATTGGGCAACGCTCGGCTTTGTGGAACCGCCCACTAATTTTAGTAAGCAGGAATATGTTTATGAGGGAGCGGTCAACAACCTACTACAGCAGCGGGTCGGACATTTTAATGGCACGGTTATGAAAGGGCAAATGGTTCTACATAGTGTTATTTATTTTAGCTTTATTATTGCACAGCTTTTCGCCTGTATATTTTTATCAAGACGTTTAAAAAAGAAAATTATAGAAGATCCAGAAAACATGCATCAGTTCCGAAAGCTTAACTATATGTACCAAATCATTCCGTTATTGATTATCGGTGTGCAAATTGTATTTCTAGTCATATCCGGGTTACTGACTGCTTTTAGTGTCTATTTTACCCCAGGGATGGATCTTTTACTGATTATCGTTCCGATTTTATTTAATATTATTTTGTTACCAACGTTTTTTTTCACAATTGAGAGTGAAATCTCAAAAGAGCTAGAAAACAATTTCTTTGGCTCAGATATGTAAATATTGTTTTTATTTTTGGACGTCCTAGATGTTATAATGGTCAACAGCATACATGAAGGAGCTGTTGATTAACATGGCGCATCCAGAAATCGCGTACTTAAATTTACTACAACATATATTAGAGAGTGGCGTTAAAAGGGAAGATCGAACAGGTACTGGTACATATAGTGTATTTGGCTATCAAATGCGATTTGATTTAAGCGAGGGCTTTCCTCTTTTAACGACTAAACGTGTACCATTTAAACTTGTAGCAAGTGAACTACTTTGGTTCATTAAAGGGGACACAAATATTCGTTATTTACTGCAAAATAATAATCATATTTGGGATGAATGGGCTTTTAAAAAATGGGTTGAGTCCGATGAATATTCAGGTCCTGATATGACAGACTTTGGTCGTCGTTGCTTAGTGGACGAGTCTTTCAATGCTGACTACAAAAAAGAGTTAGCTTCATTTTGTGAGCGTATTTTAACAGACGATGAATTTGCACGTAAATACGGAGAGCTAGGTAATGTTTATGGCAAGCAATGGCGTAATTGGACAACATCAACGGGGGAAAGAATCGATCAATTACAAGATGTAATCGATCAAATCAAACACAATCCAGATTCACGACGCATTATTGTCAATGCATGGAATCCAGAAGATGTTATCAATGCAGGAGCAAAAGGTAGTAAAGCTGCATTACCTCCTTGTCACGTGATGTTCCAATTTTATGTCGCAAATGGAAAATTAAGCTGTCAGCTAATGCAAAGAAGCCTTGATACATTATTAGGCTGTCCATTTAATATTGCCTCATATGCATTACTGACACATTTAATTGCACATGAATGTGGTTTAGAAGTTGGCGAATTTATTCATAGCATTGGGGATGCTCATATATATTTAAATCACGTGGAGCAAGTAAAAGAACAGCTTTCGCGCGAGCCTAAGGACCTACCAACCTTAAAAATTAATCCAAATAAAACGTCAATCTTTGACATAGAACTCGAAGATCTTTCTATTGAGGGCTATGATCCACACCCGACAATTAAAGCTCCAATTGCCGTTTAAACTGAAGCAGCAGCCGTTTTGGTTGCTGTTTTTTTAAAACAAACTAACGACGAAGCGTTCGAGTAGAATAGATGGGGCAACGGAAGAACTGGCGGAGTGAGGAATAGTAGCCAGAGCGAAGGGGAAGTAGAGGCAAAGTGACGGGAAAAACCAGCCGAGTGACGGAAAGCAGAGGCAAAGTGACGGGAAGAGATCAGAGTGACGGATAGCGGAGGCGAAGTGATGGATAGAGATTAGAGTGACGGAAAGAACTGGCCGAGCGACGGAAAGAGATTAGAGCGTCGAATAGAAAGTGCAATGTGATAGATAGAAGAGTTGAAGTCGTGGATAGAACCAACAGAATCGTGGATAGAAGGGCCGAAGTCGTGGAAAGAACCGTTCAAGCGTTGAAAGCAGAGGCCAAGCGACGGATAGAGATCAGAATGACGGAAAGAACCACCCAATCGACAGATAGAACCAACAAATCGCAGGATACTACCGCCAAAAGAGAGATACTTAATTTATTTTAAAGCTAAATCCCTAAGCACTTTATATGAAGGATATTTAAATTCATGAAAATTTTACCGATATAAGTTTTAATCTGGAAGTCCTAATAAAAATTTAGAGGTGAATGATGTGAGGAGATCGTTGATTTTTCAAATAGACGGAAAAGGGTGTGAGCAGCGTTTAAGGACGAAATTGCTGACCAATACTCCTCAACAACAAGAGGAATTTATTCATCAACATGAGCTACCACACATCTCTACAAAATTAACACAGGAGCAAATACATAAAATGATGCAAGTCGTTGAGGAAATTCGCCTGAAACGTTATAAAGAAAGACTATAAATGTAAGCGCCTTCTAAGCTATAATAGCTGAGGAGGTGTTTTATTATGAACGTGATCTTTGTAGATTCGGTTTTAGGTACAGAGCTTTTGCAAATGGTGTCACATGATGTGGCAGGCATATTGGCTGCGGCACAAGGAGAAAGTGTGACGTTTCCAGTTGGCCATTTTAAGTATGATTTTCATAACTTAGACTTTTATGAGGAAGATGGAGAAAAACGACAAGAATTAGTTATTTACGTAAAGCAATTATAATTATCGTATAATACTCTGATAACGGTAAAAAATAAATACAGGTGCAAATAGAGCAATTTGCTTGTTTTTATTTAATCCTGTAACTATAATAGTTACAACAGGTGGTGATACATATGGTGAACAGTCGATATTCGGTAGCGATCCATATACTTTCGCTCATTGCAACAACATCTGATAATAGCCAGCTGACGTCTGATTTCATCGCAGGTAGTGTAAATACAAATCCAGTTGTCGTGCGACGAATGATCGGGGTGCTTAAAAAAGCAGGCTTGCTTTCGTCACAACCAGGAATTGCAGGCTATGATCTATTAGTGGAGCCAAAAGATTTAACGCTATTAGCCATTTACCATGCGATTGATGGACCAGAGCAGCTTTTTGCGATTCATGATGAGCCAAATCCAGCATGTGCGGTTGGTCGAAAAATCCAACGGACATTGGAGGGTGTTTATACATCTGTTTGGCATGCAATGGAAGAACAACTACAAGCACAAACTTTACAGGATGTGCTAGATCAACTTCGTTAAAATCAACGAAGTCGGTCTTTTGTATCTAACCTGTAACTTAAATAGTTACAAATGAAAAATAGGAGGAATTATAAGTATGAAAATAGCAGTAATTGGTGCAACAGGGAAAGCAGGACAAAAAATTGTAGAGGAGGCACTACAACGTGGTCATGATGTCACTGCGATTGTTCGTTCAGCTTCGAAAATAACAGCAAATATGCCAGTAATTGAAAAGGATGTATTTGAATTAGCTCAAGAAGATGTGAAAGGCTTTGACGTAGTCGTAAATGCATTTGGAGCTCCTTTTGGTCAGGAGGAATTACATGTGAAAACTGGCCGTCATTTAATTGATATTTTCACTGGTATTCATACAAAATTATTTGTTGTCGGTGGTGCGGGTAGTCTTTTTGTAGACCCAGAAAAAACTGTTCGAGTAATGGATACACCAGATTTTCCAGAAATGTTTTATGCGACAGCTAAAAACCAAGGTGAAAATCTACGTGACTTACAACAATCAACTATTACTTGGACATTTTTAAGCCCATCTGCTTTCTTTGATCCAGAAGGTCCACGTACAGGTAGCTATACAACTGGAGAAGATCATTTATTAGTAAATGCTGCTGGTGAAAGTTATGTTAGTTATGCAGATTATGCCGTTGCGGTATTAGATGAAATTGAAAATCCGAAGCATGTTAACAGCCGTTTTACAGTTTCTTCTAATCAATAAGAATTAACTGAAGTAATAACTTTTTATTTAATGAGAAATGTATAGCAGATGGAGTATTTCTTAAAACTTTATTAACAGCTATAAATGAAACATGTATTATAATTAAGCGTGTTTGGGCGCAATTTTCAAGCGAGTTGACTAGTTTGGTTCAACTCGCTTGAGATCTTTACTTAGTCTGTTCGAATGATGTCTACAACGTACTGTTCAATTGCTTAATCTCTTCATCAAATCTTCTTTTATAAGCTGTATTTACTGGTCATTAATGTTAATAGTAGCGCTTAGTTTGTGAAATTTTCATTTTCCAGACAAATGACTGTTTACATTACTGCATTAATTAGCTACTATCAAGTGTGAGTATTACATAAAAGGAGACGACAATTATGTCCACACAACGTATAGAAAAAGACTTTTTAGGTGAACGTGCATTACCAAGCAATGCTTATTACGGGATTCAAACGCTTCGTGCTACTGAAAACTTCCCGATTACAGGATATACAATTCACCCTGCTCTTATTAAAGCAATGGGTATTGTAAAAAAAGCAGCTGCTTTGAGTAATATGGAAGTACACCTACTTTCAACAGAAATCGGAGATGCAATTGTCGAGGCTGCACAAGAAGTTATTGATGGCGAATGGGATGCTGAATTTATCGTTGACCCAATCCAAGGTGGAGCTGGCACTTCTATTAATATGAATGCCAACGAGGTTATTGCTAACCGTGCCTTAGAGATTTTGGGCAAAGAAAAAGGGGACTATAAATCAATTAGCCCAAACAGCCATGTTAATATGTCACAATCAACAAACGATGCTTTCCCAACAGCTATTCATATTGCTGTGTTGAATTTGATAGATGAACTACTTCTTACAATGGAAAACATGCAAGCAGTGTTCCACCAAAAAGCGGAGCAATTCGCGCATGTTATTAAAATGGGTCGTACGCATTTACAAGACGCTGTACCGATTCGATTAGGACAAGAATTTGAAGCATATTGCCGTGTTATCACTCGTGATATTGTGCGTATTCGTCAAACTCGCCCAAATTTATATGATGTAAATATGGGAGCAACAGCTGTTGGTACAGGATTAAATGCATTCCCTGACTATATTCAATCAGTTGATGTACATCTTGCTGAAATTTCAGGATTGCCGCTTAAAGGCGCTACACACCTTGTGGATGCAACACAAAATACAGATGCTTATACAGAAGTATCAGGCGCATTAAAAATCTGTATGATTAATATATCGAAAATCGCGAATGACCTTCGTTTAATGGCATCTGGTCCACGTGCGGGGCTAGGGGAAATCATTTTACCAGCTCGTCAACCTGGATCTTCTATTATGCCAGGGAAAGTAAATCCTGTTATGCCAGAGGTTCTTAACCAAGTGGCATTCCAAGTAATTGGTAATGACCATACTATTTCTTTAGCATCTGAAGCAGGGCAATTAGAATTAAACGTTATGGAGCCTGTGCTTGTCTTTAACTTAATTCAATCTATTAGCATTATGAATAATGTGTTCCGAGCATTTACACAAAATTGCTTGAAGGATATTGAAGCAAACGAAGACCGTATGAAAGAATATGTGGAAAAAAGCGTTGGTGTGTTAACAGCAGTAAACCCGCATATTGGCTATGAGGTAGCTGCACGAATTGCGCGTGAAGCAATTTTATCTGGTCGTTCAATTCGTGAACTTTGCATTGAAGAAGGCGTACTAACGAAAGAACAATTAGATTTAATTCTGGATCCTTATGAGATGACACATCCTGGTATTGCCGGATCAAGTATGATGAAATTAAAATAATTTATTATGAAAGCACTTTGTCTAAAGCAAAGTGCTTTTATGTTTTAAAAAACTAATATTTGAAGGAGTCATACTTTTAGATCATACGTTGAGTAACTACTGTTTTTAGATGCTGCGAAAGAACTTTCTCTTTTCTATATCATTATCTTACAAAAGTTGGTCTTTTTTCTATGAATTTCAGTAGAATTAAACTATAATAACTACGTTGGAATAATATTATAGTTGGAGGAATTTAGTATGACTTTACGGAAAAGAAGTATAATTTGCTTTTCTACTTTAAATGTTCTTATGGGTGTTATTTTAATTATAGACCTAGCAAATTTAACTTCATTAAAATGGCTATCCACTTTATTAACAGTAATAGGAATTACTATGACATTATCGTGTATTTTCTATGTGAAATTTAAAATTATTAAGCCTATTAATCAATTAGCTGAATCCGCTCAAGCAATTGCTGATGGAAATTTAAGTACTGCTCCGATTGAAATTAATTCCAATGATGAGGTATCAGACTTAGCTAAAGCGTTTTTAAAGATGAAAGAACAATTACATACAATGACACAAAAAATTGCAAGTAGTTCTACAGATTTATCAGCGAGCATAGAGGAGCTATCAGCAAGTACAAATGAAATTACAGATGCAGTTAATGAAGTTGATTCACAAATGGAGAATACGACTGAGGGTCTTAAGAAAGCAGCACAATCTGCAAATGAAAGTGCGATTGCTATGCAAGAAACTGCAGATGGCATTGAACGTATTACTGTGGCAACGCAAGATGTATTTGATCATGCAAAAGAAGCAAATGACATCGCAGGAAATGGTGCGGAAATTTTACATGTAGCTAAAAATCAAATGGAGTTTATTTCAACTTCTACTGAAAAAACAAGTGAATTAATGCAGCAATTATCAAGCAAAATGACTGATATCAAGTCTATGACAGACATGATTACGGCTATTACTGATCAAACAAATTTGCTAGCATTAAATGCAGCAATTGAAGCAGCGCGTGCTGGCGAGCATGGTAAAGGCTTTGCAGTAGTCGCAGAGGAAGTTCGAAAATTGGCAGAGCAATCTAAGCATTCGGCTATTCAAATTGTCGAGCTTGTAGTTGGAATAGAAAGCGATACAAAACAAGTAGCTACCTCTGTTGAAAAGGACTTGAAAAATGTTCAACAGGGCGTCTATGTCATTGATGAGGCTACAAAGTCATTCGGTACGATTTCTCAGCACGTTAGTAAAATGACGAACCAACTAGAGGATATTTCCGCAACAGCAGAAGAGCTTTCAAGTAGCGCGAATGAGGTTACAAATTTAGTATCGACAATTGCAAACGGAATGGATAGTTTGTCTAATTATACAGGGGTCATTCTGCAGTCTGTTGATGAGCAAAGTGCCTCCATGCAAGCGGTCAACATGGTGGTGTCGCAAGACTTATGTGTACAAGCTGAAAATTTACAAAAGCTTACACAGAGATTTAGTGGACAATAATTGAAAGAACTATATTACCCATAAAAAAAAGGCTATTTTGCAGGAATAAATTTTCTGCGAAATAGCCTTTTTTTATCAAGTGCATTGATTAGCGTAGAGCCGAAAATTAAATATTAAATAAGCCGAAAAAATCGGTTGTTATCGTTAAAAGTACTATGCTAATCATAAATAATTTAGGTATAAGTTTACCTTTTTGGTATAATATTGAAAGAAGGGTAGGGAATATGAATGGGGATAAATTTTAATAGCTTTCTTAAAGAAGAATTGTCAGTAAATGATATTCAGACAGCAATGGAACAAGGTGATATAACATCAAAAGAATTAACTATGTATTATTTACATAGAATTGCTAAGTATGATCAAGGTGGACAGAAAATTAATTCTATGCTTGAAATTAATCCTGAAGCGATATTTATTGCTGAAGCATTAGATGAGGAAAGATTAACAAAAGGGGCTAGAGGGCCACTACACGGAATTCCGGTGGTTTTAAAAGATAATATCGAAACGAAAGACTTTATGCACACTAGTGCAGGTGTAATAGCATTAGAAAATTATTTAGCAAAGCAGGATGCATTTCTAGTAAAAAAGCTTCGTGAAGCAGGGGCTGTTATTTTAGGAAAAACAAATATGACTGAATTAGCAAACGGTATGTCGAGTACGATGTGGGCAGGCTATAGTTCTCGAGGTGGACAAACACTTAATCCTTATGGTGATCCAGAACTTTATGTGGGAGGATCTAGCTCAGGATCAGCGGTAGCAGTTGCAGCGAATTTTTCTGTTTTATCAATTGGAACTGAGACAGACGCTTCGATTTTAAGTCCAGCTATACAAAATTCAGTAGTTGGCATAAAACCGACTGTTGGGCTCATTAGTCGACAGGGCATTATTCTGTTTACATACTCTCAAGATACAGCAGGATCAATGGCTAGAACTGTAACAGATGCAGCTATTTTATTGGGCGTATTAACAGGAGTAGATCAAGACGACGTCGCTACATATAAAAGTGAACAAAAGTTATATAAAGATTACACCAATTTTTTAGATGCAACTGGATTAATTGGTGCTAGAATTGGTGTTTATAATAATGCCTCAAAAGATTATTATGACTCAGTGGAATATGACGGAACACTTTTTAATAATGCCATTCAGGTTTTGAGAGAGCAAGGAGCCGTTATTATTGAAGGCGTCGAAATCCCTTCTTTTCATAGAGACTGGAAATGGGGAGTACCGCAATACGAATTAAAGCATAGTTTAAATAATTTTCTTGTAAATCTACCTTCCCAAATGCCTGTCCATTCTATTTCTGAGTTAATTCAATTTAATAAACGATCAAAAGGAAAGTCGTTAAAATATGGTCAGGATAAATTGGAATCGAGAGAGAAATTATCGAATACGTTAAGAGATTCTGACTATTTAAATGCAAAACTAGAGGATTTGTATTTTTCTCAAGAGCAAGGAATCGATTATACATTAAAAAAATATGAATTAGATGCGATTATCTTTCCATCATATATAGGTTCAACAATTAGTGCGAAAGCTGGATATCCGTCTATTGCCGTCCCAGCAGGGTATATGAAAAATGGGAGACCGTTTGGGGTAACATTTGCAGGAACTGCATTTAGTGAGGATGTACTAATAAAACTCGCATTTTCATTTGAGCAAGCAACTAAACTACGAAAAGCTCCGAAGTTGTATTAAGATCCAACCAGACTCAATTGACTTTAAAAATACAGTACTTTACAATTAAAGGTAGGGAACTCGGTATTTTCCAGTTTCTTAACAACTGAATAGCGTGGAGTAATAGGTGTAAATTGCGTGCAATTTACTTAAAAGGGAAGTCGGTGCAAATCCGACACTGTCCCGCAACTGTAAATGTGAGCGACTTTTCATATACCACTGTTTAACGACGGGAAGGGGAAAGGTAGCGATGATCATGAGTCAGGATACCTGCCTATTATGAGTACACACCATAACCCTACGAGGAAAGCATTTTTTATAAGGAATGGTGATATGCTACAAACGTTATTATTGTAAGATTTTTAAATATTTATATTGTATTTTAGGATAGTGGTGTCATATAGCCCTATTTCTAAATAATATAGACACTTTCTTTGGATTGTTAAAATCTAAAAGGAGGTGTCTTTTTTGTGTTATTAAAATTTGCTATTCAGGATTTTTTAGACGAAAAGGAACTGCAAAATCTAAGCAAATATACATTGCAAAGTTATAAGGCTTTCTTTAGAGAATTTAAAAGGTGGTTATATGAAAAAGAGATAGTTGATGTAGATGATATTACACCTTCTATTATCAAAAGTTATTTACTTTATTGTAAAAATGAACGCGGAAACTCAGCACCTACTATAAATACAAAGCTGAAACACTTGAGAGCCTTTTTTAATCATTTACAAGATAATGAGTTTTTGTTGAAAAATCCAATTAACAAAATAAGCAAGATGAAAGAAGATACTCAAATTGAGGTATTTACTGATGCTCATATCAGAAAAATGTTGGCTTATTACAGGAGGGTAAAAGGAAAGGATAAGCAATTTTTAGCGTTTAGGAATAGTTGTATCATCACAACATTGCTAGGTAGTGGTATACGAATAGGGGAGTTATTAAATTTGCGGTGGTCTGATATTGATACAGAAAACTATTTAATGACTATCTACGGTAAAAATCGCAGACAAGAAACAGTTCCACTGACATCTAAAGTTTTACAGGAATTACTGGAATATAAGTTGTATTGTGAACGGCATTTTGGAACATTATCAAGTTTTGTATTTGTGAAGTATAACAATACACAAATGACTTATGATTCGATAAAAAATATGTTTAAAAAATTACAAGAGGTCATGAATTTTAGTGATGTACGACTATCAGCACATACATTTAGGCATACATTTGCTCACCGTTGTTTAATAGCAGGAATGGACGTATTTACGCTTCAAAAAATATTACGTCATAAGAATTTAAGTATTACTGAAAAGTATTTAGCTTTGTGGGGAACTGCTTTAAATGAACAAAACGAGAAATACAATCCATTAAATGATTTTGATTTATAGGAGGAATAAGGTAAATGGACATGAGAGAATTAAGTCTTTTAATAGCAAATGAATTCACACAATTAGAGAGTGAAGGAGAAGCATTGACACTAAATTTCCTAACTGGTGGTGAACGTCAGGATAACAACGATAATGATCGTGTAGATTTAGCAGTTTAGAGACCACAAAATTGTGGTAGTTGATTTTAGGCATAAGAAAAGGGAGGATGCGCTAACATCTTCCCTTAACTAAATACGATTACACTAAAACGTTTCCCGACGTAAGTGTATTACTAGAGTTCATTATATCGAAAAAAATTCGATGATGCAACTTCTATTTAATGCACCCTTTTTTAAGTGTAGTCCGTCTTGGTTGCCCAATAACAGACGTTAAAGACACTGGAAAGGTTTGTCGTACCGTTGCAGAAAAACGACTAGGATACTGCATAACTCTTTGCTTGTTTAGAGTGTATCTGAATTGGTGAGAGCCACCATTAAGGGCTAGGAGGATTACAGGGTTACTACGGTAACGGTAATCATAATCACGCTAGAATCAATTGCAAATAGCACATATCGGACTGTAATGTTATGAGATTATGAGAAATGAAAATTTCCTACGAAACAAGACGATACAGTAACCTCATGCAACTCCATGACGTTGAAAATCGGTAGTTACTTATTGTCTATTACTCTAATTTGAGTTTTAGATAGTAGGTAACAACTTTGCGTCCATTTCCTAAAGCAGACAGCCATTCTGTTGAAAATTGGTCATCTGTTGTCAAGCACGTTATTTAATATATTCTAATTAATTTTAAGCACAATAGCGTACAGGACGATAAATACATCATGAATTATTAAAACGTCTAGAATCAATTGGAAATAATTAAATAGTTGTATATGAAATAAAAATAATATACATTAGATGGAATTTAAGATGCAATTTGGAATTAATAATAATGTAAATAGGGGATGATTAAAAAATGTTAGGATTTTTAAAACGGAATTTATATATTGTTGATCTAAGTTTATCAGATGGACGTAAGGTGCAAACTTTAGTTAAGGCATATAGTATTCATGGAGCGGGAGCAAAAATGGCAGATATAATAAATAAACATAGTTTCTTGACTACTGATATGGAAATTGTTCCACGTGCACAAGTAACTTCATTTTCAATACCAAGGTTAAAAGAAGATAAGAGTAAATAATATTAAGAGTTGATTTATAGAATTGATTAATTCAATCTATGAGTTGACTCTTTTTATTGTTATTGGATTCATAGGAATTAAATATACTAGAGTTTTATAGTAACTAGATAAATTGTAAGGAGATTAATTAAAACGTCTAGAATCAATTGGAATTAATTAAATATGAGATGGTAGAGGATACATTATGTTTTATTGGGGAGTAGAGTGCAGCACTCTTTACATATCTTTTTGGGATGATAATTTTAGAATCAATGGAATAAAAAACCAAATAAACACTTTACATTAAGCTGTAAGTGTGATAGATTAAAAATGCCGATGGACATATATTATTGTGTAATTTACTTATTATTATATTACCACCTGAAGATTATATCCGTCAACATATTTTATGTATTTTATTATTTAATTTTAAGGAGAGAGTTCAATTATGACAAAACAAATGAACGCACTAACAGATCAAGACATGTTTGTAAAATTAGAAGTAGGAGTATTTGTAAAAGGTATGAGTCCATTTGATTTACAAACTTTTTATTCTGGGCTCATTCACAAAATAAATATAGAAACTTATAAAGGTAGAAAAATTAATCCAGAAGTTTTAGATTCAGAAATTACTAGCATTGTAGTAATTGATGATGATGAAAATGAACGTGAGTTTATAGATAAAGGAGGAAAATTAAAATTAACAGAACAGGAAATACAAGAAGCTATCAAAAAAAAGATTCATTAGCCAAGCAACATTCAGTACCTACTCTTAATTGAGTGGGTACTTGTTAAAAAATAATTTTAGACCTTCACTAGCTACTTGGGTAGTTTCGCATTATTATTTGGGTGAATACAAAAAATAAAAATATTGGAGGAAAAGGAATGGTTAAAAATTTAAAGGAAGCATTACAAGCGTACAGACAAGTAAGCACGAAAGAGGAAAAGGAGGATGTACTATATCATATTTACGATACAAAAATTATAGAGGAGATGAACGCTTATGATAAAGAGCCAGATAAAATTGTTCAATTAAGATTTAAGATTGAGTCAATGAACAAGGTACATAACTATATCAATAAGCTATATAGCGGTATCCATCGTAGAGATTTAGATTCGTATGTTTTAGTAGCTGTATGGAAAATTTTTGATGAGCGTGAAATTGATTTTAGCCTTACAGATAGACAAATTGAGGTTTGGTTTTTTAAAGCATTAAGTGGGCTAGTAAGCAATCAAATTAAAGCAGAACGGGAAAAGCAAAAGATAAATGTTCCTGAACATATTGTATACAAAGATGATAATAATGGAGATGCTAGTTTATACGATCAAGTTGCATTAAGACAATATAATGATGAGCATATCCAATCTTCATATGATTTATTTGTTGAAGCGATTGGTGGATATGAAGAAATTCTTTCAAAACCTCAATTAGTGCCATTCACTTTAAAGAGGGCTGGATTCACTGAACAAGCAATAGCTGAAAAATTAGGATGCAGTCAACAAAACGTAAATAATTTATTAAAGGCAGCAAACAAAAGAACCCGTGAAAAATACATAGATTATAAATTAACGCAGATAGCACATAAGTCACCAAATACCATAACAATAATTGAAAATCACATACATAATTATAACAACATTATCCATTGCGGCGACATTGATAAGTTTGACTTCTTTAAATATACATATAAGTTTTTACAAGATAATTATAAATTTTATAACGAACATAATGATAAATCGTACACAGTATTTGATGTAATATTTGATAATTTACGCAATAAGGAACACAACTTATTTGATGATGTAGTTGCTAGCTTTACAAATGACAAAATTACATTTACAGGTCGTGAAAAGGATAGAGTAGTAAATATAGTCAATCGCATACTAAATCAATACATAAAAGATACATATAAAGCAGTTGGAAATATTGCAAGAGATGTCACATATAATAATTTAATTGTTGAAAAGTTTTATAAAATGTAAAAAATGTTTAAATTTAGGTTGTAACTAAACTGATATATTAGTGAGATATATTTTATGTTGTCATAAGCATATTTCTTTTTCCTCTTTTGAGAGAACAGGGTTGTCCACATAGCCTTGTTCTTTCTCTTTTTTTAGTAAATTATCAAATATTTAACCTATTAATAATTTAATTGATTCTAATTGATTTAAACGTCATAAACAGTTAGATGATAAATAATACTAGATTGGTTCTATAACATCTATATTAATACGCTACGTATCTAAAAATGGATGCTAGTGTAATTTTAATATAAAAAATAAGTAAAGGAGAAATTAAGCATGGAAGAACAAACAGAAGTAACAGTAGAGGATCAACAAGTAGAGCAGACTGCTAATGATAGTCAATCAATTGATGAATCAGAGCAATCACAGGTAGATAATACTAACGCTTTACTTGAGCAGATTGAACAACAGAAAGCAGAGTTACGAGCATTTCAAGTTGACAATGCACTAAAGGATAAAGGTTTAAGTCCATTTAAGTCAATTTTTGATGTATTTGCTAAACAAGACGTAACGGTAGAGGAGCAAGTAACAGTAATTGAACAGGCAGTTAATGCAATCTTAATGGAGAAAGCATATCAACCAAAAGAGGTAGCTAAACAACAAGCTTATGAGCAAGCTATTAACGATGGTGATGTTAATTCAGCAATTAAATTTAAACTATCAAAGTTTTTCGGTAAGTAAGAACCAACCACCACAAAATTGTTGTCGTTAAAAGTAGTACCAATCTCCAAGTTGGGGACACCCATACATAAAAAACACAAAAAGAAAGAAGGAAATTATTCATGATTACAAGTACAAACGGATTTACAGCAACAGAAAGCATTTCATTGTCACAAGAGTTAGCTTTATTAGGAGTACAAGATACACCATTCTCATCTTTATTACTGTCAAAAGGTATAGAGAAAGCAATGTCAACTGTCTACACATGGAAGGAAAAATCACTTGCTACAGATGGTGAAACAGATGCGGTAGAGGGTGCAGATACAACTACATTCCAACAATCATCAAAACGTGAAATTAGTAATATTCTACAAATCTTTAAACGTGCTGTGCAGATTTCGGGTACTGCTGAAGCAATGCAGTCAGGTAAATTTAGTGAAGAGGTAAGCGATCGCCTTTTAGAATTAAAGCAGAAACTAGAATCTGTACTAATCAACGGTCTTAAAAAGGATGGTTCAAAAACACCGTTTATCCGTCAAATGTCAGGTTTAATCGAGTTTGCAGATAATACTAATGCTAAATCTAATACAGATGTAGAAGCATTAATTAAAGAAGGTATGCGTCAACTTTGGAACAACAAATTAACGTCAGGTACATACTATGCATTTGTTAATGCAGATGTAAAAGACAAAATTGACGCTATTTACAAAGAAAAGTATTCATACACTCACAAAGAAATGAATTTCGGATTATTAGTTGAGTCGATCAATACGAATTTTGGAACAGTTAACGTTGTACTAAGTCGTGATATTCCAGCCGATAAAATTGTATTATTCAATGACTCATACGTTAATATGGCAGATTTACGTCCTGTTACATTTGAGCCATTAGCAAAAGTTGGAGATGCAACAAAAGGTCAAATTGTCTGTGAGTCAACATTAGTTGTACGCAGTCCAAAAGCAGTTGCTGTATTAACTGTAACAGAATAATTAATACATACATAGTTAATTGGAGTTCGCAATTTTGTGGACTCCTTTTTTACTATATGAAAGGGATGAAATACATGTAATGACGAAGGATGAATTATATCTATTAAGACGTAAGAAGAAAATATTGCTTAAAGATATATCAAATCATATCGGTATTAGTATTGCTGCCTTGAGCAGATTTGAAAATAACATACTTAAACTAAGCGTTGATAAAGAAATTCAATATAAAAATTACATAATCAATAACTAGATAAAACAACATGGAGGAAATTAATCAATGAATACAGAGCCAAGATTTTTTTATTGCTATAACAAGGATTTATATGAATTTATAAAATTGAGAGATATTCGCTATTTAACTAAAGCAAGACGATTAGAGAATAATGACATCTTTACAATGTACTTGCAAACAGATGAATTAACAAAAGCGATTAATGAATATAAAGAGACACGTACATACAACTAATACTTAAAACTAAGACGATTGAATGGAGATAAGACTAATGAAATTAAAAGAAAGCTTACAACAGTACAATTTATCAGTAGCAATACCGAATGAATTATTTACTCAACTATTACAAATGAAAGAAGATAAGGAATTGAAGCCAGTACATATTGGTTTTACGTATTCCTATATCTATTTACAAACATACATGTACCGTTATTCAACTTATAGCACATATGTACCTAGTGTAGAGGAAATTAAAGAATTATTTGGATATAATCCTGCTGAACAACGTGTAAATTATATAATCAAAAAGAATGGCTTACTAGAAAAAAAGAACATCCTTACTACCACAAATGAATTCCCTGTAATTTCTGATATGGTATATGACGAGTATGGTATTGATCGTGTACCAAAAATAACGACAATTCAAGAATTTTGTAATGAATATGAATACGAAACTGTAGATGAGTGGAGAGGACAGATGGGGATCACTCGTAGAACAACATGTAAGTATCCAGTATTCGGATTTGAACGTTATCCTGAAGAAGATGAAAATGGTGTTTACTATGAAGAAGGTACATTCTTTAACATATCAGATACAACTATGATTGATATGGATACTTTCCTATTCTGTATGTCTACAGATGATATTGGTGTAAATGGATTCTATGTATATGCTTATTTATTAGATAAAAGTAATAAATTTAACGGTGATTTTAACGCTACATATATGCGTATTGCTAAAGAAACAGGTATAGGATTAAATAGTATTACAAATATAATGAATGCATTACGTTCACATAATCTAATTACAACAGTACATAATGTAGAATATTTCAGTTTTGCTGTTCCTAAGAAAGATAGAGTACCATCTACACATAAAGTAAATACGAGTGCTGACTTTTCAGCCGACAAGATTGAATATGAGAAACTTAAATTTATATCTGATAAATGGTACAAAGAAAAATTTAAAGATAAATTTAAAAATGAAGATACATTTACACATGATGGAATTGATATAGATATTAGCGATTTACCATTTTAAACTTGTATTTTTCTAAAACCATACACTTTTAACTATATATATAATATACTTTGACTTTTATATTATTATTCTATATATAAGTAATAAATAAGAAATGGAACATATATTATATATATTATTAAAATGGTATGGTTTTAGGATTTCATAGTTTAAATAGCTAATTTAGTCGTAACTTAAATGGTGATGACCTTAATATGTTATTCAACTAACGGGGCAGATTAGTTGAATAAGATGTTTCGGATTGGAAAGTTAAATTTACATAAAGTTTTACGTTATAATGTTCAAGAAAAAAGCAGGTTTGAATAAAGGAGAATTGATGTGACTAATTACGAAACGCAGTTGATAAATATTATCAAAAATGACAAGTATATAATCTCTATTTTAAAAAGCGTTGAGAAACTAAATTTAAATGATGCTTGGGTTGCAGCTGGACTCATTAGAAATAAAGTGTGGGATGTTTTACATAACATCAATACACCTATAAATGACATTGATGTTATTTATTTTGACAACATAGATACTTCGTGGGAAACAGAAAAAGATTTAGAAAAAAAATTAGAAATTTTAATACCTAACCAGCCGTGGTCGGTAAAAAATCAAGCACGTATGCATTTAAAAAATGGATTTGATTCTTATAATTCTTCCTTTGATGGTGTTGCCCATTTTACAGAAATACCAACTGCAATAGCTGTAAAAATATGCAATAGTGAACTTAAAATAATGGCTCCATACGGACTGGATGATTTGTTTAAAAAGATTGTTAAACCTACTCCATATTATCAAAATAATAGCAAGTTACGTTCAATATATATTGAGCGTATGCAGGAGAAAAAATGGCATGAAATTTGGATTGATTTATCTGTAGAAGTTTGATTTTATTCTGCTTTAGTTGAATAAGATAGACAAACCAGAAGCAACAATCTTTGAGAAAACAGCCTTACTAAAATAGTAAAGACTATAGCGAAAGTATCACTAGGGTGAGTCCGAAAATGGACTTGCTTTTTTATTTGAGGAGGAAATTAAACAATGAATATATATGAAGCATTAAATACAGTGTCATGGAAAAAGAAAGAGTATTTTTTATGGAAGCATAATTTATCAGTCTTGCGTGAAATACCCCTGACTGAAGAAGAACTATGTAAATTAATTAAATCAAAAAGTTTAGCGTATATGAAACGGTGGGAGCGTGATGAATCCTATCATGCTCTAGTAAATATAATGATAGAATCACAAGCAGGTAAGGACTTAGAAGATGTATATTCAATTGTAAAAGAAAAAGCCCTTACAGGTGATGAAAAGTCAATAAAATTGCTATTAGATTTACAAAAACAGGTACAACAATATAACAAGCAAGCGAATAAGGGTAAGCAGACTACTAATACATATGATGATCTGGAGTTAGATTAAGATGAATATAAAGATTAAAAAAGTTTTTGATAGTTTCCCATTGTTTGCGAAGAATTTTATTTACATAACGGATAACAACAATTATATCGTCAAATTTGACTTAAACTCTGCACAGTTAGAAATCAATGAATTGATGCAGCATAATAGGTTTATTAATGTTTTAAAAGCCCGACAATCTGGAATCAGTACATTCGTGCTTGGTCGAGCGTTACATAGAGCGTTGACGAAAGAAAATGAGAATATCTTAATTGTTAGTTACAAATCAGACAGTGCAGTTGCCTTATTTGAGAAGTTGAAACAGATGAATGATTATATCCCTAGAAATAAGTATCCTGATTTATTTCCTAAAGTAAAGCGTGATAATCGAGATGAATTAGTATTTTCTAATGGCAGTAAAATCAAATCATGTACCTCGGGGAACAAAGATATAGGTAGGGGTTCAACATACACTTACATACATCTTTCTGAATTTGCATTTTATAGTAATCAAGAAAAGCAACTATTATCTGTGGAACAGTCACTTGCAAAAGGTGAGCATAGTCAATTAACAATCGAATCAACTTCAAATGGCATTTCTAACCACCACTATCGGATCAGTATGCAGGGTTTAAAAAATAAGTCGAAATTCGTTGTCTATTTTGTACCTTTCTTCCATAAACTTTATGAAAAACAATTTGCACATGATTATGCAGAGAGCGTGGAATGGTGGAAGGCTAATAATAACGGTAAAAAGTTAACTAAAAATGATTTAGATGACGAAGAACTAGCCCTACATAAACTAGGGGCTACATTAACTTGTCTATGTTGGCGCAGATATAAGATTTTAGATATGGAATCAGAACAAGACTTTTATCAAGAATATCCAAGTACGGCTATCCAGTCATTTCTCAATTCGAATGGTAATGCAGTCTTCGATCAAACTAAGGTATTAAACCGATTATCTTATGCAAAAGAGCCAATTCCTAAAAATGAAGTACGCTCAAACTTACATGAGAGCATTCGACAATG
Source organism: Lysinibacillus sp. NPDC086135 (assembly GCF_044746345.1). Lineage (NCBI taxonomy): Bacteria > Bacillati > Bacillota > Bacilli > Caryophanales > Bacillaceae > Lysinibacillus > Lysinibacillus sp. NPDC086135. The sequence continues at coordinate 144,702 of NZ_JBIVCA010000002.1, read as the reverse complement.
GGCTAGTAAGGGAATTATATTGTTCGATTCGCCACAAGTGGGGAAAAAATATTATTTTGGTATTGATACAGCATCGGGTTCAGGTGGAAATAATGACTCATCTACTATTATTGGTTTTGATGAAGATGGACAACAAGTATTAACTTTTGAATCAAATAAAATAGCAGTATATGAATTTGCGGAGTTAATTAACGAGTTAGGACGTTATTATAACTACGCTTTTTTAGTTGTCGAGAGAAATAGTTACGGCTTACCTGTTATTGAACGATTGAGAAAAGAGTGCGGATATGAAAATATGTACAAACAAAAAATGTTCGATGAACGAGGGAAGAAAAAACTTCAACTAGGTTGGGTTACTACTCAATCAAATAAGGCTATTTTTATTTCTGACTTCAAAGAGCAATTCGAGAAGGGTTTAATTAATATTGAATGTAAGCAGCTATTACAACAGATGCAAATGTTCATTGAGAATAATGGGAAATTAGGTAATAAGCGAGGGAATACTGAAAAGAATCATGACGATTTAGTTATTGCTGCTTGTTTATCTGTACAAGGAATGAAAGCAAGTAAATGGTATGTCTGATTTAAATGGAATAATGTTCCGTTTAGGTTTGGAAATTAAGAGGAATTATCCACCTATATGTCGAATGTAGTAGATAGAAAGGAGGTATTTAAGTTGAATATTGAACAATTAATTCAAAGAGGTTTAGGTTTTAAAGGGAATATTAATAAAACAACTTTTACTAATTTTAGTGAATGGACTACTGAATGTACTTTATATTTACAAGATAAATATAATTCAAATGATAGTACTAAACAATTCATAGAAAAGTCCAATAGCATTATTGATATTTATCTATCAGAAGAAATAGTTTTAGAAGATACTTTAAACTATATTATAGGTTTATTACAAGGTGTAAAGAATCATGAAGAAAAAAATAGTGAGCAATGGGATAACTTCTTCGAAGAAATAAATAAGTAATATATTAAACACTCTCATTAGTGAGGGTGTTTTTTATTTTATCAAAGAAAGGATGTAGAAAATGAATTTAGAAAACTATATTGCAGTCAAACATAAAAATAAAGCCACATGGTTTATTGATGAAGCTACTTCATACGAGAATCAGAGTCGTATATTAAACGTTGTGCAGATTAAAGATTATTTGAACGGTGAGCACGAAATATTAAAGCGTCCGAATTACAAATATAACGGTGAAGTTGTAGAGCCTAGACGTATCGTAATTCAGATGGCTAAAACGATTTTAAACTTTAAGGCACAATATCTACTTAAAAATCCTGTCAATTTGATAGGTGATGAATCGATGGTTAAAGAATTTAATAAGGTAAATAGGTTAGGTCGTTTCGATGATGTAAATGTTCAAATTCTTTTACAGTTATTAAAATTCGGGGAAGTATCAGAGTACATATATATTGATAAAAATAATCGCATCCAATCTAAACTAATTTCTGGAGACAATGGCATACCTGTCTATAACAATTACAATGAGATGATTGCTTTTATTGAGCATTATACTTTTGATGGGATTACATACTACAACCTATATACAGATACGAGTGTACAAGAATGGTCAAATGAAGGTGGGAAGACTAATAAGCTAGGGGAAAGTCCATCGTTAAGTGGTTTGCCTATTCATTACAAAACTTTACACGAATTAAGTGATCGTATTGGTAAAAGTGAGTTGGACGATTATCAAAATATTTTAGATAACATGGAAGATTTGCTTAGTAAATATACAGACAGCATGTATAAGTTTCTAAATCCGATACCAGTGGTAAAAGGTCAGCAACTTACTAATGGCTCGATACCAAAGGAAATTGTAGGTGCGGGTCTCACATTAGATGACGGTAGTGATTTTGAATTAGTAAACGGTCAATTAGATAGTAAGTCATTTGATTTAGTTTATAAAACGCTAATGCAGACCTTACTTGATGTATCGTCAACTCCTGCCGTTTCTATGAACAAGACAGATATTAGCAATTTAAGTGAAGTATCCATTAAACTTTTATTCTCATTAGCGGATACACAAGCAGGAGTAAATGAAACTTACCTCAGAGATGGATTTTATCAACGTTGGGAAAAGGTGCAGCGTTTATTGAAATATAAAGGTATTACTATTTTAGATGAAGAGATGGTATCACTTGAGTTTAATTTCCAATACAATACTCCAAGCAATCATAAAGAAATTTTGGATAATATGAAAACTCAATTCGATATGAACGCTATATCATTAGAGACAATTATTGAACAATCACCATACGTAAATGACACAATGAGAGAGTTAAGTCGGCTTAAAGGTGTAGAGTATGATACAGCAACAGATGATAGTAAGATACATAATATAATTTAGTACGTTAAAACATGAAAGTGAAGTATAAGAAAGGGGGAAATGGTAGTGTACAAGTTGATATGAAATGTAATAGTGACAAGGGTTTATGCTTTATAGTGTATATGCTAAAAAACTCACGCTCTGTTATATATAATACGCACACGTACACATCATCCCTCGCTTAAATATAAAAAAACAATGATTAACCTTGAAATATAGTTAAATAATTAGCTATCTACTTACTTTTAGTAACCAACTTATTTAATTGTAGATGATGTTAAGAAGGGAATAATGAGATTAATATTTATACAATTATATACAACATTGATACTCAACTTTTATCGTATTAATTTATGTGTGCAGAAGCTATACAAACGTAGTAGTACCAACGTTTTATTGTGCTAAAAACAGTTTTAGTTTACATAAGATAGGTTATGGGCAGTTATTGATATATCAACGTTTATAAGGTATTTATATATTGTATGTACAAATTGATAATTTATGCAGTATAAAACAGTGCATAAAACATTGAATATTAGGAAGGTGATTGAATGAATATTAACAATTTAGAACGATTAAAAATGGATATTGAAGGTATAGATATAGAAGACGAAAAGTTGAGCATATATCTTGCAGAGAATGGACTACAAGCAACTGATACATATAATACAAATGATACGTCTAACTTGAAAGGTATCTATGCTACTGCTCTCTCAGTGTTAGAAGGACTGGCTAACAACCCTACGATGATGAAGGCTATTAAGCTTGATGATATGACAGTGAGTGAGTTCAGCGACAATATAATGAAGCGTATAGATCAACTGGACAATAAGATTAGACAGATTAAAGTAAACAATAATAGTAGCAGTACATTCCTTTTATACAATTGAGAGGTGATTAAATGAAGTTATTAGATGATCAATTAATTCAAGATACGATAAGATCAATTCAAACTCAATATCAATTTAACATTTACGAGGAAAATCCATTTTCGATTAATGCAGTAATAACTAATGCTACGTTTAGTCCTAATTCCGCGTATCATATCCATTCATTAAGCTTATTCCATTGTGGTGATTATACTAAGATTAATCAAGATAGCGACAATATTTACATGGTTACGTCTGACGTATTAGAATTGCGTGGTGGTAAGTTTAAAGCTACATTAGAATATTGTAACTATTCGATACCTAGATATGAAATAGAACAAGTATTAATTGGATATGACAAGTTAGGTAGACCAATATATGAAGAAAGAGAAGTTTTAAAAGGTTATATTCCTTCTATTTTAAAATACAAAGATTTTTCAATCTCATCTAATGAAGCGGTTAATCTAAATCAACCTATTTATGAGATTACTGTTAGAGATAATGAAGCAAGTAAGGAGTATTTTGGATTAAATGAGGATACATATGCTAAAGTAATTGTTTATGATGTGAGTTATCGCATAATTAATGTAGATTACAGCAAGCAAGGATTAATACGGATTAGATTAGAAAAGTATTGACAAGAAGCGGATACCCCTAACTTTTTATTTTGTACGCTACCATATCAATTTTCACACGCCCATAAAAAATGGTATAATATTCATGTTTAGTTAAATGTGTAAATGATAAGAAATGAAACAATGGTTAGAGGAGTGTCTTAAATGAGTGAAACGACAGGAATAGTTCAACCTGATGAAGCAACTGAAAATAATAATTCGAGCCAAGACACTAAAAAAGCAATAAAAGTAGGGCTAATAATGCCTATTGCTGAAATTGTGGGGCTAAATGAACATCATTGGGAAGATGTAAGAAGGATTATTCGTGAAGCATTAAAGGATATTGCTGAATATGAAGTGGATATTAGATTAGTAAGTGATTCCGATGAGGTTAGAGTAATTCAAAGTAATATTGTTCGTAATATATACTCTGATGAAATAGTTATTATTGATGTTAGTGCAAAAAATCCAAATGTAATGTTTGAGTTTGGTTTGAGGTTAGCATTTGATATGCCTTTTGTGGTTATTAAAGATGACGCAACTCCATTTATTTTTGATACAGGGAACATACAACATTTGGAATATCCGAGAGACTTAAGATATACGAAAATTGAAGAGTTTAAACGTAAGTTAAGGCATAAGGTTATTAGTACCCTAAAATATAAAGAGGAAAATCCAAATAAGAGTTTATATCTTGAAGAATATGGAAACTTAGTGCCGAAAAAGATTAATGAAGTAGAAACTGATATGGGAACATATATGAAAAAGATGGTTAATGAATTAAAGTTCTCTTTAAATTCAGAAAATAAACCTGTAAAAATAAATGAACATCATTTAAGAAGGGAAATTAAAGAGATTTTATATGAATATGAATCTAATTTAAATCAGGATGTTCTTGCTGTTGGCGTATCTGAACTAAATGAATACGTTATTAATAATATAGGTAATATCGGTAACTATTTATCGAAATATACTATTCAATCTTACGTTAGGGAAATTTTAGAAGGTTTAGAGAAAGAAAGATTTGTAGACTCATTACCATTTTAAGAAGTGAAGGAGGTAGGGTAAAGGCTCTACCTCTTTTTTTATTTGCAAAAATATAAAGAGAAGTTAAAACTTACCAACATCAATTGACTTTTAATCCACACACCTTTACAATTGATTTTAATGATTCAACAGGAATGTGGAGTATTTTAAATATCTCACAACTGAATAGCGTGGAGTAATAGGTGTAAATTGCGTGCAATTTACTTAAAAGGGAAGTCGGTGCAAATCCGACACTGTCCCGCAACTGTAAATGTGAGCGACTTTTCATATACCACTGTTTAACGACGGGAAGGGGAAAGGTAGCGATGATCATGAGTCAGGATACCTGCCTATTATGAGTACACACCATAACCCTACGAGGAATAGGAGGTGGCATGTTGACAAAACAGAATGCTCTGTTCGTCACTGTACGTCAAACGCCCAAAATAAGAGGAGGTATTAGCTATCGTGCTAATTCTTTCATATTTGGGCATTGTTTGACGTTATATGATGAACGAAAAAGATAGAATGAAGGATTTCCTCGCTTTAATAGGAAATCCTTTTTTTACTGATGACTTCCGTTTTGAAAATATGTACGAAAAGAGGATGCACGTATGACGAATATTCATGTATGTACAGCACAGGAATCGCAATATGTAGATATGAAAATTTGTAAGCTGCCACGCATTGAAGCTACTAAGAAAGCTACAACAAGAATGGCTGTAGAATCACTTGTCGACCAATTAATAGCTAGCAAACTAATTAGTAATGAACGATTGTTTGAGCAAATTTTATATAACAAAGATATTATTTGGATTCAAAATGGAAATTTTAATGGGCACCTTTTTGCAAAGGCGGATACTACAGATCAACTTAAAACAAAAACAAATAGTTTTATGATGTATATGCCGACAAATCCAATTATCTATGAGGTGAACGGTGAGCATCATCATTTAATTACACGCATTGATTCGACTCGTGCAAAGCCAAATTTAGAGCGACTAGCCCAAGCTCCTAAGCCAATATTAAGTGCTGCTCGAGTCAATGATTTATTATGCTCAATAGTGATGCGCTTTTATGGAACATATTTAGAGGATTTATCACAGGTAGCTCCTAAAAACAAACAACTGATTAATTTTGTAGAGCGCGAGTATCATCAATTTTTAGAAGCTGTGAAGGAACTAAATGAATATCATTTAAACTGGCACCCACGTGGTAACGGTCATGAACTATTACTGGAATTAATTGATAATTTACAACTTTTGAAAAGTCGACCTGGCAAGGTTTTAATTGATTTCTCTAATCCCCATAGCTACGTTGTTGTGGACCCTTCATATCGCATTTTCAAACAGGCACAGAAAACAGTGCAAGCTTTGTAAATTAATTTCGTGCTGGGTGAAGGGAATATCAGCGAATGGAGGTGGAATATTCGCGGAGGCAGAGTAACTACTCGAGCGGAGCCAGAATACTCACGGAAGTAGGGAAATCCTCGCGAGGAGCCAGAGAATACCAACGAAACATAAACAGGACATTGATAGATAATCATGTCCTGTTTTTATGATTTCAGTCAATACAATGCATCGTCGCCTCTGCCTCATGCCATGGAACGGAGTAACCTTTGCCTTTTGCGCAAAAAATACTAGAAGATGTATATTCGGGATCGGCGTTTTTATCGTAGCCAATTTGTGCAATGATATCTTCTGTATTGTGACACACATCATAACCATCAAATTGGAGAGAAAGTACGCCCTTACCATTAGTGTAGGCGGCAAAGATTGTACTGTAGCTCATAAATGTTGCGACAGGAGCGCGGCCAGTTAAAATCGCATCATGTTCAGTTAAGATTGGCGCGTCAAATGTACCAGCAGCTTGTTGAATATCGGTCATCATCCGGCCAATAAAATCACTTGGAGCTTTAAGTTTAAAACGGTAATACGGCTCTAGTAATACATTTTCTGCTTGCTCCAGCCCTTGCCGTAATGCTCGGAATGTTGCTTCTCGGAAATCGCCACCATCTGTATGTTTAATATGTGCGCGTCCTGTCAAGAGAGTGAAGCGAATATCTGTCACAGGGAAGCCAGTTAACAACCCATGATGATCGCGCTCGAATAGATGTTTTTCAATGAGTCGTTGATGCCCAACCGATAAATCATCTGCATGACAAGCATTGACAAATGTATGACCAGTACCGCGTGTATTTGGCTCCATCAATAAATGTACTTCTGCATAATGCTTTAAAGGTTCAAAATGACCATAATCTGTCACCGTTGTTGCAATCGTTTCCATATATAAAATCTGTGGTTCGCTAAATAAAATGTCTAGCGAGAAGCGTTTGTTCAGCACGTCGATAAGAACCTCGAGTTGGATGACACCCATAATATGTACATGAATTTCTTGAAATTTTTCATGCCATAGCACACGTAATGATGGTTCTTCTGCTTCAAGTGTGCGGAAAATTTTTAAAACTTCCTTTATATGCTGATCGCCTTCATATTGTACTTTTGCCTGTAAAGTCGGTACTAACTCATAGGGCTGCGGGTTACCTGAAAAACCAATGATATCGCCGATGTTTGCTTCGCTAATCCCTTTTACTGCGAAAATCTCCCCAGCCTCGACCTCTTGAACTGTTACATAACGGCTGCCATTGTAAAGTCGAATCTCAGTTACTTTTTCTGTTGCATCTTCAAAGGAAAATTCATCACGCACATGTAACGTTCCTTGCAATGCCTTGATAAAAGTTAAGCGTTGATGCCCATCATGACGAATTTTAAATACTTCACCTTGGAACGGAGCTTTGTTATTAAAATGTGTTTTTGTAAGTAGGGGGAGCTGTGCTAAAAACTCCTTTATCCCAATATCTTTTAAAGCAGAGCCTGTAAAACATAAAAAGGCTTTTTCCTGTTTAATCATCGTATGTAAACGAGTAAGGCAGCTAGAGCAATCCAATGTTTCATTTAGAAAATCGTCGAGAAGCTTTTCGTCACGTTCAGCAAGCCACTCCATCATGCGATTTGAAACATAGTCTGAACGGAGCGGTTCATCTACGAATAATACATCCTCAGAACAGTCCTTTTGAAGCTGTACCATAACGGCTTGAACATCTGCCCCTTCACGATCAATTTTGTTAATAAAGAAGAAAGTTGGGACGTGGTATTGGCGTAAAAGTTGCCACACTGTTTCCGTATGACCTTGTAGTCCTTCAACCGCACTTACAATAATGATGGCAAAATCCATAACCCGAATGGCACGTTCCATCTCTGGTGAGAAATCTACGTGTCCGGGTGTATCGATTAACGTATATGTATCATTCTCAATCGTCATGCGACCTTGCTCCGCAAAAATCGTAATGCCTCGCTGACGCTCCAACTCATGATTATCTAGAAATGTGTCCTGGTGATCCACTCGTCCACGGGCTTGAATACTGTTTGTATGAAATAGTAACTGCTCAGAAAATGTTGTTTTTCCTGCGTCCACGTGAGCGAGTACCCCGATTGTTACATGCATAAAAAATCCTCGTTTCTATTCATTCTTTTATCAATATTGTAACAGAATTACCCTACAAGATTACGAGTAAATATATACGACTGTGTCTATGCCTATCAAAAAGAGGGGCTTACCAATGAGAGAAAAGCACAAGCCGAGACTTTGTTCGTAAAAAAGGGTAAAAGTGCGCATATTGAAGGTATTTTAAAGAAAATTATTAGTCTCGATTAAGAACATTCTCGCCCTAATCATCCCTCTTATAAATTTTACCGCAGAAAAAAATTGCTGATAGGAGACCTAATCTAGACCATTATGGGAGTGATTTCCGTTACGACTGGGTGCTTTCTTGGGGACGTACTTGGCTCTCAGTGGCGCAAGAAGCGGAGATAAGCTTTTGCATTATCATTAAAGGTAGGAGTTCTGTCATTTATCTAAAAGTATTGTTGAATTGTTTGATTTCAAATATCAAGTGATAGATAAAAAATCTTTAATCTCGTTCCGCATACTTGCCGTCATTTTGAGGGGAATTTTCTAAATATGAAAAATATGCTTGAAAGACTTTACCGTTTTCAACTTTATATACATAAAGTACTGTTGGTTCGTCAGCAAATTTAACTTTTATTTGGTATCCAAATGCCGTTGTTAATAATTCTTCTTTATCAAAACTAGTTTCCCAAGATGCATTTGGGTATTTCTTTTCTAAATGTTCTTCAACCATTTGAGTATATTTATCATATGTTGCGTTCTGTATATGTGGACGAACAGTTAGGAATACTGCATAGCTTAAAAGGATAATAACTATAAAGGTATACAAAATTTTTTTACCTCTTTTTCTAAAAAAGAATGAAATCACAAAAAAGAAATAAATAGATCCAATCACAAAAAATAACTCTATTGCTTTTATAGCCATAAAAACACCTCCTGATTGAATAATTTTTCCATTTTTATTTTAGCACATGTAATATACAATCACCCTAAAAGTTGAGGTTAATAAAAGTTCTCACTGGATGAATTTGACTTACTACTTATCAAAGGTTCTAAAGTTTCGCAACCTTTTGATACATCGCGGTCACTCATTGTTATTCTTGCTACTGTTAAATCCTCTCTCTGATAAAAAATAATTTCTTCTTAAAAGGAGGAATAATACTTAGAGTATTTAAATATTGTACTATGTAATGAAACTTCAACACAAAGGGGATTTTTAAAATATGACTTTGAAACAAGGGATTCAACCAGAAAATTTATATCAATTAAAATCAGTGGCAGATCCACAAGTATCACCTGACGGAACAGAAGTAGTGTATATAGAAACGCATATTGATGAGAAGAAAAAAGACTACGTATCTAATTTATTTTACATAGACTTGAATGAAAAAAAGCCTCAACAATGGACATTTGGTGAAGATAAAACGAGTTCGCCTGTATGGTCACCAGATGGCAGTAAAATTGCATTTGTATCAACGAGAAAGGGTAAGCCACAAATTTTTGTGCTTTCTAAAGCAGGTGGAGAAGCGAAACAAGTTACTCATTGTAAAAACGGTGCGACATCACCTGTTTGGTCTCCGTGTGGTAAGAATATTGCATTTTCAGTAAAGCTAGGTGAAAATGAAAGCATTTATGATAAGGCTGAAAATGATAAGAAAGATGATATAGAACTTAAACCACTTGAAATAGAAAAAATGAAATATAAATCAGATGCAGCTGGGTTTATTGATATGGAGCAATTTTCTCAAATTGCCATCGTCAATCTTGAATCTGGAGAATTAGAGTTAGTTACGGAAGGAAAACATAATTTACAACTTTGTGCATGGTCTCCAAACGGGAAATATCTTTCTTACATTGCTGACTTAGCAGAGGATTTAGATTTTTCATTCGTGGTTGATATTTACTTATTGGACTTAGAAACAAAACATGGTCGCAAGCTTACGGAAGGAACGGGGGTGTTTTACCAAACTTCATGGTCCCCGAATAGCCGCTACGTAACTTATGTTGGAAGTGAACGAGAATTTGAAAATGCGACACAAGCAAAGTTATGGATTTATGATTTGGAAAATAACAATACGACATGTGTAACGAGTGAATTTGATGCGCCGGTCGGTGATTTTGTCGTCGGTGATTTCCTTCAAGGTGTCGTTGCTCCGCGTGTACAATGGCTGGAGGATAATAAAAGCTTTTACTTCCAAGTGACTGATCACGGAAATACAGCGATTTATTTTGGTAATCTTTCTGGAGAATTATATCCAGCGATTCATGATGATCAATACGTATATGGTTTTTCGCTTGATCAAAAAAATGATAAAGCGGTAGTCGCAATTAGTAGTACTACAAATCCTGGCGATCTATTTTACGTAAATTTAAATACTGGTGAACAAGAACAGCTTACGAAAGTTAATGAAGAATTTTTAAAGACGAAAGAATTGTCTGTTCCTGAAGCAGTTGAATATGAAGGGGCAGATGGCTGGAAAGTAAGCGGCTGGATAATGAAGCCTATTGGCTTTAAAGAAGGGGAGAAATATCCACTTATTCTTGAAATCCATGGTGGACCTCACGCTATGTATGCCAACTCATATTTTAACGAATTCCAAATCCTTGCTGCACAAGGTTATGCGGTCCTCTATACGAATCCTCGTGGAAGCCATGGATATGGTCAAAAATTTGTTGATGCGGTTCGTGGTGATTATGGCGGTAATGATTATAATGATCTCATGGCTGCTGTGGATTTTGCATTGGAGCATTATGATTTCATTGATAAAGACCGTCTAGGAGTTACAGGTGGGAGCTATGGGGGCTTCATGACAAACTGGATTGTCGGACATACAAATCGTTTTAAAGCTGCTGTTACGCAACGTTGTATTTCTAATTGGATTAGCTTTTACGGCGTAAGTGATATCGGCTATTACTTCAATGACTGGCAAATCCAAGCGGGACTAGACGATATAGAGAAGCTTTGGAATCATTCGCCACTTAAATATGTTGACAATGTGGAGACGCCACTGTTAATTTTACACAGCGAAAAAGACTATCGCTGTCCGATTGAACAGGCAGAGCAATTATTTATCGCCTTGAAACACCGTAAAAAGGAAACTAAATTTGTGCGCTTCCCAGAATCCAATCACGAACTTTCTAGAAGCGGAAAACCAGCGTTAAGAATCAATAGATTAGAATATATTAAGGATTGGTTTGTGAAATATCTATAAATGAAATATTGGTGGCTTAAGAAGTGAAAATACTTCTTAGGCCACTTTTATTTTATAGTTACATTGAGAGGGAGAATGCTTTGTAGTAATCAAGTGTAAAGTGATAATAAAGTTATATAATTTTGCTATAGTAGTCGAATAAGAGTTACACAACTTTCTTGTCACTTAACAATTAAGAAGAACTACAAGGTCGAAAACACTTTGAGAAACTAGACTATTCATTAATTATTCCATAATGTACTAAATCTTCATATTTACCGTCTTTGATGATATGATCCTTTAAAATTCCTTCTTGTTTCATGCCAATTTTGTCCATAACTTTTCCTGAAGCAAGGTTCGTAGAAAAATATCGGGCAAACACTTTATGCAGTTTCTTTTCTTCAAAAGCAAATTGAACAATCGACTGCGCTGCTTCTGAAGCATAGCCTTTTCCCCAATACTCCTCGCCAATCCAATAGGCTATTTCACCTTGATTAAAGCGTTTATTGTTCGATAAGGCAATGGCTCCATATAATTCGCCAGTTTCCTTATCTGTAACTGCAAACTCGTACGAAATATCCTGCGTAAAATTATCGTAATGACGTTCCATCCATGTTAATGCATCATTTAAACTATATGGATAAGGTAGGTACATGGTACTTTTATAAATATTATAGTTATTGCAAAGCTTTGTAACCGTTTCTGCATCGGCTGTTTGAAATAATCTAAGAACAAGTCTTTCTGTAGAAATCATTAACTTTTCATGAACATATCCCATTCTATCATCTCCATTTATCAATATTTTGTAAAATGACACTCACTATAGCGTGAGAGTGCTTTCCTGAGGCGTGGTGAGCCGCTATGCGCCAATCAACTCATTTACATGGCATACAACTTAAAATATCATCCTAAATTTTAGGGATTAGATGATTCTATTGTATTGTAGACGGAAAATTCTGACAAGGGTGGTCATTATATTCTCTCCCAAATAAAAAACAGAATCACCAGAAAGTGATTCTGTCTAGGTTCATTTAGTTAAGTTTTTTAATAAATACAACCTTTAAGTAATTGAATTCTGGATATTCACGTGGGGCACGGAAATCCTTTGGTAAGCTATATTCTTCAACAATTTTATAGGCTGTTTTAGTTTCTTTAAATGCTTGATCAATAAAGCTCTTGAACTTTTTCATCCCAAAGCTTGCATTGTTCGTTGAAGCAACAATGATACCGTTTTTCTCCGTAATGGCGATTGTATCTACAAGTAATTTAGGATAGTCTTTCGCAGTTGAGAACGTTCTTTCCTTCGTACGTGCAAAGCTAGGTGGATCTAAAACGACAAGGTCAAATTTTAAATTATGGCGCTGAGCATATTTAAAATAGTTGAAGACATCCATTACTTTAATATCCTGTGATTCGTAGTCGATGTTATTGACGCTAAATTGCTCAATTGTTTTAGCTAAACTACGCTTTGCAACATCTACACTAGTTGTTTTTATTGCTCCTCCAAGTGCCGCTGCGACAGAAAATGCTCCCGTATAGGAGAACGTATTTAGCATATTTTTACCGTCCGAATAACGATCACGAATGGCAAGTCTCACTTCTCGTTGATCAAGGAAAATACCTGTCATTGCTCCATCATTTAAATTGACAGCGTATTTCATACTATTTTCCGATACGATAATCGGAAATTCGCCAGGTGTTCCCATTACGAAATCGTCTTGTTCCATATACTGTCCTTTAGTATCGAAACGTTTTTTCTCATAAATGGCTTTGTAATCTACTGTCTCTGCTAGTGCTTCATATACCATTTCTTTAAATGAGTAAATGCCTGCGCTATACCAGCTTATCATATAGTAAGAATCGAATAAGTCGATTGTCATACCGCCTATGCCATCACCTTCGCCATTAAAGATTCGAAAGGCTGTTGTTTGAGAATCGTTGAAAAATGCTTCTCGATTTTGAATGGCCTTTTTAAATTTTTTCATAAAAAAGGCTTTGTCTATTTTTTCGTTCGCATCGTTTGTTAGCAGCCAACCAATACCTTTGTTTTGTAAGCCATAGTATCCTGTGCCGATAAAACGGTTATGATTATCCGTAAGTCTTAGAAGTGCACCTTCTTCTTTAGGAAGATGGCGTGCATCAACTGCATCTTTTGAGATGAGAGGATAGCCTTTTTTTAATTGATCTGAAAAGGGATTGTTAATTTGTAAAGCAATAGTTTGTGTCATGTTGTCATCCTTTAAAAAACATTTTGCTCTATTATCGCACTATTTTATGCTGATAGACAAACTTATTTCACGAAATTAGCAATTTTTTCAGCTGTTTCATTAGTCGCTTCTTCGAAAAAATTCATTTTACTAAAGTAACTATGGATTAAACCAGTCATATTTACATGCTCAACAGTCACTCCAGCATCCGTAAGCTTTTGTGCGTAAGCAAGACCTTCATCGTAGAGGACGTCTGCCTCTGCAGCTATAATGATCGTTTTCGGTAAAACACTTAAGTCGGCAATTTGAAATGGAGAAATAAGTGGATTCATATAGTTTTCTTTATCTGTGTAATGACCTGCAAACCACTGCATGCCTTGTTTGTCTAAGCCGAAGTGTTCCCCGTAAGCATTGTAAGAAGTCGTTGTAAAATCAACATTGACTACAGGATAAATAAGTGCCTGTGCTTTAATCGCAGGTCCATTTAATGTCGCAGCTAAGTAGGCGACAACTGTTGCTAAGTTTCCGCCTGCGCTATCACCAGCGACTGTAAGATTTGCGGTATCTCCACCGAAATTTCCGATGTTTTCGTAAACCCATACGAAACTGTCATAAGCATCGTAGAGCGGGGTAGGGAATGGATATTCTGGTGCTAGGCGATAATCAACCGATACAACGATTGCTTGCGCTTTTTCTGCTAATAGCTGACAGCCTGCATCCGTAGAGTCTAAATTTCCAAATACCCAACCGCCTCCATGATAATAAACAATGACAGGAAGTTTTTTATTTAAAACAGGTCTATAAATACGAACATTAATTTGTGCTCCATCTCGAACTGTTATTTTTCTATTGTCAATTGCCTCAAGCTGTGGGCTATTTGGTGACGTCCATTTTGGCACTATTCGAACGGCTCTCGCTTCTTGTGGAGTTAGATCATAGTACTGAATAGAAGAATCACTTGCTTTAATATAACGGATCGCTTCATCTCTTAATTTTGTCATCTTCATCAATCCTTTTAATTACGTTTGTTAATTGTATTATAAACTATTCTTATAAAATTACTAGGATTTAGAATCGTAAAAGAAAATAATTTAATTTCTAAGCAGAAATAATCTGATTGTAAAGTAAAATTATGTTTATAATATAATGAACGATAGTATTTGGAGGGACAATATGATTTCTTTAATTGTGGCACATGATAATAATTATGTGATTGGCTATGAAAATGGCATGCCGTGGCATTTGCCTGGGGATTTAAAATATTTTAAGGAGAAAACGATGGGGAAGCCAATGATTATGGGGCGTAAAACATTCGAATCCATCGGTAGACCGCTTCCTGGTCGACGTAATATTGTGATTACTCGCGACGATAGTTACCATGCGGATGGGATTGAAGTAGTGACAAGCTTAGAGAGTGCCCTCGCCCTTGCTGGGGATGTCCCAGAAATTATGATTATTGGTGGCGAGCAAATTTTCCGCTTATCCATGGATATCACAGATCGCTTGTACATTACAAAAATCAATCATTCGTTTAATGGGGATACATACTTCCCGAATTATGAGCAGGATTTTGTACAAGTTTCCTCAGTGGAGCCAGAAACAGCACCAGAAGGTTACACATTCCAATATCAAATTTTTGAGCGTAAGAACTAAAGAAAATAGGTACTACGAAGCACGGTTATGATGACCGTGCTTTTTTCGTGACTAAATAAAGGTTTTTGGAAATATTTGTAGAACAAAATAATTATTAGGCTCATCCGCATAACGTGGGGTTGATTTACGTTCCGACTGGCGCTTTAAATTCGATAAACCTGTCGTAGTAACGGAAAGAACCGTCGAAGTGACGGAAAGAGTCATCGAAACGACAGAAAGACCCATCGTAACAAACGATGAGCTGCTTCGCTTATGTATCAGATCGCAGGTAAAAGGATATTTAAGACATTATAATTCTATCTTTGAGAGGTGTCATGTCAATGTGGGAACAATACATTATTGAAACAAGCAGAGGGCGATTTGAATACTTTGTACGTGGAGAAGGGGAACCATTAGCTATTACACATTTTTATATGGGCTTTGATGAACGAGGAAATTTATTTGCCGATCCGTTCACTGAACATTACAAAGTGTACTTAATCAATGTAAGAGGTGCTGGAAATTCAGCACATATAGAAGATGATGAACAATTAAGCTTCCAAGAAATCGTGAAAGATTTAGAAGCGATTCGAGAAGCGTTAAAACTTGAAAAATGGGCTTTTGCGGGTCATTCAACGGGTGGAATGCTGGCACTTCAATATGCAGTGGATTCAACAGCATCTTTAACAAAAATAGTAGCTGGTTCAACAGCAGCAAGTAAAGAGTATGGAAATCACCCAAATAGTATTTATTGCGCTGAAAATAAACATTTCAATCGCATAGTTGAAATAATGGATTTACTAAATAATCCGGATACAGTTCGAGAAGAGCGTCAGAAGTTAAGCTATGAATGGGCTTTAATGTCTTATCATTCCGAGGAAAAGTTAAAATTAGCAACGACCCGACCAAATAGTGGACGGACAATCGGAAAGAACCTTGATTATTTTAGAAAAGTACAAGTAAAAAGCTTTGACATTCGCGAACGATTGAAATCAATACATATTCCTACCTACATATTTGCAGGTAGATATGATGCACAATGTCCGGTTGAATTCGGAATTGAAATTGCCGATTTAACGCCAAATGCACAATTAACGATTTTTGAACAGTCTAATCATAATTCGTTTATTGAGGAAGAAGAAGCTTTTAAAGAGTTTCTACAATTGACCTTATAATTGGGGCGGTTAATTAATTCTGATATTAGATGTAAACAAAAGGGGAGTATCTGTGAGAAAAATAACATTATCAAATGGAGACACGGTAGAAGTTGAATGCTTGAGCTGTGCAATAACGAGCGGACTTATTGAACCGGATGGTGGTGTAGTCATTGAAACTGACTATTTTCATGCTCATCAAGATGTTGCCTATCCGATAAAGGGATTAATCATTTTGGCTTCTAAGCGTCATATTACATGTTTTGATGAGCTAGACGATGAGGAAAAAATGGATTATATAAACCTTGTATCAAAAATTAGAAAGGCTCAAAGGGATGTTCTAGGGATAGAATTTGTTTATTATTTTTACAATGAAGATACGACACATCATTTTCATACATGGCTGGTGCCTCGCTATGAATGGATGTATGAATTTGGACGTTCCGTAGAATCGGTTAGACCTGTTTTACTTCATGCGAAGAATAAAATGAATAATGAAGAAAATAAACAGGAAGTGCTGCGTGCAATAAAGGCTTTAACGAGGCAATTACGGACGCAATAACAAAAAATCGCTCCTTTGTATAAGAGAGCGATTTTTATTGTCACTATTTATAAGTAAAAATAAACACAAGCATACATCGAGCCACAGCCAGCTAACACAAATAGATGCCATATCGTATGGTTGTATGGAAGTGAACGCCAGGCGTAAAAAAAAGCACCAATCGTATAGAAAAGCCCACCTGCTAACAGTAAAGCAAAACCATTAAAACCTAAGAAAAGATAGATAGGCTTTATCGCAAAAATAATGAGCCAGCCCATAGCGATGTAAAAAATTAAAGAAAGCTTTTCAAATCGATTAATAAAAAAGCATTTAAAAATAACGCCTAATATGGCAAGTGACCAAATAATACATAATAAAGTAATACCTAGCGTGCCACCAATTGAAATTAAAAGGAAAGGTGTATATGTTCCTGCAATTAAAATATAAATAGAAGAATGGTCAAGAATGGCAAAAAAGTGTTTGTATTTTTCTGGCATACTATGTAGCAGTGTGGACATTAAAAATAAAACGATCACAGAGACACCAAAAATAGTAAACGTTGTAATTTGGAGTGCACTACCGGTTTGTACAGCTGCTAAAATAAGAACAACTAGTGCTGGAATACTTGCGATAAATCCAATGCCATGTGTAATGGCATTCCACAATTCTTCCTTCCATGTTTTATAGTCAAAAGAATCAATCATATCGAACACTCCTTTCGTGTATACATTTACTATACCCCAATAATTTTCATCCTGGTATTTACATTTGTCATGTTTTCGACATAAAAAGTGTCATATAAATGCCTCTATGCTAGAGGGTCTTTGTTAGACAAGGATTCAACAAAGCGCTATAGTATCCAAGGTAGCGGTTTCAAAATGGACTGAAATGAATGAAACCTAATGACAAATGTCATGTTTACATAATGATTCATTAGTCTATATAATAAATTTTAATGAAGTAAAAGGATGTGTCGAAGTGGGACGAATTCATATAGTAACGGACTCAACTTGTGATTTAACAAAAGAAGAAGTAGCGCAGCACGGTATACATATTGTGCCTTTAACGATTCAAATTGATGATAAAACTTATATAGATGGTATTGATTTAGAGCCACAACCTTTTTTAAGTTTAATGAAGAATGCTAAAAATTTACCGAAAAGCTCTCAGCCTGCACCGGGAAAATTTAAAGAATTATACGATGAGCTAGGTAAAGATGGAGATCAAATTATTTCCATTCATATGACAGGTAGTATGAGCGGAACAGTGGAATCAGCTCGTCAGGCAGCTCAAATGTCAGACTCTGATGTAACTGTAATCGATTCACGTTTTATTGCCATCGGTTTAGCTATTCAAATACGTGAGGCCATTAAATTGCGTGATGCAGGTGCTACTGTCGAGGAAATTGTTGAGCGTTTAGAGAAAGTGCGCGAAAATACGTATTTATATGTTATTGTCGACACACTTGAAAATTTAATTAAAGGCGGTCGAATTGGGAAAGGTACTGGCTTTATCGGTTCCTTGCTGAACATAAAAGTCATTGCAAACTTAGAAGGTGGCGCATACAATCCCGTATCAAAAGTACGTAGCCATAAACAAGTTGTGAACTACTTATTTAAGCAATTCCAAGCTGATACTGCTGGAAAAACAGTCAAGTCAGTAGGGATTTGTCATGCTGAGGGTCTAGCAACGATGGGTGGACCTTTAAAAGAATTAATCGAGGGAACAGGTTTTAATGAAGTAGAAATTGCCTTTACTTCACCAATCATTTCAACACATACTGGCCCAGGTGCAATCGGTTTTATTTATTTTGCAGAATAATATAAGAGAGCTACTACATAAATAATTGTAGTGGCTTTTTATTGTTGAAAAGTGCCATGCCTATTTTATATGAAAAACCGTTGTAAACATACATTTTTACTCAATACCTAGGTATAGTCACTTTTCATTGCAGCATGAACTATTCTATAATAGAAGTAAGCAAATGATGGAAGGTGGTCAAATGAGCATTTGGCGAATGATAGTTTTGTCATGTTTGACCGTTTTAGTACTAAGTGGTTGTGCAATATCAATAGATGAACCGAATCCGCAAGCAGAACCAGACGGGGAGCATGCAGGGACGGAACAAGATATGAAACAGGATGAGCAACAAACAGAAAATGAGGAAAAAACCTCAAAGAATGTATTGACGCAAATTTTCGAACATTTTTTTGAGCCATCACCAGAGGATTTACGGAAAATTGATGATAAAAGCGCAAAGCAACTACAGTACCTAGCGCTCGGCGATTCTTTGACGGCCGGTGTTGGTGATGAGTATAGTAAAGACGGTTTTGTTGGAAGACTAGCAGATTCATTGGTTGCTTGGCCCTCAATTTCAGATGTTGAAGTCGATAATCGAGGAAAAAGAGGAAGACGTAGTGATCAGCTATTAAAATTAGTGGAAAAAGGGCATTATGATGAAGAGTTGCAAAAAGCACAGCTCATTTCAATTACTGTGGGTGGAAATGATGTCATGAAGATTGTCAAACACGATCTGTTTAATTTGAAACGAGATGCTTTTGATAAAGAATTGAAGGCATATAAGAAACGCTATAGTAAAATTGTTGAAGGCATACGAGCTAAAAACCCAGAAGTGCCTTTATTACTTATCGGTTTTTATAATCCATTCTCAATCGTGACAAATGAAGCGAATGAATTTGATACGATTATTACGGAGTGGAATAAAGTCATTGAAGACATAGCCAAGAAAGATACGAATGCGTGCTATATCTCAGTGGAGGACTTGTTTGATTCAAATAAAGAGCTCGTTTATCATACCGATTTCTTTCACCCAAATGCAAAAGGCTATGACAAAATGAATGAGCGAATTTTAAAAGCAATGGAGAAATGTAACATGGAACAAAAGATTAACAAGGAAATAGGCTTCGAGGAGTGACGAAATGAATAAATGGAAATTCGCATTTTTTGCCTTAGCAGGCACAGTGCTTTTTGCAATCCTCCTCGTCGTTTTTTTAGTAACTAGACCAATAGACGGAGTAAATTTAGCAGAGAGTTCAAAAGATGAAAGTGAAGTAAAAGGAAATGTACTCGTTGTCCAAACAACAACGAAGGAATTAGAATCTATATCGAAGAAGTATTTAAAAGATGCTGGGTCACCATTACCGTTGGACTTTACGATTGGTGATGATATTCAATTAAAAAGTACACTTAAGGTGTTCTACACAGAAATCCCCATTTCAATGAACTTCGATCCGATTGTGGATAGGAAAGGGAATATTATTTTAAAACAGACAGGAATGAATGTTGGGCTGTTAAATATTCCACTTGAGACAGCGATGAAAATTATGCGAGACACGGTGGATTTCCCTTCTTGGATTTCAATCGATCCTAGTAAGGCAGAAATTTATATTGACTTATCGCGCATTAACATTGCTTCAGGATCTCGTATTAAAGCAAAGGAATTAGACTTACCAAAGGATAAGATTTTACTGGAAATTATTGTTCCTGGTGAATAAGGAGTGAGATAAATGGCAAAGCAATTGGCAACATTTGCAGGTGGTTGTTTTTGGTGTATGGTCAAGCCTTTTGACGAAACACCTGGCATTGAATCAGTAATTTCCGGCTATACGGGTGGACATGTTGTCAATCCAACATATGAACAAGTATGCTCTGAAACGACAGGACATGTTGAAGCGGTTCAAATTACGTTTGACGATGAGCTATATTCTTACGAGCAATTACTATCGACATTTTGGACATTAATTGATCCAACTGACGCTGGAGGACAATTTTATGATCGTGGAGAGTCCTACACGACCGCGATTTTTTACCACAATGATGAGCAGCTTGATTTGGCTGAACGTGCTAAGGCAGATTTACAGGCATCTGGTAAATTCGATAAGCCGATTGCCGTGAAAGTTTTACCGGCAAGTCCGTTTTATCCAGCTGAAGACTATCATCAATATTATTATAAGAAAAATCCAATGCACTACGAGCGCTATGCAGTAGGGTCTGGTCGCAAAGCGTTTCAGGAGACACACTGGGGGCAGAAAAATGAATAAAGAACAACGTTTAAAAGGGTTAACGGACATGCAATATTACGTGACACAGGAAAATGGAACAGAGCCACCGTTCCGTAATGAATTTGATAAGCACTTTGAAGAGGGTATTTATGTAGATATCGTTTCGGGGAAGCCATTATTTAGCTCGCTCGATAAATTCGATTCAGGTTGTGGCTGGCCAGCGTTTGCAAAGCCTATTGAAAAGGAAGAAGTAACGGAGCATTTCGATACGTCTCATGGGATGCGTCGCGTAGAAGTTCGAAGCACAGACGCTGATTCTCATTTAGGCCATGTCTTTCCGGATGGACCAAGTGAGCTTGGAGGCTTACGCTATTGCATTAACTCCGCAGCCCTCCGCTTTGTACGAAAAGAAAATTTAGAAAAAGAAGGCTATGCAGAATATCTTTCATTATTTAAATAACAAAAACTCCTAGCAGAATAGATCGTGCTAGGAGTTTTTTTATGGTTATTTAAATTGTATCAAAAGCGACGGATAGAACGTCATCATTGTCTAGAAATATTAACTGATTGATCTTGCAATTCTAAATCCGATATCATCAATCAAGAAATCAGGCATACTCTTACGACGACAGGTAGCTCCACAACCACGTTCTTCCTCAGCCCAACTACCTCCTCGGATTATACGATAATTGCCAAATATCTCTTCATCGTATATGTCCCAGCACCATTCCCAAACATTTCCTATCATGTCGTACAAGCCCCATTCATTAGGCATTTTTTCTCCAACTTTGTGTACACGTTCGTTGGAATTATCTTGATACCATGCAATTTCGTCAATTTCTCCATACCGATATCCTTTTGATTTTGCTTTACATGCATACTGCCATTCAGCATCTGTCGGTAATCGAAAACCATTAGAACTATGCTTGCAGACAACTAATTTACTTTGCTGATCACAATCATAAAACTTGTCATAGCCAAGAGCATCAGACAATAAATTGCAAAAGTTCACTGCATCTATCCATGAAACATTAACAATTGGTTTTCGATCATTTATTGGTGTTAAAAATTTCTTTCCCATAATAGTTGCATAAAGTTCTTCAGTCACAGTATATTTAGCAAGATAAAATGGCTGTATCTCAACATTCCAACTAACTTCCTTTAAATTTTTCCTTTTACCTGGCATTCCAAATTTATAGTTCGAACTAATCCATTTTTGCTCGTTTCGAAAATCTCGTAGGCGAATTTCTCCTTCAGGAATATCCACCATTAATTCATTTAAGTAATGATTCAAATTAGGTAACATTGTCCTCTCCAAATCTTAACCTATTGTTTTAGACTACGATCTCCATTAATATTTGGTGCTTAATCATGTATCTCTTCATGAATAATGAACATCGATTTTTTAAAACTACAATAATAGAGATTCTGAGACACTTTAAACTTTAAATTCACTTACAAGATTACGCAGACTATCTGCCTGTTGAGCAAGCTCTGTGGCAGAGGCGTTAATTTCCTGCATGGATGCAGATCCTTGAGTGGCTGCAGCGGCTGAAGTGACTGTGTTGGCAGCTGATTGTTCTGCATAGGCATTCACATGGACAAAATCATTCGCTACAGCATTGCTATAGTCAAGAGTTAATGCAATTTTCTCTACCATGGTCGCGATAATTGTCGTCGTTTCTTGAGTATGCGTTAAAATATTGTCTAAAGATTGGTTTGTTTCATTTGTTACTTCAACGCCACGAATAACGGATGATACACCCTCGTGGTTTTGAGAGATGATGGATGTTACTTCGTCTTGAATGGACGTTACAATGGATGTTACTTCTTTTGCGGCATTTTGAGATTGTACGGCTAGCTTTCGAACTTCATCAGCGACTACCGCAAAGCCCCGTCCGTGCTCACCAGCGCGTGCTGCCTCAATCGCTGCATTTAAGGCGAGTAAATTTGTTTGCTCTGAAATAGCAGTAATCGTGCCGATAATAGATGTTATGTCGGCGGATTTTCGACCGAGTGCTTCGACTATAGAAGTCGTGGAGGCCATCGTTGCTTCTATAGCTTGCATGACTAATGAAGATTGTTGAACGGAGCGACTGCCTTCATCAGCTGCTTGCTGCATAGCTAAGGATGCACGCTGAACAGCATTTGCTTGCTCATTTAAATGGTGTACAGCATGCTCAAGATCACTCATTTTTTGTTGTGCGCTAGTCATACTAAAAATCGTATTCTCGCTATCACTTGCAATATCAGCTGTAGCATCAGCAATATTCTGTATGGTACGGGCATTTTCATCGGCTAAAGACATTAGCTCTAAGCTACTGCTTGAAACATGGTCCGCCAGATTACTGACACGTTTAATCAAGAAAGATATCGATTCAATAAGTGTATTAGTTGAAGCGGCAATAATTGAGAACTCGTCATGATTACGAACTTTAACACGTCGTGTCAAGTCGCCACCAGCCTGTGCAATATCGAGAATGGAATGGTTAATGGCCTGTGTATTGTTTCTTAATGATTTAAATAACATATAACCAAAAATAATAATTGCAATAAATCCAAGTATGGAGATGAAGAAGAAAGAAGTAATAGATAGTGTAACTTGCTTGTTAAGCTCATCTAATTTTGCTTTATTAGCATCATCCATAACCGCATTAATGGACCCGATATTTTTGTCAATATAATTCTTCATCGTTTCTCCAGTACCGCCCATCATGAGCTTTCGAGCTTGTTCGAGACCAAGTTCATCACGCATTGTCATGACTTTTAAAGAATATTCAAGGTAATTTTTATAATACTGATTGATCGCCTGTATATGACCTAACTCTAACTCTCTTTCTGTAAACTGCTCTTCTAAGGCTTTCATTTTTTTATCGATAGTATCAATTTTCATTTTATAAGATGTAGCAAAGTTCCCGTCCCCGGTAATTAAATAGGCTTGTTCTAAATTGGTGAGCCTCGCAATTTCATAAGCAAGTTGGTTGACAGTTAATTGTTCCTGAACGTTTTTCTCAGTAAAGTCTTTCATTTGTCTTTGCAGATTCTGAATATTAATATACGATAATAAACCCATTGTGCCATTTATAACAATAAGGAGAGAAAAAATGATAAGGACTTTGCCTCGTATTAAATGGTAAAAACGTTGTCGTTTTTCTTTAGTAGGAGGGAGATTACGCCTATCTTCTTCCAAATTTTTTACTTTCTTTTTTGAAAACCTAGTTTTAAAGAGAGACAGGCGTTTCTGTATGGAGATCCTGTATTTATGAGAGTTATTCATCGCCATCACCTTCCTATTTTGAATAGTTGGTTTAAATTTTACCGTATTTTACTAGGTATTTCTATCCCTTTTATCTAAAAATTTTCATTTTTCAGACAAAAAATACATACTATTTTTCTGTGACGAAAGTCCAGATATTGACGAGAGAATAGTACTGTTAGGATGAATAGGAGAAAATGCTTAATAGATATTTTTGTGACGAAGAAGGTATTTTTTGATAAACTAGCGGAAAGCAGAAGAGTAAAGAGGGGATTTCTAGTATGAAAAAGAGCTTTTATTTGTATGTACTGACATTTAGAGGTGGGGATTGGTCAGATCCGAAGGTACGATTTGCAGAGGAAATGTTCCATGAGCATAATTTTCCGAAGCAGAGTGAGGAATTTGATGAGCTTTCTTCTTATATTGAATCTTACGCCACAGACAACTTAACAACAGGAGTATTTGATGAGTTGTGGGCATTATACGTAGATCATGCGTGATATAAATTTAGACAAAATAAATTATTTCAAGTTGCTAGACGTCTAGCATTGCGAAAATAGGAGAAACACAGTATTATTTATAGTGATAACTGACAGAAAAGAGGGATTGCAGTATGAGTATTCATATTAATGCAAAAAAAGGCGAAATCGCTGACACAATTTTACTTCCAGGAGATCCATTACGTGCAAAGTATATTGCTGAAACGTTTTTAGAAGATGTTACTTGCTATAACGAAGTTCGTAATATGTTTGGTTATACAGGTACGTATAAAGGTAAACGTATTTCTGTACAAGGTACTGGTATGGGTGTGCCTTCAATTTCGATTTACGCTACAGAATTGATGCAAGAATATGATGTACAAAAATTAATCCGCGTAGGTACTTGTGGTGCAATTCAAAAAGATGTAAAAGTTCGTGACGTTATTTTAGCGCAAGCAGCAACATCTGATACACGTATGAACCAAATCATTTGGGGCAGCGCTATCGACTTCGCACCGATCTCTGACTTTGATTTATTATTAAAAGCATACAATGCAGGTAAAGAAGCTGGTTTAAACTTACAAGTAGGTAATATCTTCACAGCAGATATGTTCTATTCTGATGAGCACCAAAATGAAAAATTAGCTCAATATGGCGTACTTGCTGTAGAAATGGAATCAGCAGCACTTTATACATTAGCTGCAAAACACGGCCGTAAAGCACTTTCAATCTTAACAGTAAGTGACCACATTCTAACTGGTGAAGTAACAACGGCAGAAGAACGTCAAACTACATTCAATGATATGATCGTTGTTGCACTTGAAGCGGCTATTCAAGAATAGTCTGATCAAGGATTTGAAGGTTGGAATAACTTTCAAAGGGACTAAAAGGGACTACACTAAAAATTAATAAGATTTTTAATCCTCAACGGGTGACTCGATAAAGATAGCCTGTTGAGGTTTTTTGATGATAATGAGTTGAAAAGTCTTGCCAGCATAAGAGGACGTATTAAGCGTTTCACGAATATTTGCGTGACCTAGTTGTCCAAATGACATTCATATTACCGGTTTAGACAATATATATAAAGCAAATGTATGTCGCAAACTATGAAACGTAATTGGAGGTATCGAATACTGACGTACAATATCTTGCCATTGCTTACTCAAATGGTCAGGATGATTTGGAAAACAGTTATCCTTTGAGAACATTATAAATGGGCTTTCCGTCCTTGTATAAAGTATGATTGAACCTATCTCCAAGTTTGGATAGCTTCTTTTGCTTTATCTCAAAGTAAGCTTGTAACTCGTTCATAAGGCATTCAGGACATTTGAATTATTTCACAAAGTTTTTAATGTTTTTACTGATATTTACAAGGTTTGCGGTACACTAAAAAAGTAATAAGGTTTACTTTATGAGGTATATTATAGTATTGAATAGATTCTCTTTAAAGACAAGAAAAGTAGGTGAACAAAGTGGGGAAATATCAATTGGATACCAAAGGTAAGGTAGCTGTGACAAAGTATCATGAAAAAAACAAACCCGCCAAATTTGATAAAAAGCAGCAACTTGAAAAAATACGTGCGGAGTATTTGAAAAAGAAACAAACAGACAAATAATATGAATGAAAACAGAGGAAGATTAAAATTTTATTAAAAGTCAAGTTATAAGCTAAAACTATTTTAAATAGTGAATTCATATTTAATGTCACACATTATAAGGATAGGAGAGCTTAATTAAATTCGCTCTATCTATCCTCTTTTTTACTACAGATGACCCTATGGATTTAACCATAAAAGAAAATAAAACAACAGGTGCTTATACTAATTATTTATGTAATGAAAAGATTCCATATATATTTGCAAACTTAAATGGATCAACAATGGATGTAAAGATACTGGCACATGAATTTGGTCATGCATTTCAAATGGCTGAAGGGCTCAAGGCACCATAGTTTATCGACCTTCCTCTCCCAGCGTAGTATACAATACCCGTTCTGAGTATATTTTCATCTTCTGTGGTGTAGCGCTGTTTTTTGCGCTACATGGATGGCTAAAGGGTGCTTTATCAGAGCTAAAGGGCTTTTTAATTTATGAAGAAGGGCTTAATAGTGATTAAGGGAAGCATAACAAAAGGGCTTGTGGTAATTTTATGCACAAGCACTGATTGATGGTTAGCTTTTTGTTTTGGATAAAGAAATGTTGATAATAGCTCACCATATCTAATCAGTTGAAATATAACCAACCTTTTCTAGTAATTTCAATGTTGTATAATTTAAATCTGGAAGTTTTTCTAAAGGGAAATATTTCAAATCTTTACTCTCCTCATTTTGCTTAATTGTGCCTTTTACAGCAGTTGCTTTAAAAATTGCCGTCGCGTTATAAATTTCATCCCCATGTGGAAATTTATAATATAACTCTTTCCCTGAAGCTAATCCAACCAATTTCAATTCTTCGGCAATTAATCCTGTTTCCTCATACAACTCCTTTTGAGCAGTTTCTTCAAAACTATCTCCTATTTCCATACCACCGCCTGGCAGCCCCCAATCTTCTGTATCTGAGCGTAATTGCAATAGTATTTCATTCTTTCTGTTAAAAACAATGATTGCTGAACCTGGTGCAATAATAGGGCTTGTTCCAACATATTGCCGTAAAGATTTTATATAATTCATAATTCCTCCTATGTTTACCCATATTTATGTTCTTTTAAATGAAAATTTCAATCTGTAAAGAATCATAACATAGCAAAGTCTTTGTTGGTAGACAAATGGTAAATGTGTTATGAGTAAATAGCATGCAATGAGTAGCAAGCTCTTAGAAGCTTTTAGCGACCTTGTTTGCGTTGAAAGTGGTGTAGGGGATTTATCTGACGAACGTAATTATCTTTCATTCACTGTGATAAATGAAATTTAAGGTTGGCTAACGAGGTGCTTTCGTTTATGAAGATAAAACTTGTGTGAAGCACTTCATTGTTGCCGGCGAAGGAACACTAGTAGAAGAACATTGATCGTTGAAGCTTTAGAAAAATTACTATGGTTTTTTCACTTCAACCATCGTCTGATAATTGGTTGGAATGGTAAATGGAAATTCATATCCAAGTGAATTCATTTTGAGGTATTATTAGACTAACGGATCAGGATAATCCTGGGGATAGATATTTTACCGAAATGCTTATAGTGTCTATTAATGTAATATAGAAAATTAAAGAGGGGATAAATTATGCTCAATAAAAAGGGGTGTTATCAACAATATTTTCTGTAGCAGGACTTATTGTTGTAGCTTGTTTTTATTACGTTCAACTTGATGTGGCATGGGTATTTTTAGTTGGGGTTATTTTGTTTATTATAGGAACAATTTTTAGTATTCAGAGCTTTATGAAAAGGGAAAAAGGTTTTTGGAAGTATTCACCTATTTGTGTATTAGGGATTTATGTTATTGGTGTTGCATTATCAGTTGTACTTCTTGTATTTATGGGTGAGGCATAGAAATCCATATTTCATATACGCCATTGGTGGCAACTTGAAGATTATATTTGCAACTAAACATTAACGGTAGGAATGTCAATAAGTTGGTAGTGGTTGGTAAAATGAAAGTATGACCAAGGAAACTTAATCACCGTCTGGGTATTTTTGAAACTTTGAAAAAATAGTTGTTTCCATAACATCAGATCGTTATGGTAATATGATACAATAATGAAAAAAATGGGAGGAATTTTTATGAAGTGCAATAAATATAACTGGGTACAATTTATAGAGGGAAGCGTATCATTAACCCTATAAACTACGTAAACCCTCACTAATGGAGGGTAAAGGTGAATAATCGTCATAATCAATTGCTTTTATGGCTGTGTGTTCTTTCTTTTTTTAGCGTATTAAATGAAATGGTATTGAATGTTTCATTACCTGATATTGCAAATGAGTTTAACAAAGCCCCAGCAAGTACAAATTGGGTAAATACATCCTTTATGTTAACTTTTTCTATAGGAACGGCTGTATACGGTAAACTATCTGATTTGATGGGGATTAAAAAATTAATTATATTTGGAATTGTAATGAACTGTGTGGGATCTTTGATTGGATTCATTGGACATTCTTTTTTTTCATTACTCATTTTTGCTCGTTTTATTCAAGGAATTGGTGCTGCTGCTTTTCCATCACTCATTATGGTTGTAGTTACACGATATATACCAATAGAAAGTCGTGGCAAAGCATTTGGCCTTATCGGTTCTATCGTAGCATTAGGAGAAGGGGTAGGACCAGTTATTGGTGGGATGATTGCCCATTATATTCACTGGTCTTATTTATTACTTATTCCTTCAGCAACTATTTTAACTGTTCCTTTTCTTATGAGATTATTAGAAAAAGAAAAAATAAGAAAAGGCTCTCTCGATATAGTAGGAATTATCTTAATGTCTATAGGTATTGTATTTTTTATGTTATTTACAACATCCTATAGATTAACTTTTCTTATAAGTAGTATTCTTTTTTTCCTAGGTTTTCTTAAACATATTACGAAAGTATCAGATCCTTTTATTGAACCTTCATTGAGGAAGAATTCTTCGTTTATGATTGGAATTCTCTGTGGTGGGCTTATATTAGGTACTGTAGCTGGATTTATATCTATGGTTCCTTATATGATGAAAGATGTTTACCATTTAAGTACTGCGATGATAGGCAGTGTAATAATTTTTCCTGGGACGATAAGTGTTGTTCTTTTCGGCTATATTGGAGGATTACTTCTGGATAAGAAGAATCATACATTTGTATTAACCATTGGTGTTGGGTTTATTTCTATCAGTTTTTTAATAGCTGCATTATTTCTAGAAAAGACCCCTTGGTTAATGTCAATCATTTTGATATTTGTTTTTGGTGGCCTTTCTTTTACAAAAACAGTGATATCCACGATTGTTTCCGCTAGTTTGAAACAAGAGGAAGCTGGTGCAGGGATGAGCTTCCTTAATTTTACAAGCTTTTTATCTGAGGGAATAGGTATTGCAGTCGTAGGAGGCTTATTATCGATACGTTTATTTGACCAAAGAATTTTACCGATAATTTATCACCCCTCAAGCTATTTATATAGTAATATGTTACTCTTATTTGTGGTTATAGTCACATTTAGTTGGATGCTAACTATTTACGTATTTAATAAACGCACTGCAATATAATGTCCAAAAAAATATAAAAAACTAAGAATTTAAAAAGATGATAATTGGTTTTTAGAAAATCTCCTAAACGCTATATATATGGCCAGGTGCTCATTAAAAGGTGAGTGCCTGGTCTTTTGTGTGTATTCATCATAGTAGGTGATTCAACACACTTTTGCTTTGAGAAATCAAACAAAATAGATGCAGTTTATGGAAAAACCTTTTTACAAACTTGATATGCGATGATACTATATATTAGGCGATAATTACAAGAGTAGAGAATTCTTTCCTAGGATATATTCTCTTTACAAATATCGTTAATTAAAGAACGATTGAAGGTATATTGAATATAGTGACTAATCTAATGTATGTATTTTGTTTAATCGTATGGGGGCTTAATTTTATTGCAGTGAAAATTCAAGGGACGCCAGTAAGTTTAGAATTATCATTGACTTATCGGCTAGTTATTACTGCATTTTTATTTATCGCCCTTGTATTATTTCTTAAGCCAAAAGGGGTACCTACAAAGAAAGATATACCCTTTATCATTGTGTTTGGTGTATGTAACTTTGCTTTAAGTTATTTATGCCTATATTACGCAACAATATTAAGCTCAGCAGCAATTGTAACATTAATCTTTTCATTAAAAGTGATTTTGACGCCGCTAGCTCTTCGTATTTTCTTAAAAGAGCAACTACATCCTCGTGTGTTATTTGGAGGCGTTCTGGGGGTATTTGGTGTTTGTGTTCTCATTTATCCTTCTTTAAGTAGTTTTTCTAGCTTTGCTGATCTAAAAGGCATTTTGATTGCTCTTTTAGGTACAGTACTTACAGCTATTGGTGATGCAAGTTCTGCAAGAAACGCCAGAATAAAGATTGACCCTATTTATTCGAATGCTATTGGTTTTACTGTAGGAAGTATTTTAATGTCAATAATTGTATTGTTACAGGGGCAAAAGATCATAATTCCTACATCAATAACATACATATCAGCTTTATTGTACTTAACATTGATAGCATCTTTCCTGGCATGGCTATTTTATTTAAAGCTTGTTGAAAGAATAGGTGCTGCCAAAAGCGGTTACATGGTAGCTTTATTTCCGGTAATTGGAGGTATAGCCTCTGTTGTAATTGGTGAATCACCGCTTTCTATATATTTGATAATCGGATGTCTATCAAGCTGTATTGGTGCAGCTATAGCTTTAGGATTTAGAATTCCCCGTAAAATTAAAGAAACGTGAATCAAGACATTGGAAACACAATAAATTGATTAAATGAAATATGGTTACAGTAGACCGCTCGGAAATGGGTAGTTTTTTGTATTTGTTATTTAAAATGCTAATTGCACGTCCAGTTCTTTTCCAGTGGCTTATATGCCTATAATGCGACATTAGAAAATAAACACACGCAGACATTTTTTTATTTAAAATCGGAAATATGCGGAATTTTAATAATTAATGAACTATTTTCCTTATGTTAAATTCGAGTTCATTTTGTTATATGCTCTCACTATCATAAACTGAATTACAGACAGTCGTTTTAATAGTAGGCAATTTTTAAAACAATGTTGACATTAAAGAGAATTAAGGGAAGCCATTTTGACTGCCCTTAATTCTCTTTTACAGAAATTTATACATCAATCATTTTTTATCATTTAACGTAAATATGTTTTTTCAGCCATTGTCTGAAATACTGCAACTGTTCCCCGGAATGGAAATAGTGTTCTCCATTCTCCATTACTTGCAAATTACAGTTAAAACGTTTATTAAATTCAGATACAACGTCAAACTCACATAAGTTATCTTCTGATCCATAGAGAATTGAAGTTGGAATATTCCAAGCAACAATAGGATGTTCTTTCACATAACAATAGTAATCCCAATAGAGAGTTTGTCCAATAGGTGTAGAAATTTCTTTCTCTATTTTTAGTCTAGTCTCACTTACATTAAACCATGTCATCATATTATTTATGATACGTTCCATATTTACCACAGGAGAGAGAAACAAACACTGCTTCAACGGCTCATGGCTATATTCTAATAAGCTAAAATATGCTCCCATGCTACAAGCAAAAATGCTTATATTATTTGATAACGATTTTGCATAGGTCATAATTGTATTAAGGTCTTGAACACAGTTTTGAACTTTGCAAAGATAAGTATCATTCTTACGGTCACCATGTTGAGGTAAATCAAAACTAAGCACTTGATAACCTACTGCTGTTGCTTCTTCTGCAAATACAATAATCGAGTCATCTGCCTTATTTGACATGTTACCATGCACCACCACAAATAACTTATCTGATTTGTCACCCCACAAAATTGCTGGAATGTTTTCTATTTTAAAATTATTTTTTATCATATACAATTTATCCCCCAAGGAATATAAATAAATGGTCATTCCGAATATTACAAATGTATATACCTTAACTTAACCACTTAAACCAATACAAATAATTGCTGATTTATTTAATTGCAATACTATTAAGTTAATCAGCCACTTTTTTAATTTGGTGTACAGTCTTTTTAATCTGTTTGCCTCTTTTACGAGATTTTCTTGGCTTTTTAGAAGATTTTGTACCTTTGAAACTTTCTGCAAGGAAATACTTCATCAGCCTCAATAACTTCCTTAACAGAGGCTACACATACAATCAAGTATTTTGCGTCCTCAGTAACGTTAATTTCCAACTATTTTTTTAAAAATAGTTGTATTTTCTATACGAATTGAATCAACTTCACCACAATCTAAGCAAAATGTATAAATCTTGTTTGCACCTCTAAATGAACCTTTACTTGGCTTAATAGGCATATAGTCTGTAGCTTCTGTAAATTGAGTACTCCCGCATTTTTTACATTTTTTTTCTACCATGTATAATCGCTCCTTATTAATGGATAATATTAATTTTTACTGCTATGTACATTGAAATTATAACATAGATTAGGGGGGTAATTTAGAAAGTGTGGTAAATATATCTATAAATGGATTCTGTTGTTGCCGAAATGATTTAGAGGGTTGGAACTAAAACATTAATTTATGCTAGAGGAGTTCACTATGAAAATGGGTATGAATTGCTTGGGGTTTCGGATTGTTATTATTGTTTGACCCTAAAAATTAGAGTTCTATTCATGTGTTGACTAAAGTGAGCTTTAACTTTTTTATTTTATTAACTCCAGATGACCATTTTCAGACAGCTCGATTTATACGTAGTTGAATGATTAGTTGGAATGGTAATTGACTTTTGTTTGAGGTGTGAAGGGGAGCAATTTGGCTAGCATAGGCATTTGCGTAGACTGTTAATGCTTTTATAGCATAACCTATATCGAAATCGAAAGGAGGAAAAATTATGCGATACGATTACGGACATGATGGCTATGGAGGACAACAAGGTGGGAGACATCCATATTATCCGGTTACTTCTCCAGCCCATTTTTATCCGACTCACCACTATCCAACCCACCATTACTACCCAATGCATTACTACCCAACACATACAACATATCCAACACATCATCGACATCCGCACCACCACCACCATCACCAGCATACGAACCCACGCTATTACTAATTTTAAAAAAGAAATGGCACTCTCTGTATAAAGTGTAGGTATTATTTTAGCTAAGAACAAATAACGTGCTCTACCTTTTAAAAAGTGACTTACAATATAAAAAGGGTCATCGGAGGAAAGTGATCCTTATCTTGAAGTTAGGATTTAATTTTGATTCTTTATAAATAAGTATCAAAGCGAAGTGTTGGTATTATTTATGAATAGTATGAAGCTAGTGCCATAAGATGTAAAGAATGATTAATTGTTGGTACTAGCTATTGATAAGATTTCATTTGATGTTTTCATTACTAAAAAAGGTCACTCTGTGGAAGTGACCTTGAATGAACTGGTATAAGGAAAAAAGTTTCACCCAGTTTATTATTTTTAAATAGCTCCAAAGAATTTTTCTTATAAAGGTTAATATATGAAAGTAGCGCCGACAATAATTAACAGAATGAACAGAACAACAATTAGAACAAATGTTGAACCGTTATTGCCACCTCCATAGCTATAACCTCCGTAGCAACAATTGTTGTAATTGCCATAGTTTCCGAAGCATCCCATGATGCATTCCTCCTTTCTACTCCTATAATATGTATCGTTTTAGAAAGTGGGAAAGGTATTTATCCTACAAAAATGCACCTTAGAATTAGATATTTTGGAAAAATATTTAATAAACTTTGTAAAATAAAAAAGGGCCACCGTATGGAAGTGACCCTTAGTAACAATTCAAGGCGGTGAAGCTAAAAAATTAGCTTACTATATTATTATGATGAGATAACTACTTTTGCAGAGTTGAATGCCTTAGTATAAGAAATAAAAAAATGTAAAAAGATCACCTGCAATCATGATTTAACTATTGAACCAAGATAGCTTAAGTGCTGTCTTGGTTATTTTGCGTTACGAAAGTGAAAGTTTTGCCTAACAAACTTAAAAAGTGATTCTTAACTAAAAGTATAAAAAATTTCCTTTAGTGCATCATAAAAAAGTATATCGAGTGACAGCAATCAGAATTAAATAAAGTATTTAAAGAGGTGAAAAGTTTAAAGAAATGGACATTATTTTAGCATTATTACCAGCTCTCTTTTGGGGAAGTATAGTATTATTTAACGTCAAGCTTGGTGGTGGACCTTATAGTCAAGTACTTGGTACAACGTTTGGTGCACTTATTTTCTCTATAGGTGTTTACTTTTTTGTAAAGCCTGAGTTATCTCCTATAGTGTTTGGAGTCGGGATTGTATCTGGTCTCTTTTGGGCATTAGGGCAAGTAAACCAATTGAAAAGTATCGATTTAATGGGTGTTTCCAAAACAATGCCTATTTCAACAGGGCTACAATTAGTATCAACAACTTTATTTGGTGTCATTGTGTTCCATGAATGGTCGACAACAATGTCGGTTATATTAGGAATTCTTGCCCTTATCAGTATTCTTGTTGGTATCGTTCTTACATCTCTTCCAAATCCAGAAGAGAAAAGAGAAGAACATGGAAGCAATTTGAAAAAAGGAATTTTAATTTTACTTGTTTCCACTTTTGGATATTTAGTTTACGTGGTGATTATACGCTTATTTAATGTAAGTGGATGGTCTGCATTATTGCCGCAAGCAATCGGGATGGTAATAGGTGGAGTTTTATTAACATTTAAGCATAAACCATTTAACAAATATGCGTTTCGTAATATTATTCCGGGTTTAATATGGGCTGCCGGAAATATGTTTTTATTTATATCTCAGCCACGTGTAGGAGTCGCAACAAGTTTTTCTCTTTCCCAAATGGGGATAGTTATTGCTACTCTAGGCGGAATTTTTATATTAGGTGAGAAAAAAACAAAGCGGCAACTTATCGCAATTTTCATCGGTATCGCTTTTATAGTCGCTGCTGGAATTATGTTAGGCATTGCAAAAAGATAAAAGGGAGGGCCTTGTATGTATCCAGATTTAGAAGGAAAAGTTGTTGTCATTACAGGTGCTGCAACGGGACTAGGTAAAGCAATGGGCATTCGCTTCGCTGCAGAAAAAGCGAAAGTAGTTATTAATTATCGATCAAATGAAGCGGATATAAATGCTGTCGTTGAAGAGGTTAAAAAAGCCGGTGGGGAGGCCATTGCTGTACAAGGTGATGTTACAGTTGAAGCGGATGTCATCAATCTCGTTCAAACAGCTATAAAAGAGTTTGGGACCATCGATGTAATGATTAATAATGCGGGTATAGAAAATCCAGTAGCTTCTCATGAAATGCCGTTAAGTGATTGGAATAAAGTCATCAATACAAATTTAACGGGTGCCTTTTTAGGAAGTCGAGAAGCGATTAAATACTTCGTAGAGAACGATATTAAAGGTACTGTTATCAATATGTCCAGTGTTCATGAGAAAATTCCTTGGCCTTTATTTGTGCATTATGCCGCTAGTAAAGGAGGCATAAAATTAATGACTGAAACTTTAGCGTTAGAATATGCTTCAAAAGGAATTCGTGTCAATAACATCGGACCTGGAGCGATCAATACGCCTATAAATGCAGAAAAATTTGCAGATCCAGCAAAACGTGCAGATGTGGAAAGTATGATTCCGATGGGATATATCGGAAAGCCAGAAGAAATTGCCGCTGTCGCAGTATGGCTTGCTTCATCTCAAGCTAGTTATGTAACCGGCATTACCCTTTTTGCGGATGGTGGAATGACTTTATATCCGGAATTCCAAGCTGGTCGTGGATAAGAAATCGTACTAAAAAAGGTTTCAAGGGCTTCTGCCTCTTGCTGCCTTTTTTATTTGCCAAAAAGCGTCTAAAAAGTTACGGATTATACAGATCGAGGGCGCTGCAGCAGTTTTAATAGAAAAAGATGAAGAAATGCCAAGCTTTATCGCCAATCATATAGGTACAAATGGTGCTGGAGGTAAGCATTTGTACTTAACAAATTTATCTACTACTATGAATGGTTCTCCTTTGAGTACTTCTCGAAAGATCATTCAAAATGGGAGAGAGGTATATAAATGGGCTTCACGTACACTTCCTATGGGAATAGTGGAATTACTACAGCAAGCAAAAAAATAGATTGGTTTGTTCCTCATAGTGCTAATTTAAGAATGATAGAATCCATCTGTGAAAGATCAGGTATTAGTTTAGAGAAAACATTAACTAGTGTTGAGTATATAGGAAATACTTCAGCTGTTTCTATCCCATTAGCTTTACAGGTAAGTATAAACGAAGGAAAATTACATAATGGGGATACTTTATTAATCGATGGGTTTGGTGCTGGCCTTATCATTAAGTGGTGTCCAGAAAATTTAGGAGTTTACAAATTTTTTGAGATTAACAATACTCATTATTTATGATAATGAATAAACGGTTTTTTTTAAAACTCATCGTCAAAGGTTTATTAAATAGGTGATTTTTTACAAAAGGAAAATGATAGGATGTATTATAGGATTAAGTGGGGATAATTTATGTAGTGGGAGTGAAGACGTTTGAATAATTCTTGGAATAAATTTATATATAAGATTGGTTCTCCAATTTACGATAAGTTTTTTAATTCAGGGGGATTTTTAAATGCTCGAAAACAAATATTTCAATCCATACCATTCAATAATCAACAAAAGATCCTGTTTGTCGGTGTAGGAACAGGAGCAGATTTAGAGCTGATAAATCACGCTAACCTAAATATAACGGCTATTGATTATTCACCTGATATGCTCGGAAAAGCAAAAAAGAAGTTCGAAAATTCTACAATAACATTCTTAGAAATGGATGCTCAAAATATTGAATTTGAAAATGAATCGTTTGACTATGTCATAGCTAGTTTAATCCTTTCGGTAGTACCTGATGCAACTAAATGTTTTCAAGAGATGACAAGGGTATTAAAGCAAGAAGGGGAAATAATAGTTTTCGATAAATTTGTCCCTAAAAACAAAAAACTGTCCATACCCAAAATGTTGCTAAGACCCATTATAAGCATATTAGGAACTGATATTGGCCGGAGCTTTGAAGAAATATCACCTGAAAATATAGTAGTAAAAGAAGATACATCTATAATGCTAAATGGGATGTATAGGAAAATAATAATTGGAAAGATAAACTAAGTGTACGAAACAGCCTTATACCATGCAACAAGTTTAACAGACTGGGCGACTCCTTGGGGATCAGCGATAGAGGAACGAAGGCTAAAAGCATCACATCCTGTGATAACGCCTTCGTGACCAACAGCGTGTTGGCCCGAGACCCTGCAGCGCAGCGGATGTTTTCTGTAGCGAAAGCGAAGCGTCAGCTACAAATGTTTTTTTCTGTGCGAAAGCGAAGCGTCAGCTACAAAGTGCCCAGTCGGAACGGAAATCAACCACACGTTTTGGTGATGATCCTTAAAAATTCCATATTGTTTAATACCATAATCTCTTAATAGTATATTAAAATGAGGGGGCTTAAATGATGACAATCAAGGTTTTTATTGCAACAGATGAAGATTATTTACCTGTGAATGAGATAGTAAAAGAAGGGCATGAAGAGCATGTGATGGAGGAACCAACGATTTTTAAAAGTGTGGAGTCAGTAATGCCTGAAACTTATTATAAAGAACTAATTGGCAACGAAGTAAGTGATATTCTAATTGCAAAGGAAGATGAAATTGTAGTAGGTTTCGCAGTCATAAGTGTTGAAACTTCTCCATCTTTCGAGTCGCTTGTTCCACGGAAATATGCGTACATACACGATTTTGGTGTAAAAGCTGAACTACAGCGAAAAGGAATTGGAAAAATATTATTTACTGCTTGTATAACCTGGGCTAAAGAAAGAGAGGTTAATTCAATTGAGTTAAATGTTTGGGAATTCAATACGAAAGCTATTGATTTTTATAAACATTTTGAAATGAATAGCGTGAGTAGAAAAATGAAATTAAACATTTGACGAAAAAATACCTTGTATAAGCTGGTGACTAAAATTGTTCGAAATTAAATATGAGAAGACAAGGATAGTTGTACATCCGTGTTTTTGAAAACATGAAAAAAGGACTTCCGTGTACACGTAAGCCCTAGAATGGAACCAAACGTAGTTTCTATAGTTCGGTTGCCCATTCTTTGATTTGATTTTATGAAGATTTTGTAAAAATCCAACACACTTTATTTTTTGAGTATTTGTGATAATAGGCAAGACTACGCACTGGTCCATACTAAAGTTCTTAATAAATAAAATAAGCCAAGACCGGCAATAATCAATAGCACGAATAAAACAATAGCAAAGGCAAAATTTGTACCGGGTGTATTTACTCCATAAGATGGACAACTCAAAACAATCCCCTCCTTATAAAAATTTATAGCAGGATTATTTGAAGAAAAGAAAAGTAATATATTTTATAAAATGCTGTATCAATACGGAACAGCCTTTATAATACATTTACTTTTTTAATGTTAATAAACAGCTATGGGCACTGGGAAGAAGGGATTAATGACGACTTTCTACTGTTATTTCAAAATGTGGTTCACATATACCGGCATCCATTTCTCCAGTTTGTCTTTTCGATCATTTTGAAAGTAATACCTATACGCTGGAATGTGGGATTACTCACTTCGTCTAGGCCCATATAAGCAAGCGCCACAATTAAGGGCTGATAAGCTACAGCGGCGCATTTGTATCATTGGTGAAATAGAGAATACGGTGCTATCAAAGGACAATGCTGTGCGATTAATAGTACAGCAACAAATAAATGATACTTCCTTTTTTTCTTTATACTATGTTGTACAGAGGAATAAACGCAGGGCCAATCACCTTATGTATGGTGGGATTAATCCTGAAGAAGGATAAATTAGTTCAGCGCTACGAGTTGAGGATAACATTTTAAGAAGTTCATTAGATGGAGAGACCATTTCATTATCAATCAATTAAGTGTTATTTTGCATTTTCATTGCCATTAGTGTAGGAATCCCCCACGGCAAAGTTATTATTTTTACAAAATTTATTGAATAAACATAGTAATATAAATTATTTAAAAATAGTTTTGCAACTCTCGTTTTATTAGATAGAATTAAATAATACCTTATTTGGAAGTGGAGTGAAGAAGGTGTTTCCTATTTTAGATACGGAACGATTAGTGTTAAGAGAACTTACTGAACATGACGCCCAAGATGTTTTAAATTGCTTTTCTAATGCCGATGTATTACGCCATTATGGGCAAAATCCATTAACAAGTATAGAGCAGGTTAAACAAATCATTAACAATTTTTCAAAGAATTATGATGAAAAACGTGGTATAAAATGGGGAATTGCATTAAAAGACCAAGAGGGAATTATTGGTACTATTGGTTTTCAAGAATGGTCTACTGAGCATAAAAGAGCTGATATCAGTTATGCGCTTTTTCCTGAAAGCTGGGGAAAAGGGTATGCAAAGGAAGCTGTAAATAGAGTACTATCATTCGGCTTTCAAGAAATGGATTTAATGCGTATTGGAGCTATTGTATTTACTGAAAATGAAGCTTCCAATAAACTATTAACCAAATTAGGCTTTGAAAAAGAAGGGATATTAAAAAATTATATGCACCAAAACGGTGTTCCGTATGATACTAATATCTTTTCACTAATAAAGGTTAAAAATCATAAAATGGCCAGGACCAAGATAGATTCATGACTGTCTTGGTTTTTGTCATTAAAACGATGAAATAAACGAGATTCTTGCGAAAATTTAACTCCCTTAATATTCCTAAAGTTGATATAATAGGAATGTTTAAAAAATAAAGGAGAAAAAGGTTTTTTTAAAATGAATAAACGGTGTTGAAAATGGTGTAGATTCAGCAGGTGAATACTTAAAAGCAATAGGTGGTAATAATATCTATTAATTATGTTATTGCTTTTGTCGTTAGATGTTTTATTTAGAAAGAAAAAGAGTCACCGGAGGACAGTGACCCTGAGTATTCTTAGAAGGTTAGGGATAAATTATTATTTCTCTAGGAAAAGTATGAGCAATTGAGATTTTGGTAGTGTCGTTTTTTAGTAACTAATGAAAGTTGCGCCAACGATAATTAAAAGAATAAATAATACTACAATTAGGGCAAAAGCGGACCCTGTGCCGTAACCATTACCTGAATAGCCCATAATAACTTACCTCCTTTCTACAATCTATAATACGTAAAGCAGTAAAAAGGAGAGAAGGTAATCATCTAACTTAAAGAAATAAATTTGCAATTAAGATAAAAAGACCTTTGTAAAAAAAGTGACAAACTTTCGATAGAGGTTAGTTTTCATAGGGGGGAAAAGATTAATGGAAAATGGAAAATTACCAAAGGTTGGCGTGGGAGCAGTTATCCAAAATGACGAAAATAAAATTTTACTTGTTTTACGAAAAAAAGCACCTGAAGCCGGCTGTTGGAGTTTACCTGGTGGCAAGGTTGACTATATGGAAACAATAGAAAATGCGATTATACGAGAAATTAAGGAAGAGCTTGGAGTGGACATCGAAATAACAGGATTAGTATGTGTGACCAATCATATTATTCAAACGGAAGATATGCATTATGTAGCACCTACTTTCGCTGCTCGTATTACGAATGGGGAAGTACGAAATAGAGAACCGCATGCTTTAGAAAAAGTACATTGGTTCGCAATAGACGAAATACCTGAAAACATTACAATAACAACTGATTATGCACTTAAACAGTTAAAGCTATCGTAATTTTAGAAGGAAATATTTTTGATTTGGATGGCACTCCGCATGACAGTGAGAGCTGTTACATTTTAGCATGCTGTGCCAGCCTAAAATCATTTAACTACCTTCGGTGGGCGCCTAAACACCCGATATCAAAAAGCCTTCTTTCTGTTGTATAAAAGGTCAAAACTAATACCTTATAAAATTTAGATTTTAGTT
The DNA here is from genome assembly GCF_044746345.1 of Lysinibacillus sp. NPDC086135. Classification (NCBI taxonomy): domain Bacteria; kingdom Bacillati; phylum Bacillota; class Bacilli; order Caryophanales; family Bacillaceae; genus Lysinibacillus; species Lysinibacillus sp. NPDC086135. The sequence goes on along the minus strand of NZ_JBIVCA010000002.1, from coordinate 103,377 downwards.
TAAGAAATAGATTTAAAAGTAATGGTAACTCAGATACGATAATATATCGTAGGAGGTGTGGTTTTGCCTAAGGAGCTTGTGTTATAACAGAAAAACATAAACTACCTTTTGACAATTATTCCTAATGAAAAAGAGAAAAATTGTTCTCATCATTTGCTTGTTTATTATCTTTCTAACAGGCTCACGAATTTTATGGCTGAACTTATTTAATAATACAGATCAACCACATGCTGTAAAAGGGCAAATGGATTTAAGAAATTGGAATTTTAATGATAGTCATGCTCTTACACTTGATGGGGAGTGGGAATTTTATCCTTATAATTGGTTGGTAAGTGAAGAAAAGCATATCGAATCTACGAAGAATCATGCTAAATACATACAGGTTCCTAAGGGGTGGAGCTCTTCTTTACAAGAGGGAGAGAGGAGCCCTTCTTTACAAGAGGGAGAGAGGAGCCCTTATGGTTACGGTACTTATCGCTTAAAATTACTCGTCAATCCAGAAGACACTATTACTTATAGTATTCGCGTTCCGAGTGTGCGAAGTTCTTCAGTTTTATATGTAAATGGTCGGCGGTTGGCAAAATCAGGTGAAATAGGGGAGGTTGCAGAAAAGACGGTTGCCAGAAATGTTCCATATACTACATCCTTTGAAGCAAACGGTCACAAAGAAATCGAAATTATTGTTCAAGCTTCAAACTTTAAGGACCCTCGTGACGGTGGGATTGTTCGCTCCATTAAATTAGGGAAAGAAGATATATTAGCTCGGGAAACTCAATTGTCGATCAATATGCAACAACTAGTAGCAGTAGTTTTTTTACTACATGCTATCTATTCCATTATTTTATTTTTTGTAGGAATCATGGAAGAAAGAAGATTGCTTTACTTTTCTCTGTTATCGATTAATAGTATGGTTTATTTCCTATTAGGAAGCGAGGACAAATTATTATCTTATTGGTTTCCGATTAGTTACGATTGGGCCTTTAAATTAGTTCATCTTTCTATGATTGGCATAGGCTTTTCACTGCTTCAATGCATAAAACATTGGTTACCTCGGCATGTGAGAAAATATATTCACTTGTTTAGTATTTTCTGTGCTATAGCATCATTATTGACCATCTTACTACCTACTCGTTATGTAGTAATCAATCAAGGCATTTTCATTATGATTTTAGGAATCCCGATCGTTATAACGATTCTAACAGTAATGCGAGAATCAATTAAAGAGATTAAAAGTAATATTTTTTTACTTTTTGCCATTTTAGCATTTGGTAATAATCTTATATGGGATGGCCTACTTCTTATTTTTGGAATAAAAATAATTATGTATCCATTTGATATTGTTATAACAGTGGCTTGTTTGGCAATTTTATGGTTTAAAGGATATGCTAAAGTCCATTCGGAAACGAAAGAACTTGCTATTAAGCTCCAAAAGACAGATAAATTAAAGGATGAATTCCTTGCCAATACGTCTCATGAATTACGCAATCCACTTCATGGGATCCTTAACATGTCAAAAGCTGTTTTGGAAAGAGAAGATCGTGTGCTCAGTGACAAAAGTGTCAAGGATTTAGAAACAGTGCTATCTGTCGGAAGGCGTATGTCACTAATGTTAAATGATTTACTAGATGTTATGAGTTTAAAAGAAAATAATCCTAAACTTAACCTTAAAACATTTTCGATTCAGCCAATTGTATCGGGTGTATTAGATATGCTCTATGTTATGAGGGAAGGAAAGCAGATTCAGTTAATTCATCATTTTCCTGAAAATTTTCCAAAAGTAGTTGCTGATGAAAATAGAGTTATTCAAATTGTTTTCAATCTTCTTCATAATGCGGTGAAATACACGAACGAAGGTGAAGTGACAATATTAGGTCAAGTGAAAAATGGTATGGCAGAAATTGTTATTTCGGATACTGGTATTGGTATTGATGAGGACACCATTCAACGTATATTTAAACCATATGAACAGGGTACCCTTAGTAAGGCAATGATTGAAGGCGGATTTGGGCTAGGGCTTAGTATTAGTAAACGATTAGTTGAACTACATGGGGGAACATTACAGGTACATTCAGTTGTAGGGAAAGGGTCTGAATTTACTTTCACTTTACCAATATCAGACTTACCTGATGAGGAAAATGCTACAGAACATGAGGCTCTACTATCTAATGCGATGGAAGAATCAACAGTAGCGACTTCTACAAATCCATTCGATGATCGAACTGAAAACCATTCAATTATTGAAGCAAATCGACCTAGCGTTTTGGTCGTCGATGATGATCCAGTGAACTTAAGAGTTATCGAAACAATACTTTCAATAGAAAAATACGACTTAGTAACGGTTACAAGTGGTAGTAAGGCTCTTGAAATATTAATGTCTCAAGAGTGGGATTTGGTCATTTCAGACGTGATGATGCCAAATATGTCCGGGTACGAATTAGTACGTGCAATTCGTCAGCAATTTTCAATAACAGAACTTCCAGTGTTACTTCTTACGGCAAGAAGTCAGTCTCAAGACATTAAAAATGGATTTTTATCTGGTGCTAATGATTATGTCATGAAGCCTGTGGACGCTTTAGAGCTAAGATCAAGAGTAAAAGCACTAACCGATGTTAAACAATCTGTACAAGAACGGCTTCGAATGGAGGCAGCTTGGCTTCAGGCACAAATACAGCCGCATTTTCTTTTCAATACACTAAATGCCATTGTTACATTAAGTGAAATTGATATTGAACGTACTAGTAAGCTACTTGAAGCACTGTGTGATTTCTTAAGGGAATCATTTAAGTTCCAGAATATTGATGAGCTTGTTCCAATTGAGGATGAATTAAATCTTGTTCGATCCTATTTATATATTCATAAAGAACGTTTTGGGGAGCGTATCAATGCAACGTGGGATTTGGAAGTTTCTACAGACGTCATGATCCCATCATTAACCATCCAACCATTAATTGAAAATGCTTTAAAACATGGTATTTTGCCTCGTGAAAATGGCGGGAATATTCATATTCGCATTGTAGATTACGACAGGTACATTGAGATTACTGTGTCAGATAATGGTATTGGAATGGATGAGGCTACAATGGAACGATTACTAGAGAGAAAATCGGAGACTTCAACTGGCATTGGATTGCTTAATACAGATCTTCGTTTAAAACAACATTATGGTAAGGGACTTCAAATTAAAAGTAAACCAAATCAAGGGACAGCGATATCGTTTGTTGTTCTTAAAAAGAAAGAAAAATTAAAGTAAATTAATACGGAGCAGCACCTCCATTTAATAATGGGAAAGCAGTTTAATTTAAAGGGTTTGTTGTAGTTTTATCATAAGATTGATCATTTAAAATAAAGTAAAAGTTGTTTGAAATCCTGTTTTTGCAGGATTTTTTTCTTTAACTATCTTGATAAAACAAATAGCGAATCAGAAACAGAGGAGGATTAATTATGGGTATTATCACATTCGGTGAGAAAATAGAAGGCAAAGGCTACATATGGAGACCCGCTGTTTATTGTTTAATATTCAATAGTCAGAAAGAAAAAATAGCGATTATTCAAACAAATGATGGCGAATTTTTCCTCCCGGGTGGTGGAATGGAAAAAAATGAGTCTCACGAGGAATGTTTAAAAAGAGAAGCCCTTGAAGAGATGGGAATGGATATTGAAATAGGTCATTTTATAGGGTGTGCCCAGAGATATTTTTATTCTACAAATGAAAATAAATATTACCTTAGCGAAGGTTATTTTTATTTATGCGATAAGGGTAGGCAAATAAGTAAACCATCTGAAGTTGACCACTTCCTAAAATGGATTGAACCAATGCAAGCGATTGATTACTTATTCCACGAACACCAAAGCTGGGCAGTTAATGAAGTATTAAAGTTAACAACAGCCATAAAACATGAGCATAAGAACGCATAACGCATATGATTGATCAAATTCCACATGATAAGACTGATTTAACTCCAAACTAAACGAAGAGATTTCAGTGATGGAAGTACACATAAAGAACAGATAACCTTAATTAGTTATCTGTCCTCTTCAATCACTTTGTAAACGGATCTTCCGAATCATATAAAAAACTTTTCTCAAGATTTTCTTTTGTCTCAGCATTGACGGTTTTTTCTTTTGCTTCCGCTTGTTCACTAGCTGGAGCTTCATCATGAGAAGAACAAGCGGTTAATAGGAATGCTGCCATTGCTCCGATATATAGGAATTTTTTCATTGCTATAACCTCCGTTATTGTTTAGTTACAGTTTAGATTGTGCAATTACACTTAGAATATAACGGAAATGACAAGGATAAATTTTGTAACAAAAAATGATAAATAATCGTTACACAATTAAAAGGGGAAATTAGTGAAAAGAATTATAGGTTTCGTTACAATTTGTGGATTGGTATTAGTGGTTGCTCCCATAAAGAATCCAACGACATAATGCAACATGAAAATAGTTTGAACTTGTTGGAGAAGTTCTAACAAAAGAAAATGAGTGGCAAGAAAGCGAGTATTTCACATCTGAAAATTTAAGCTTCATCGGTGAACGGCAATTATTAGGATTTACGCGTAGTAAAGAAGAAAAAATAGGGCTGGCCAAACAGGAAAATATGGCTGGCATTTTTCGGGAGAGAGCGTTAAATCAGGAGACTTCCTTCCCCATCAAGGGAACTCACCAAATGACAGGTAAAGAAGTGTACTAGTTTCAAATGCTACTTTTCCATGTAGAACACTTATTTTAACCACGAAAAATTACCTGTATGGAAATATAAGTTGATAAGGATTTTTTTTGAGACTCTTTTAAATTTTCTGACACTTGATAGGAGGGTTTAAATGAAAGGTGTAAAGATAAGTATAATTACTTTTTTTATTGTCGTATTTCTGTTGATTATCATGTTACTTAATGCTGGTCCACCTAAGCCAATTGTATTGTCAGAAGGCAAAAAGATAACAGTATTACAAGGTACTTATTGTTGGAGTAAATTTACAGGTTCAGAATGTGTTGATAAAATTTCTCCATCAACAATTATTGATAATAATAAAATTGTTCCATTTCCTGTATCCCCTCAAAGTGAAATAAAAATCAATTTTAAGAAACAACCTATTGATGAAATAGAAGTAGAAATGGAACATTTGGGTGAAAGTAAAAAAATAAAAGTAGAAGGTAATGTTTTTTCTGCACCAAATGAAAAAGGCAAATATATATATATTGTTTCTAGTAGATGGGACAAAGGAAGTTCTTCTTACATTTTTACCATAGAAGTTAAATAATAAATTGTATACCTTTATTCGTATTTTAATTAAGGTTAAATTAAATTATGTGACTTCCATAAAGTGTAAATCAAAGAAGAGATGGTTAAATGAAGGGGAAAATGAAAGTCGTTTTAATTGTACTATTACTTTGTGTTGTATCTGTACCTATTTCGGCTGATACATATAAGTTATTAGATTTTAAAAAGAAGGATAATTTAGATTTGTATTATTACATTAGCCCAGAACCGATTAATATGGGTGATAAAGATGATGTTTTAAGAGGATTTACTGCTTGGACATAGCACTAATAAAGTTAAATTCACTAAAGAGGTAGATATTAGTAGAAATGTTAATGTTGATTACGTAAATAGTAATGGTGAAGCATATACTACTCATCGTGATGGTTCTTCTTTTAATTCAAACATAACAATTTATAAATCATGGAAGGGATTAAATCAAACTCAAAGGAGAGAAACAACAGTTCGTGAAGTAGGACATGCTTTGGGTCTTGATCACACTAAAGATAGTAATAATTCCATTTCTGTTATGAGAAAGAAGGATTTTAATAATAAGGGTTGGCCGTTAAAAGATGATGTAGGTCACTTTGCCAGTATTTACACCTCTATGAGCATACAAACCATCATACAAACCATCATACAAACCATCATACAAACCATCATATAAATAATGTTATCATTGGTTTTTTAAATAAATACTATTGAATTTGATGCTAGATACTAGAAATTGTGTAGATTAATTAATTGACAAAATAATTCATTTATGCTATAATTTACAATTATTAATTTAAAGTGTAAAATAGGATTCTCCTGGCCAGGGGAATCCTATTTTTTTGACTTCATTGAGTTACTGAACTAGAGAATCCAAATAAAAAAACGAATTAAAACACTTGCTTTTTCTAGGAGATGATTGTTTTATGGAAGAATTACCTTGTAAAGGCTGTAGAGGGATATGTTGTGGGCCTGTTCCAATTACAGAACAGGAGTTAAAGAAAATAAAAAAGAAAATCAAAGCGATGCCTAAAAAAATGAGCCTAGATTTAAAAAACCAACAACGTTTTTATGGAACCTGTATATTTTATGACGAAATAAATGACCGATGTGGAATTCATTCGGTCCGTCCGTCTATTTGCAGAGCTTTTGGTTATTATAATAATCTTGTATGTTTCCGTAAACCAAAATTGGCCATTGAAAAAAACTATATTGCTACCGAACTTCCAATTGGTATTTTAAGTATTGATTTTACTTGGAAAGATTTTATTTAACTTCTTCAGTAGAAGTTTCCCTCCTTTATAGGTGGTGAGATGAATGTTGGTTTAGGTAACTTTTCAGCGAATGCAAACGTATGTAACTGTCGCTTTGCTTTCGCTACAGAAAATAATAGCTGAAAGTAGTTAAAGCCTCCGGCGGATGTCACGGGATATGCCGAGGCATAATTGATTGGAGTTTAGAGGATATAAGTAAACATAAAACAGGCGATAGTTTACATTCGACTTAATATAAAAGAGCCTGCTTTGCTCAACGCAGGCTCTAATATCATAAATAACTTTAAAGCTCTAATCGCATAGTACGGCTCGTTTCAATAAATCCATGTTTGTCATACAAGTTAATAGCGCCAATATTTTCTGGTAAAACGCTTAACTCCAAGTAAGCTAATTTACGCTCATCTGCCCATTTTTTTGCTTCTCGTAGCAATAGGGAACCGATGCCTTTACTTTGGTATTGGCTTCCAACAATTACATCCATAATATATGCATAATTATGCTGTACGATACAAGAGTATGGAGGTGTTGCTAATTCTTGAATTAGTAAAAATCCGGCAATGTTGTTATCCAATCCAGCAACAAAAATATCTGATTGTTCTCCCGAAATTATGTTTTTAAGAAACTCTACATCCTGTTTAGCAGGAGCTATGTATTGAGGTTGTAGCTTTGACATTTCTAAAAACAGTTCTTCATATAATATTTCTATTTGTGGGATTTCTTCTATTGAAGCAATTTTAATATTCATATACTACCTCCGATTGAAATTTATTCTATTTTATTTTACTATATTCTGTTATTTTTACAAATAATCTGTAAATTGAACAAAAAACTCGTTCAGTTAACACAGTATAAACCGCATAGGATTTCCAATACTAAAGCTGTTTTAAAAAATTCAGAATGGAGAAAGGAGGTTTTCGTCAGTGAGATTTTTAGCATGGGGCATTATAGGCGGCGCGGCGATTTTTGGTGTACTGAAACGCTTTGGGCTAATGAATAATGAACAACAAATGACACAGTCTGCTCAACAAGGCACGACACCGGTACAATTGGTAGCAAACAGTAATCCACTAACCGCAAATACACCTAAACAATAAATAGAATAGGCCACATCAAGCTTATAGACTTTTGGTTTGCTAAGGGTCTATAAGCTTGTACATAAAATCGCACAAATGGGGCAAAAAGTAAATATTTTAACTTGTTGCTGCTGCCGCTACGTTAGTACTACGCTTTCGCGCAAATAACATCTCATGCCTAAGCACAAAGCCGATTCCGAACGTAATTATGCCGAGGCATAATTGATTTTTAGGCTGTTTTCGTTCCATGGTTAAAAGTTAAACCAAAAATAGAGATAATGCCTGTTGCGAAAGGTATTAACAATTTTGTATATTGATGCAAGAAATTGGATATAATCCTAATGAAAATGGGATAGTTAAACGTAGATACTTTCGAAATGGTGAGGACAATCGCTCTCATCACGTTCACATCCTATCAGATTGGGAGTTATGAAATAAAAAGGCACCTGGCTTTTCGAGATTATTTAAAATCGCACCCAGATGATATGAAGAATTATGGAGAATTAAAAGAAAAATTAGCACGACAAGAATCGTACATAAAGGGTAAAGATTATTTTGTTAAACACATAGAACTAACAGCACTAAAATGGTATGAAGATATTCAAAATAAATCATAAAAAGATTAATGGCTGTTAATTAAGACAGCTTTTCTATATTGGGCTCTTTTTGAGAGTTCTGTATTAGCTGTGGAATATTTAATTACAGAGTCTAAGTAGGTAGGAAGAGAGAATCTACAACGCTTAATGGATGAAGTTGACGAAATTTTATGCCGTTTTGGTGTACACCTTCTTTAATTAAAGAGTAATAAGAATATTTTATAACAAGTGGATTGTCTACACAAAACTAAACAATTTTTTATGGTGTACAAGTTTATACTGAACAGGACTCATGTATTCAAGTGATCCAAAAATCCGAATGGGGTTATAATGAATGTAATCAGCTATTCAAGTTGTAAATCTTCTAATTGTTTATAGTAATACCAATTTTCAGTAAGATTATCTAATGAACTATGAAAAGGGTGATTAAAGTTGTTTCAAATAAAAAGGATATATAAAGAACACTATCCTAACGGTAAAAAAATTATCTATCAATACGTCTCCAACAACTATTATGATGTTGTCTATAAAGAACGAGAAAATGGCTGGGCAATTGATTTTACGTTAAAACATTTCGAAACCCCGTTTCACAAGTATTTGGAAGGAGAAATTTTTGAAGATCATATAGAAGATATTGAATGCTATATTGCTGAATTAAATGAAGAAGATGTAGGAATTGTTAGCATCAGCCAAGAGAAGTGGCATAATGTGTTAAGAATTAATGATATTCATATTGATCAATCTCATCAACATAAAGGAATTGGAAGTAAATTCATGGCTTTGGTGAAAAAGCGAGCAACAGAAATAGGGGTAAGGGCGATCGTTTTAGAAACGCAAACTTCTAATTATCCTGCAATTCAATTTTACAAAAAGCATGGATTTCAACTAATTGGCTGTGATCTATTAAGTTACTCCAATAATGATATTGAAAAAAAAGAAGTAAGAGTTGAAATGGGACTTGTTCTTGAAATATAAAAGGAGAGCACGTATTTATCGTGTTCTCCCTAAGAAACTATATATTATCTACTTTGAGTTTGAAGTGCTAATTTAACGCCTAGACCTATATAAACGAAACCAACTGCCTTTTCAATCCAACGCGAACCATTGTTTGATGTCTTCGTAAAGATTTTTTCACCAATAAAGCTTGTAATAATAGCTAACAAAATAGTATATAAAGCACTCATCACAACAAAAGTAATGCCTAAAATCAATAATTGTACAGTGATCGATTGACCATTATGCTGAACAAACTGTGGTAAAAACGCTAAGAAAAATAATGCAGTTTTTGGATTTAAAATCTCCGCTAAAAAACCTTGTCGGAACGAAGAACTTGCCGGACTTTGTTCAACAGTTGGTTTTTCTATTTTTTGTGGTTTTGTTAAGAGCATTTGAATACCTAAATAAACTAGGTAAGCAACACCAATATATTTCACTATCTCAAATGCAGTGGCAGAGTTCATTAAAATTGCTGATAACCCTAATACAGCTGCTAACGTATGAACTAAATCACCTAATCCAATGCCTAGTGCAGTGAAAATACCGTTCTTTTTACCACCTTTCAACGTTTGCGTAATGGTAATGATAACAGCCGGACCAGGAATTAAAAATAAAAGAAAAACTATTGCAATAAAAGATAACATATTTATCCATCCTATTCTAATAAACTAAACATTCAATTAAGAGAATAATAAAATTAACTTATTGAATGCAAAAAATATTATATGCTATCTTCTATATGCCTGTCGATAATGAAATGCTGAAAAGAAGTGAAAACAATTATTTAAAAAAATCAGAAAATGATTTGATTATATTTGTATAATGTTGGGAGATAGTATTTATGTTGATACACTAGGAGCAGCCCCAAATTATTATTTGAGAAACTTCTTATATAAAAAAGTAGCTACATCGATTTGGCCACTTCATAAGCAAGATTATTAAGACAAAATATATTAGCCACATCCATGGGATTGTGGCTTTTAATTCGTATTTTAAACTTAAAATAGTACCAACTACTAATAATTAATGATAGAATTAGGTGACAATATTTTTGGAGGTTTTTTATGCTAGATATTCAACAAATACAAGAAGTTATTAGGCATCGTTATCCGTTTCTGTTAGTGGATAGAGTATTGGAATTAGAAGAGGGGAAGAGAGCGGTAGCCATTAAAAATGTAACGATCAATGAAGAATTTTTTAATGGACATTTCCCGAATTATCCAGTGATGCCAGGTGTATTAATTGTCGAAGCATTAGCTCAAGTAAGTGCCATTATTATGCTCACTAAAGAAGGGAATCAAGGCCGACTTGGATTACTGGCAGGTATTGATAATTGTCGCTTTAAAAAACAAGTTAAACCTGGTGATCAATTGCGTCTTGAAGTGGAAATTACACGCTTAAAGGGTGCCATTGGTAAAGGGCGAGGAATTGCAACAGTTGACGGAGAAATAGCTTGTGAGACAGAGCTTATTTTCGCATTTGGAAGTTAAGCCCATCCGATTCAAGAGTACTGCAACGATTTTTGCAGTACTCTTGTTCATTGTTTAAAGGATTTTTTCTGTATGTGTTGAATAATATAATAAATGTAGACTTCGAAATGGAGGCGGTTTCATGAACTATCCCTTAGCACTATATATAGCAACTTGTGTCATGCAATTTATCATCCTCACAAATATTACAATATTCAACGGGCAATGGAATGGGATAACGATGTGGCTATGTACTGGAATGTTTATTTTCTCAACGGCGATTTTCATCTCAAGCAGATCAAATAAAAGAAGTTCTAATGAATGAAAATCTTAAATAAAATGAGACGAAAGAGTTGATAATCACAAAATCAACTCAATTTTTTTGACCAAAAAATTGAATGTGATTTCAAAAATGGAACTTAATACATTTTACTACAGTGTAAATGTTGTTACAGAATAGACATAAAAACCTAAAAATAAAAAATTGAGGGAAGCGTTTACTTAAATTAAAATAACGAGAACTACTTATTAAGGGGAGATTTTATATGTCGGAAAGTACACCATTTATAAAAGATGTTCCTGATGTGAAATTTTCTATTATAATACCTGCTCATAACGAAGAAAATTATATTGGGGGGTGTCTAGAGTCGATTGCAAAGGCTGCACAACCGTATATAGATCAAGTAGAAGTTATTGTTGTGTTAAATCGTTGTACCGATAAAACGAAAGAAATTGCACAATCCTACAATTGCGTGACATTGGAAAATAACGATAAAAATTTATCTAAAATTAGAAATGCTGGAGCTGCGTTAGCAAAAGGCGATATTCTCGTTACAATTGATGCTGATACTCGAATGACAGAGCACATGCTAACTGAGGTTGAAAAGCACTTAGCATCCAACCAATTCATTGGAGGAGGCGTGAACGGAAGTTTTGAAAGAATGTCCTTAGGTATAGTAGTATCTACCATGCTACTAATTGTTCCTTTACTGATTAAGTATGGTTTTATTTCTGTAGGGATTTTTTGGTGCTATAAAAAAGACTTTCAGGCAATAAATGGTTTTAATGAGAGTATGCTAATGGCCGAAGACGCTGATTTTGCTAAGCGTTTAAAACAGTGGGGCAAGAAGCACGGTAAAAAGTACGGAACGATTAAAAGTGGAATGATTACTTCGTGCAGACGATTTGACCATTATGGAGACTGGATGTTACTGAAACGACCAGATGTGATTTTAGCTTATATAAAGGGCACAAATGAAAAGGCTGCTAATGAAGCCTATTATGATGATCAAACAAGATAATGAACCTACCTTAATGGCATATATTTCAACATAATAATTCTTTAAACCACTTCGTTATCAAACGAGTGGTTTTTTATGTGTGATTCTTTAGATTTCCTTAAATAATAAGACTTTGCATGACAGTGTGGGGCTGGTCTTGGTCTTGCAATTGCCAATGAAATAGTCCATGTTCATGGAGGAACAATATCAGCTTCAAGTAATGATGAAAAACAGTGTTCACTGTTATGCTTCCAACACTTTCTTAAGAAACCTTAAGAATTCTTTAATAGATTATTAAAAAAATAGTTCCTTCTTTTATGTTTCAATAGAGGTATAGATAGAAGGAGTTGTTTTTATGTTTCAAAGAAAAGGATTTTATAGCTTAATTTTACTGATAATTATTTTTTTGGTGTCCATGTTTGTAAAAGAATATCCATTTCAACAATCTAAGCTAGAAATAGATAATCCTCAGCTGGAAATGCCAAAGAAAAGTGAAATAAATCTTGATGTAAATTTACAAAGCTCAAATGCTATATTAGTGAACTTAGACACAAATAAGATTTTACTGGACAAAGATAGTGACGAAATCATTTTTCCAGCTTCTTTGACGAAAATCATGACGGTTTTAGTGGCAATTGAAAATATCCCGAATTTACAGGAAAAGATTATACTTCCTAAAAGTATATTTAAGAATTTATATGAAGAAAATGCTTCTATGGCAGGCTTTCTTCCTAATGAGGAGGTAACAGCAGAAGATTTACTTTATGGTTCAATGCTACCTTCAGGTGCGGATGCTTCTATTGGCTTAGCAGATTACATTACTGGATCAGAGAGTAAATTTGTAAAGTTAATGAACGAAAAAGCTAACCAACTAGGGATGAAAAGCACACATTTTATGAATGCAACAGGACTCCATCATCCTGATCATTATACGAGTGTGAAAGATATTTCGATACTTTTACAATATGCTTTAACTAATAACACCTTTCGGGATATTTATACGGCGGAAAGATACTCAATAAAGTCAACGAATCTTCATCCAGAGGGAATGACGGTGACGAGTCGAATGTTTAAAAATTTGAAGGCTATTGAAAATACAAGGGGTGGAATAATTGGCGGCAAAACTGGCTACACAGAGCAAGCAGGATTATGTTTAGCAAGTTTAGCGACAATTAAAGGCGAGGAGTATATTCTAGTAACAGTAGGTGCTCAAGGTGATTCACGAACAGAGCAGTTCAATATTACGGATGCATTAGCTGTCTATCGACAACTTTACTAAGGAACTTTATGTATGTTTCCCGCAGTCACTAAACTTCCAATAAAATTTTTAGCCAAACTAACATACTACCTTTCCATCCCTTCATATAATTTAAATATCTGAAAAATTTGGGTGACTTTGTTTTGGTTATAAAAGAGTTTTCTTAATAAGGTCATTAAATCAAGTAAACCAGTATGAGAGGATGAGGGGTTTGAAGCATCCCGGCACAAATGTTTTTGAAAATAAAGAGGAACTATTCGTACCTGAAAAAGCATTAGATAAAGATTTTTGTGATCGATTAGTGAGAAAAATTCATAAAAATATACTGAATGAAAATATAACAAACGATGTTTATATGTCATATTTCGTGATTTTTGATCAACAATATAAATTGCAAGAAATTCGATTTTTACTAGATGTTTTAAAATTGCAAGCAAATGAAATCATTAGATCAAAGCCAATTTATATTACATTATGTGGTGTCATCTTATCATTGATTACAATAATTGCCTCAGCAATCAATATTAAATTGATGACTGGGATATCACTTGTCCAAATCGTCGCTCTAGCAGTTTTGAGTTTTAATTTAGCTATATTGTTTATTTCCTATAAAATAGAAAAAGAATATAAAAAAATATATGAAGTCATTAAATTAATTGACTATTATTTAAGTTTTTATAAATAGCTAATTTCAAATATCAATAGGGGTGTGAAAAATGTGCATAGAATTATAGATCAATTACTTTTTTGGATCGATAACATTCCTGGCGAATTTCGTCATATGTCTGAACTAGAGATTTCACAACGACCAGCGCCTCAAAAGTGGTCAAAAAAAGAGATATTAGGCCATTTATGCGACTCCGCCATTAATAATCTGGATAGGTTCATTAATATACAATACGAAAAGCAACCCTTTCTATTAACACCGTATGACCAAGTTCATTGGGTGAAAATTCAAGGGTATCAAGAGTTACCTTTTGATGAAGTAATGAACCTATGGGTGAGCTTAAATAAAAAAATTATATATGTTATTAAAAATATCCCTAATGAAAAGCTTGCTTTACAATGTGGCTTTGAAAATAATCAACTAATAACTCTACAGTGGCTTATTCAAGATTATCTTGAACATATGGAACATCATTTGAAACAGATATTTAAAATGAATGAGCAGTTTTTGAATAGTTAGTAACATGAATAGCTATTTAGTCAGTGACGTTTTAATTCCAAAATCACTGTAAGGACAACCTCTAGCTGCTATCACTGAAGTATACACTGCAACAAAAAATCAAAAAAGAGCATTTTTTTTAACATTCCTCAAATAATAAGGTACTAAATATTTTATTTGAGGAGGTGAAGATTTGAAAAAACTCCTGTTTTTATTCCCTATTTGCCTTTTAACTGTCTCCTTTTTTTATGCAAAAGTCGGCGCAGAGAAATATGAAAATAAAGGAAGGAAGTATTATGAAGAAGCAGGACAAATTGTCTGGGAGGTCAATACGGATGAAAAAATTGTTGCCCTTACTTTCGATGATGGTCCACATCGGAAGTACACATCTCAGATTTTAGATTTATTAGCCAAATATCATGCGAAAGCTACTTTTTTTATTGTTGGTCAAAATGCGCAAAAAAATCCAGAGGTAATATCAAGAATGTATAAGGAAGGTCATGAATTAGCCAACCATACATTTACGCATCCTCTAAGGACGAATGTTCCGAATTTACTAAAGGAAATAAATCAAACGAATGACGTTATTCAGAACATCACAGGATTTAAGCCTACTTTATTCCGCCCTGTAGAAGGACAGTATTCAGATGCAATGATTCAAGCGATTGCTAAAGAAGGATATAAAGTTGTTATGTGGTCATGGCATTTAGATACTTTAGATTGGAAAAGTCCAGGTACTAATAGAATTGTTAACACTGTGCTAAACGGTGTCAAAGAAGGAAATATCGTTCTTTTTCATGATGGAGGCGGAAATCGTCATCAAACAGTGCAAGCGATGGATAAAATAATTCCTGAACTGGAAAGGCAAGGATATAAATTTGTCACAGTTTCTGAATTACTCGAAGTGAAGAATAAAAAAGACAAAAACCAATAGGTTTCAAATGTGTACTTTTACATTGTTTTTATGGGCTGTAAAGGATTTCAAATAATAATAAATTTTTTTCCGTGGGGAAATCAGGCTAAAGATATAAATAGCCTGATTTTTCATTTTCTAGGAATGACTTATCCATATACAGATAGCACAAATACGATGAAGATTTGTTGATTGGGGTGGGCTGGACGACTCCTTGGGGATCAACGTCACAGATGAGGCCCTGGACCGAGCGATGCGGGTGAAGCGGCTCATCGATCCCAAGGAAGCTTTGCTTTGTGCGAAAGCGAAACGGCAGCAACAAATGCTTTTCTGTGCGAAAGCGAAGCGTCAGCAACAACAAAGCGCCCAGCCAGAACGGAAACCAACCATACGTTATGTTTATAATTCAAAAAAGGTATAATTACCCTAATGAATAGGGGGATTGGTATTGTTGTGTAACGTTGAATTAGTTGAATGTAATAATGAGTTTTTAGAGGGAACTGGGAGTTTTTGTCTTAGAAGTAAGAAGAAATCAAGCGGATATATAAATAAGAACAAATGGCTGAACAATAGATTTGAGGAAGGCTTGAAATATGTGCAAGTGATGGACAATAAAAAACAAGTTGGGTTTATTGAATATACAGAAGCAGAAAATTCCTCAAGAGTGGTTTATGCGGATAGTTATTTAGTGATTCATTGTTTATGGGTAAGTACAGTTGGAAAAGGTTATGGAACTCGATTAATCAATAAATGTATAGAAGATGCAAAAAAGCTAGCAAAAAAAGGAGTTGTTGTTATTACGAATTCAAAAACGTCATGGGCACCAAGTAAAGAGATTTTTTTGAAAAACAATTTTCAACTTATAGATACGGCGCCATATGATTTTGAATTACTGATCTACCCATTGAGCAATGAAGTCCAACAACCTTATTTTCCGAATGATTGGGAGGACAGATTAAAAAAATTTAACGACTTAACGATTTTACGGTCATTCCAATGTCCATATGTTGAAATTGCAACAGAAAATATTATAGCTGGTGCAAATAAATTGAATATACAAGTTAAGCTTGTTGATCTTAAGGATAGAGAAAAGTTGATGGAATTATCACCAACCCCGTACGGTATTTTTTCTGTCATTTATAAGGGTCAGCTTCTTACTTTTCATAGACTAACAGTACATTCTGTTATAAAAAAATTAAAAGAACTGAGTTAAAAACTGCTCAGCGCACACCCAATATAATCAGTAAATTTCGAGTGCGAATATTGGTTATTAATGCTTATAAAAACATAGTAGAAGTTACAAAAGGTTCATAATATAGAGTGAACTTATTATCTATCTTCGAACTACAAAAGGTAAGATAGTATGATTAAAGTTCAATCATCCCGCTTTTTACATTATGACAAAAAGAAGGGGGGGAAACCTATGGTAACAATACGCCAAAAACTAGTATCAACTTCACAAGCAATGAATATAACAAATGGTAAAAATAATGCAAAAAAGTATATTGTCGTTCATGAAACCGACAATACGAGCGTTGGCGCTGATGCTGACGCCCATGCTCGTCTACAGATAAATGGTAACAGTAGGGAAGCTAGCTGGCATTGGCAAGTAGATGACAAAGAAGCTGTACAATCATTTGAACATTTTTGGGAGTGCTGGGGAACGGGAATGTATGTTGGTAATAGCCAAGGAATTCAAGTGGAAATTTGCGTAAATAGTGATGGAGATTATTTAAAAGCTGTGGACAATGCGGTGAATCTAATCGCAAAAATTATAAAAGATGAAAATATAACAATTCAAAATATTGTTCAACACAATTATTTTAGTGGGAAAAATTGCCCCCGTAATATTCGTGCTGGAAAAATACCTTGGTCACAATTTATCGACATGGTAAAAAAAGCTGGAGATACTCAAATACCTCCAGTAGAAACGCAAAAATATCGAATTTTCACGGGAACGTATAGTACTCTTAAAGCAGCAGAAAGCGCGGCACAGGTGATGAAAAAAACATTCGGCTGGCTTGTTTACATTGAGCAGGACGCTGCAAATTATCGTATTAGAACAGGAACTTTTACAGGAATCAATGCAGTGAAAAATGCAGATATGAAAATAAAAAATGCTAAATTGGCGCAAGTTACGTATATTAAAGATGCATAAGAGGATATGTAATTTCTAATATTCTATGAGGATTTTAGTTGACTGCTTCGAGGAAACGGGTAAAATAGAAAAGCAGTACCATTATATACCTTCAACTTAGCAGATAACAGAGGTGCCTTTAGAAGTGCTTTAAGGGCACCTTTATTTTTACAAAATCTAAAGCAATAACATCTACATAGAATAATGTGCTTAACAATATAGTGATTAAGAAATGCTGGATTTTATGAAGATTGTTGTAGGACAAGATTTGTCGTGAAATTTTGACAGTCTTTTTCTTTTCGTCTTCTCTATAACCTGTTAAGATGGTAATAGTGTGACAACAAGTTAGTGTATATGAGAGTGGTGACAATCAAGATGGATGAACAGAAAAAAGATAGTATAGAACAGCAGTCAGAACAAACACCCCCTACTGAAGTGAAACCAGCAGGACAATTTATACAAATGAAACCGTTTAAATTTATTATGCTGATGTTCTTTACAATCCTTATTACTGCAGGCTTAACGATATTTGCGTTAACATTTGGAGATAAGAAAGCAGTGGAAGTGAAAGTACCGAATGGGCGTACGGAATTTTCAAAATTGTACGAAGCCTATGATTTACTTAAAAACAACTATTACAAAGATATCGACGATGCGAAAGTGGTCGATGGCGCTATTAATGGCATGTTTGACGCTTTAGGTGATCCGTATTCTGATTTTATGGTGAAGGACGAAGCAGATCAATTTAAGTCTGGTTTGTCTTCTAGTTTCCAAGGAATTGGTGCGGAAATTCAAGAGCGTAACGGTTCTATTACAGTTGTGTCACCTATTAAAAATTCACCTGCTGAAAAAGCGGGGCTATTACCGAAAGATATTATCTTAACTGTAGATGGAAAAAGCATTCATGGGCTAAGTGCATCTGAAGCGGTAGCTCGTATTCGTGGTGAAAAAGGAACACCAGTAAAATTAACCGTGAAAAGGGAAGGAAACGCTGAGCCTCTTAATATGACAATTGTCCGTGATGAAATTCCGGTTGAAACGGTTTACGGTGAAATGCTTGAAGGGGATATTGCCCATATTCAAATTACGTCATTTAGTGAAAATACAGCAAAAGAATTTGAGAAGATTCTTGCAGATTACGAAGGTAAAGGCTTGAAAGGTATCGTCTTAGATGTACGCCAAAATCCAGGTGGTTACCTAGATGCTGCAATAGAAATTTCGAATTTATTTGTTCCAGAAGGTAAACCGATTGTCCAAGTACAACAAAAAGATAAAGAGCCGAAAATTACAAATGCTATTGCTGGTAAAAAATATAATATCCCAGTAACAGTCCTTGTGGATAGCGGCAGTGCTTCTGCTTCTGAAATATTAGCTGGGGCATTAAAAGAATCTGTCGGTGCTAAAATTGTTGGAGAAACATCGTTTGGTAAAGGTACAGTGCAAAATGTCACACCATTAAAAGATGGCTCTAACCTAAAATTCACAACAGGTAAATGGCTAACACCAAATGGTAACTGGATTCACGAAAAAGGAATTGCTCCAGATGTTAAAGTGTCATACCCATCTTATGCATCATTACCATACTTAGATCCATCTATGGAAATGAAAAAGGATGTGCAGTCTAACTCTGTAAAAGCAGCACAAGAGATGCTAGAAGTTTTAGGATATGAGCCTGGTAAAGCAAACGGTATTTTTGATCAATACACAGAGCGTGCAGTGAAAAAACTGCAAGCTGCAAGTGGTCTTGAAGAAACTGGCGTTTTAACTGGCGATACAACGTATGCTTTAATGGATGCATTACGTGCTAAAATAAAAGCAGATGATCCTCAATTGTTAAAAGCAAAAGAACTGCTTACTGGTACACCAGCAAAAACTGAGTAAACTACAAACTAACAAACTAACAAAGTAGCTGTCGCAGCAGGCGTCTCAAGTGGCCTTTTGCGACAGTTTTTTTTATAGGAGGTAATAATTGTGAAGGACGTATACTTATTTAGTGGCTTTTTAGGTAGCGGAAAAACATCCATGCTAACAGATGTTATTCGACAACTAAAGGAAAAAAATTTAAAGCCTGCTGTCATTATGAATGAGCTTGGAAAGCTCCCATTTGACTCACAGGCTGTGGAAAAGGATATTCCGCTTAAGGAAATGCTAGAGGGTTGTATTTGCTGCTCTGGCGCTGAAAAAACAGAGGCACAAATTCAATCCCTTCTATTAGATAGTGACTTTGATGTCTTAATTATAGAAACAACAGGTGCTGCACATCCTGTAGAAGCTTTAGACGCTGTTTATTCACCGTTATTTGCGGAACAGTTAAATGTCAAAGGAATTGTTACGGTTGCTGACTCGAAGCTGTGGCTAAATCGAGAAACATTAACCCCGCAAGTGCGCTCCTTATTTATGGAGCAAATCCGTCACGCACATTTATTGCTGGCCAATAAAACGGATTTATTAACAGAGGCCGAGCAGGCACAGGTTGTTTATGAGCTACAAGGCTTTAATCCTCATGCCTTTATTTTGCAAACTACAAATGGTCGAGTGCCGTTACGTTTATTAGAAGATTTAAAGGCAACAGCTCAGGTGGATAAACAAGACATTGTGAAAGCCCCAATAGCATCAATGCATCTCGGTTCACGATTAGTTGAATTTAATGACGTTGACTTTACACAGGGGCAATTTGAAGATTGGGTGCGCACATTGCCTGAAACCGTGTATCGAATGAAAGGCTATGTGCCAATAGAAGGTGTAAAAAATCCTTTACTGTTTCAATATGCGTATGGCATGGTCCAATGGCTTCCAGAATACATAAAAATGCCTGCAAAACTCGTTATTATTGGTGAAGATGTAAGTAGCTTAAATGTTATAGGTATTAATTAAATAGTAGGCTTCACTATATAGACATATAAAATCTGCTGATTACTACTAATAGTTGTCTTATTAAAGTAGTAATCATGGCAGATTTTTTTTTGTGGATTAGTAAAATAAAGGAAGTATGTTTCTATAGTTTAAGACTATAATTCGGATATGTATCTACTTGAATATTGAAAATATTTGATAGTTTTTTAGAAGTGTCAACCCTATTTGAAACGTAAGTATTTCATAGGCTGGTGGAACTTGCTAAAAATTATTGTCAAAAACCCTCTGTTTGATGCGAATTTATGTCTCCGGTGGTGTTGTTAGCAGATGCTGGTAAGAAATTTATTAAATTCGTACTTTACGATTGTTTGCAGAGAAGGAGGAATTGCAAAAATGAAAAAAACACTAACTGCAATTTGTGCAACATTTTTATTAGCAGCTCCAATTCAAATGGCTTCCGCTGCAGAAAATACTACAGAGGGGAACACAACTACAGACTGTAATAAAGTTGTTTATTCTTATAAATGGTCAAATCAGTGGTCAAATCATAAGTGGGTAGTTAAACAACCACAACCACAACCACAAACACAAGCACCAACAAAAGAAGTACAAGTACCAGAAAATAATCAAACAACAAATAACAATACACAAACAGCTCAAAAAGATAATACAGCTACTGCACCAGCTCAATCTAAACCATCAACAACTACTTCAGATGTGAATGCTTTTGAACAAGAAGTAGTAAAATTAACGAATGCTGAACGTACAAAAGCTGGTTTAGCACCATTTAAAACGGATGATCAACTGATGGCAGCTGCTCGTGAAAAATCACAAGATATGCAATCTAAAAACTATTTTTCACATACAAGCCCAACATTCGGTTCACCATTTGATCGTATGAAAGCTTTAGGTATTACGTATAAGAGTGCAGGTGAAAATATTGCACAAGGTCAACGTACACCTCAAGAAGTAGTACAAGCTTGGATGGATTCACCAGGTCACCGCGCGAATATTTTAAATGAGAAATTTACGCATATTGGTGTTGGCTATGTGAAGTCAGGTAACTACTGGACACAACAATTTATCCAAAAATAATAATAGCTTTATTGAATAATAGGGTCCACTAAGTCGTAAAAGACTTAGTGGACATCTTTTTTTATACAACATAATATAAGCGGAAATTTAGGTTTTGTAGGTAGAGAGATTTTTTCACTTTTGTGTTGTAAAAAAATTTCCGTGGTGTAATGAATGTGCATAATCAATAAAGTGGCTCTTCGGCAAATGAGCCTATTGGCATATGCCTCTTATTTACAGTGATTAAAGTGTGGGATTAACCAGACGTTAATCTGGAGCAGAAATTAATATTCCACCTCATACATAGCGATTTACTTGACCATTTTTTATCAACGTTTTTAATAATGTTTGGCTTAAAAATATATAACAAAGATATACTTATGATTAGACATCCGCAACACATCATTATATTCATGCAACTTCGCAAAATCAAAATGCTTGGCAATCAGTTGACCCTGTTTATGAGGTGCTTGTAATGCTGCCACCTGATCCAATTATCTTTAATACATGGGGGATAAATAATACAGGGGTTCCTCAAGAAGGGAATACAGTATTACATCATCAGTTTCAACGAACTCTTCTTTTTTTGAAAATAACTATCCGTGTAATCAAAAGTCAGGGCTCATTAAATGTGAGTACCTGCGTTTTTTTAATTTCTTATTATTTTCTTTTTGCTAAAACGCGAACATTTATTCTGAGATGATTAAAAACAAACGTTCTAGCGACAGTGGATCAATGTAATAAAGTGATTACGTTTTTATTTTTACATTCTAATTTTTAACAATATTTACAATTATAAAAAAGTATTTAAAATTTTGGTTTTTTATGTAAAGATATGATTGTACTTCAAAATCGAAAGGGGATATGATATGAAAAACACAAAGCACGTTATTAATCCAAAAAGTTTTCGATTTAATGTATTAAGTTTTGCTGTGGTTTTAATGCTTACTATTTGTACATTTTTTGTAAGCGGAAATACAACTACGTTAGCTGCACCTGTCTCTGTGTATTTAAGTGATGAGTTAACGCCAGTATCAGTTACAGGAGATATAGAGCAAATGACACCTGATTATTTTTCTTATAATAAAAACCAATCGTTTTATAAAACACAGTTATCTATTAAAGGTGTGAAATATGAAAAAGGGATTGGCTCGCATTCAAATAGTTCAATTAAGTATAATTTGAATGGACAGTATACTAAATTTACAGTTGATGTAGGAATAGATGATCAAGTAGCGCCAGGTCATGGTTCTGTGAATTTTGTGATAATTGTCGATGGTAAAATTTTGTATATAAGTCCGGTAAAAAAATCAAACGAACTAGCTGAACATGTAGAAGTAGATATTGCTGGAAAAAATACACTTGAGTTAGTTGCATTTAATGCAAATGATAATATTGACAATGATCATGCCGACTGGGCAGATGCGAAATTGTTTAAATAAAAAATACAATTTTTGGTTTCAAACTTGAAGAAAAAACGCATTTCGTCAAATTGCTAAACAGGTTGTTACCCATGTAGACCGAGATATTATATGGGTGGAGCTAAGATTGCACTATAAAGAGTAGTATCTCGAAAAAATAAGTACAGGATCATTACGAATTGTCTCTTTTAAAGGATTTAATTTCGAAAAAGTCCCCGAAGCAATAAACTAATAACCAGGTGCTCGATTGAGCACCTGGTTATTGCATGTTCTTATAATATTGCAATTGCTCTGACAGGAGCACCATCAGCATTTTCGTATTTCATTGGTAGGGCATAAAACGTGAACAGTTCATTGCCGATTTCACCGAGCTTAGTTAAATTTTCAACGATGACAAAATTAGAATCAAATAGCACTTTCTTGTGATTTGTTAAACTTGTCATTGAGTCGATGCTTATGACATCGAGTCCTACACCTTTTTTATTACTTTGAATTAGGTATTCAGCAACC
Source organism: Lysinibacillus sp. NPDC086135 (assembly GCF_044746345.1). Taxonomy (NCBI): domain Bacteria; kingdom Bacillati; phylum Bacillota; class Bacilli; order Caryophanales; family Bacillaceae; genus Lysinibacillus; species Lysinibacillus sp. NPDC086135. Next base: position 80,108 of record NZ_JBIVCA010000002.1, on the reverse strand, counting down.
TCTTCTGTCATGTGAGGGTAGTCACCAAAATACTTATCTGTTCCCCAGTATTGATCCCATCCTGTATAAAATAAAAGAAAATCAGCTTGATCAGCTCTTTTCTTCACTTTATTTATTCTGTCTAAAGTTATTTTTTGACCTTCTGTAAGATCACTACAATCGATGACCAAACCTTTACCTACAAATTGTTCCACTGAGATTAAATCTAATGTAATACCGTCTTTAAAAATATGATTTGGCGCATCCATATGCGTACCAGTATGTGAAGTCAAAGTTAAAGCTGTTTCTTTAAATCCATCAGATTCATGATTACATATTATTTTTAATGATGGTTGATCAGTGCCTGGGTAGACTGTTATTTTTTCAGTTAATGTGTGAGTTAAATCAATAATCTTCATTATTATACCTCGCTGTAATTAAGATTTATTAATTGTACCATTTAAAAAAGCCACTTTGTTAGGTTTAAATAATCGCTAAGCGGATAACACAGATTCGTTATCTCCAGCTTAGCGGTTTTTATATACCTATATCCAAAGAGGTACAAGGAAGAAATATATCTGTCGCTGCGTTTTCGGCACTAAAGACGTTTACATAAAGAAATTAAAAGCTTCATCTATATCTTTTCGTCCGCATATAGTAAAATAAAAGACTGTATACAAAAAGTAGTATGGCTACAAGCGGATGTCATGGGATCGGAAAGTAGTTAAAAAGGATGTTAGCCTAAAAAACATCGCATCCATGCGATAACGGCTAACTGACCTGCAACTTGTTGTTGCTGTCGCTGCGCTTCGCACAGACAAAATCCGTTGCTGTCGCTGCGTTAGCACGCTTTTGCGCAAACAACATCTGCAGGCCTAAGTACAAAGTCGATTCCGGACGCAATTATGCTAATGCCTAATTGATGGAATAGGAGAATTAATGTGAAACAACAAACAATCATTTTAACCGGTGGAGGGACAGCTGGTCATGTATCGCTCAATCAAGCGATACTCCCGTCTTTACAAGAGCTAGGTTATGATGTCCACTATATTGGCTCAGACGAGGGCATTGAAAAAGAATTAATAGGCGAGGCGTTTCCAAGTGTTCCGTTTTACGGTATTTCAAGTGGGAAATTGCGTCGTTATTTCTCGATGAAAAATTTTACAGATCCTTTTAAAGTGCTTGCTGGAATTATGCAGGCTTTTCGTATTATCAAAAAAGTGAAACCCCAAGTGATTTTTTCAAAGGGTGGCTTTGTTTCTGTACCCGTTGTCATGGCTGCAAAACTTGCTGGTGTTCCTGTAGTCATTCATGAATCAGATGTTACACCTGGCTTGGCCAATAAAATTGCGCTACCATTTGCATCACACATTTTTACGATTTTTGAAGAAACCTTGCAGCACTTACCGAAAGAAAAGGCAACTTGCACAGGCTCCATTATTCGCCAAGAGTTATTTATGGGAGATCGAGCAAAAGGGTTATCATTATGTGGCTTTACAACATTAAAACCTGTTCTTCTTGTGATGGGTGGGAGTCTAGGCTCAGTTGTCTTGAACGACGCGCTCCGTCAAAATATACCGGAGCTTGTAAAACAGTTTCAGATCATTCATTTATGTGGTAAAGGAAATTACGACAAATCATTAGAATCTACGCCTGGTTACAAGCAGTTTGAATATGTGACAACAGAATTACCGGATTTATTACATGCGGCAAACTTTATCGTCTCACGTGCTGGCTCCAATTCGATTTTTGAATTTTTAGCACTTCATAAACCGATGTTATTAGTACCATTATCTGCACAAAAAAGTCGTGGTGACCAAATATTAAATGCCAACTTATTTAAAAGACAGGGTTACGCGGAAGTATTGCAAGAGGAAGAGTTAACAAAGGAATCCTTTAAAAAATCGGTTCATGTGTTAACAGAGCGTAAAGCAGAAATGGTTGCAATAATGGAGAAAACTCAAAGACCGAAGACGCCAGAAGAAATGGCGAAATTGATTTTACACTATAAAAAGTAAATTTGGTAGTCAGTGCCTATTGCAAAATTTGTACTTAAGCACAATACAGCAATTAATATTAGCAAAAACAGAAAAAAGCTATGTGCATGTCATCAAGACTGAACACATAGCTTTTTTTATGAAAATCCATAGTAGATTACATCGCTTGTTCTTCGCCCTCTGCCAATTGATTGGCTGTTGTAAGATAGAACAAGTCTTTTGGAATTTTATATAAATTAAATTGCGCCTCACCGCTATTAACCTGTGTTAATAATGTTGGGTGACTTTCATTCGCACTCATAATATAGGGTAGCTTTAAGGCTGCACGCTGTGATTTTATATTTTCAACACGAATACGGAGAAATACCGTATGGAAGTTATAGTCAAAAAAAAGTTCATTCAAAAAAAGCATTTTCGCCTTTTGGTTATAACCTTGCCCTTGATAAGGGAGTCCAATCCACGTTCCTAAAAAGCCTGCACCATCCTCGACATCATGAATGCTAATGGTGCCGATTGGTTGACCCCAATCATCAGTAATTGTCCTTGAAATAGCGAGTCCCTTCGCTTCTTCTTCAATCAGTTGTTTTGTCATAAACCAATATTCATCAGCTGATGTAGCTTTTTGACGGACAAAAGGGAGAACAGAAGGGTGTGATAACAGCTCATAGAGCTCAGTACATTCATGTAGGTCTCGATGTTTAAGCATACGAAACGCCTCCTTTACTAGGGTAGTTAAAACAATTCCTTTAAAACATAAAGAAGAAAACTAAAATTCGTACTGGAATTAAAACCCAAAGAACTAGACGTTAAAACTATGATATCCATAATCTCCCGCTGTCTTACTGATTTTTCGACCATACCGAAAAAAGGCTAGTTTTTTTAATATAATATAACAATCATACTGCTTTATGCAATCATTTTCCTTGCTAAAACAAAAAATAAGTTTATTAGTCGGTAAATTCTGAAAAATAAAAAATTGCATAAATAGTTAAAAATTGTTTTATATAATTTCGGGGATCATTAAGTCTAAAATATCATTTTTAAGAGTAGAAATACTTGAAAAGTGTTTCTTTAGAATTATGTTATTTCATCGAAAGAGGTAAAATATCAAAAAATAACCTTAAAAGGATAAATTTATTTCGATTCGAGAAAGGTGATTCTTTTAAATTATGTTATAATAGTAGTATTGATTTTTTTGTATATACAAAAGCTATTTAAAAATTTTATATTAATATTAACGACTTATAGGGGTGACAGCATGGAATATCTTTTAAGCGAAGATTTATTTAATGAATTGTTTATTGGCAAAGATTTTGTCTTTTTAATGAAAAAAGTGGGAGACGATTATCAATATATTCGCTTAAATAAAGCAGCTCGAGCTTTGTTATCACATGAGGCGATTGGAAAAATGCTTTCTACCCTTACCTCAAGTCGGAAAAATTTTTCTATAATTCAAGAAAACTACAATCAAGCGATTACAAAGCATAGTCAAGTTGATTATGTGGATTATGCCTTTTATAAATCAGAAGTTCGTAAATATGAGACATCTGTTAGACCGATTAAACATAATAATGAAGACTATGTTTTAGCCATAACAAAAGAAATTCTCTATGATCATAGTATCGAAGATAAGTTTTTATTTCTTCGTTCAATGTTTGACCATGCTTCTTTTTCTACGGTCATCTTATCAGCTGAAGGGTCTATCTATGAGGTGAACTCCAGCTTCACGGAAGACTTTGAATTAGATACAGAAACGGTTAAACAGCAATTATTCGTCGATCTACCAATTGTTCCTAAAGATGAAGTAGGGAAAATCCAGAGCTATTTACAAAGAGCAGCTATGGGCGAAAATATTGGCGAAAAATTCATCAAACTTCATACACTGGATAAAAAAGAGCGTATGTATTTAGTTTCACTATCTCCGGTTATGCAATGGGATAATTCATTTGCTATTTTTCTTCTCATGCAGGATTGCACACAATTCACTGAACAAAAAGCAGAGTTACGCTCAAAATCTCATGGTTTAGAGGTTTTTAAAGCTGCTCTAAATTCAGCAGCTTCCATTGCTGTTTTGGATAGTAATGCTAATATACTAGAAATTAATGATTTGTTTTTAAATGCGACTGGCTTCACGGCAGAAGAGCTAATAGGTCAGCCTTATAAATTAATAGAGCCTCGTTACAATGCAGAAGACTTATTACAATTAATTAAAACAACGCTAAAAGCGGGGGATATTTGGCGAGGCGAGCTATGCTACCGTACAAAATTCCATGCTGATTTTTGGGTAGAAGCATCTATAGTTCCATTAAAGAATGAATTCGGGGAGACAGAACAATATTTATCCATTAACTATGATATTACGGACAAGAAAAGAATGTTAACGGAATTGAAAAATATTGAACGCACATTCCGTCTTATTACAGAAAATACAAATGATTTGATCGTCATTACAAACGAAGATGGCATCATTATTTATGCCTCGCCTTCCTATGAGATTTTCTTAGGCTACGAAAATGTAGAATTACAAGGTCAGTTTTATAGTAACATTGTTGATGAACAAAGTAAGAAGTCTTGGCAAACATTTTTAAATAATTATTCAGGCCAAACGGAAACGCAGTTTGAGCTACTGTTGAGGGCGAAGGACGGCACGCCTGTTTGGACTGAAGGAAACGTAACAGTTGTTCATGATCCTGAACGCGAAAAAGTTTCACAAATTATGATGGTATCCCGTGAAATAACGCATCGTAAGGAACGAGAGAATGATTTATTATATTTAGCTTATCACGATACGTTAACACAACTACCAAATCGTCGTTTTTTACAAAAGGAGTCTCCGAAACTATTGGTAGAAGCGCAAGAACGGAATGAGTGTTTAGCTATGCTTTATATCGATGGGGATGACTTTAAGCGAGTTAATGATCGGTACGGCCATGACACGGGGGATGACTTTATCCGAATGTTTGGCCAAGTTTTAATTACGGCTGTACGTAACCATGATTTAGTTATACGAATGGGTGGCGATGAATTTGTTGTCGTCCTAACAGGTTTAACTCGGAATGATGAGACGAGACATACACAAATAATGGATATTATTAATCGCATTCGGAATGAACTAAAAAAGGGTTGGACAATTGAAAGTCATTACTTTGCTCCAACTGCTTCCATTGGTATCGCTTATTATCCGGATCACGGTCACACACTAAATGAATTGCTAGAATTAGCAGATCAAGCTTTATATAAGGCAAAGGAAATTGGAAAAAATAATCTCTATATTGCTGACGCCTAAGCAATTATGTCTCGTCCGCTTCGTTTTTGCTACTAAAAGAAGTTAAAAAAGTCTGTACAAACAAGTAGTTACTTGTGGTACAGACTTTTTGTTTGATGTTATGCTATAACAGTATTAAAGAGGAAACCCCTCATAGTTATTTTAGAATAGAAGGTGAAGAAATGCCTAAAAAGTTACTCTTAGTGGAAGATGAGAAGCATATTGCTCGTTTCGTGGAGCTAGAATTAAAGCATGAAGGTTACGATGTATTCGTCGCATTTGATGGACGAGAAGGACTAGAGCTAGCTTCATCTGATAATTTTGATGTACTGTTATTAGATGTCATGCTTCCGGGGATAAATGGAATTGAAATTTGTCGTCGAATACGCACGCAGTCAAAGGTTCCTATTATATTGTTAACGGCCCGAGATGCTGTAATGGATCGTGTAGCTGGCTTAGATGCTGGCGCAGATGACTACATAGTAAAACCATTCGCTATTGAAGAACTATTAGCTAGAATTCGTACAATAATACGTCGGGTGACACCTGATGAAAAAATTGGGAGTTCATTACATTTTCGTGATATCGAAATGGATGTAGCGGCCTATGAAGTATTTGTTCAAGAGAAAAAGCTTGATTTAACGAAAACAGAATATGATTTATTAAAATTATTGATAGAGCATAAAAATAAAGTTTGTACACGAGAGCTAATTTTAACCTCTGTTTGGGGGTATGATACGGATATAGAGACTAATGTCGTAGATGTATATATTCGGCATTTGCGAAATAAACTACCGGGTGATATGAATGCCTATATCGAAACCGTTCGTGGGGTTGGGTACGTGATGCGTGAATGAAAAAATGGAAAGGTTATTTAGTCAATCAGTCATTACAAAGAAAATGGATGCTAACATCTAGTGCTGTTATTTTTTTTAGCTATACAATTATTTGTATTGTCGTATATATTTCACTTCATACATGGTTATCAAATGACGAAGCAAGTAAAATCAAACGAACAAGCGATGATTTAGTATATTTTTTAGAGTCACAGGGACCGAATCTTACTATTCAGGAAATTAAGCAAAATAAAGGTCTTATAGATTCTATTGCTGATCGTGATCAAACGATTAGAATGTTTAATTCAGATGGCGTTCAGATTCTTCGTATTAATAATACCTCTCAGGCTGCACCTCTAACCTCAATGGGGGAAATTGTTGATATGACGATTGATAAAAAAGATGTCTTAGTCATTAATGAACCAATTCAACTTGGTTTCTTTCAAGGATATATTCAGGTGATTCATCCATTATCAAAGTTCCAGTCATTGATGCATTATTTATTGACGACAATGCTAATAGCAGGCATAGGAGCATTATTGTTATCAGCATCTATTGGCTATTATCTTGCCAATTATTTAATGAAACCATTACGAGAGTTACGTTCATCCATGAAAACCGTTATGGATAAAGGATTTAATGAACCAATTCAATTAACTTACACGTCTCATGATGAGATTGGTGATTTATTGAAAATGTACAATGCGATGATGAATGAATTGCAAATATCATTTACAAAGCAGCAACAATTTGTTGCAGATGCTTCTCATGAGTTACGGACGCCTATCCAAGCAATTGAAGGACATCTGTCCCTTTTGAAAAGATGGGGGAAAGATGATCCAGAAATTTTAGAGGAATCTATTGAAACTTCATTAACTGAAATTGCACGGATTCGTAAAATGATCGAAGAATTACTAGAACTTGCACGACGTGAAGAAAAGGACATCCAAAGTGAGGCTGATGCAGTAGCTGTTATAGAAGCGGTTATAGAGGACACAAGACTCCTTCATCCGGATGCTCGAATATTGCTGTCGAAAGATGAAGAAATAGGACGATTATTTATAACAGAAAATGCACTTAGCCAAATCGTTCGTAATATAATAGAAAATGCAATTCGTTATTGTGAAAAAATTCCTGAGATTCAAATTTCACTATCTGTCATAGAACAGGAAGTGTCAGTTAAGATAGAAGATAATGGCATTGGTATAGCGGAAGAAAACATTCCATACATTTTCGATCGCTTTTATCGAGTTGATGAGGCAAGAAATCGTCAAATAGGCGGTACAGGCTTAGGGCTTAGTATTACAAAAATGTTACTTGAAAAATACAATTGTTCTGTGGAAGTCAAGAGTATTAAAAATGTTGGAACCGTTTTCTTGCTGAAATTCCCGCTGAAATATTGAGAAAAATACATGCTTTATTTAATTATTTCATCCTTTGGGAGAAAAATTGCTTAATTTGCTAAAAAGAGTTGTATTTTTTGTGAAGAGTAGTAAGATTGAGATGGAAAAAACGTTCTTTAAATAATGGATAAGATGTCAAACATCCTTTAAAAGAACGGAAAAATATTATATAATTAATTGTAATTTAATTAATGGAACTGCCGAAAGGCAAAATTTGGAGGTCATTTTTCATGTCGAACAACGTTACAACTGTAAGTTCTCCATGGTCAGCTTTCTCTGGTCCTAACCTAGGATATGTGATGGAGCAATACGACTTATTCTTACAGTCTCCTGAAGAAGTAGAACCGGAGTTAGTATTATTATTCCAACAATTTGGTGCACCAGTAGTAGTAGTAGAAGGTGAAGTGGCTGTAGCTAGTAATACAGCAGCAGCTCCTGCTGGCGATTACAAGAAAGTGTTAGCAGCTGTGAAATTAGCAGATGCGATCCGTACAAACGGTCATTTAGCGGCAGATATTTACCCTTTGAAAAACCGCGAACTACAAACAGCTCAAATTGAAGAAAGCGCGTTCAACCTTAGCGCTGCAGATTTAGCTGAAATTCCTGCAGCTATCTTCTTCAAAGATGTGCCAGCAAACGTGAAAAATGGTAAAGATGCAATCGATTACTTAAAATCTGTTTATACAGATAAAGTAGCATTTGAATATAATCACGTAGTAGCAACAGAAGAACGTGATTGGATTCAAGCACAAATTGAAACAGGTTCATTCAAACAAGCATTAGCTTCTAATGAGAAAAAAGCTTTATTAGATCGTTTAACTCGTGTTGAAAACTTCGAGAAGTTTATTCATAAAACGTTTGTAGGTCAAAAGCGTTTCTCTGGTGAAGGTTTAGATACTCAAATTATTCTATTTGATGAAATTTTAAAAACAGCTGAAGCAAATAACGTAGAAAAAGTACGTATTGGTATGGCTCACCGTGGTCGTTTAAATGTATTAACACACATTTTAAATAAACCATACGATATGATGTTCTCTGACTTTGCACACGTATCAAATGAGTTATTTATGCCAGAAAATGGTCGCCTTGAAATTACTAAAGGTTGGACTGGCGATGTTAAGTACCACATGGGTGCTTCATATATGCGTGAATCTGGTCTTAATGTTAAGCTTGCTTACAACCCATCTCACTTAGAAGTAGGAAATCCGGTTGTTTTAGGTACTGCTCGTGCAGCACAAGATGACACTTCTAAACCAGGGCAAGCTGTTCATAACCGCACAAAAGGATTAGGTATTCTTGTGCACGGTGACGCTGCGTTTCCAGGTCAAGGTATCGTAACAGAAGTATTAAACTTCGCAAAAACTGAAGGGTTCACTACTGGTGGTACAGTCCACATCATTGCTAACAACATGATTGGATTTACAACTGAACTACAAGATTCTCGCTCATCTGTTTACTCTTCTGACCCTGCAAAAGGTTACGAAGTACCAGTTGTGCATGTGAATGCAGATAGCCCTGAGTCTGTAGCACTAGTAGGTCGTTTCGCAGCTAGCTACCGTCAAAAATTCGGTAAAGATATCATCGTTGACCTAATCGGTTACCGTCGTCATGGTCACAATGAAACTGATGATCCAACTGTAACAAACCCTGAAACATATAAATTAGTTTCTAATCATGAGCCAGTTCGTGCTATATACGGTGCTCAATTAGCAGCTGAGGGTGTAGTTTCTGCTGATGAAGTTGCAGCATTAGATCAAGCTATCTATGCAGAAATGCAAGCAGCTTATGATCATGTGAAAGAAATGGCAGATAAAGATGAACACAAGCATATAGAAATGCCTGAAGAATTAAAAGTAGAATTCCCACAAATTGATACAGCAGTTGGTGCGGAACGTCTAGGAAAAATTAACGAAGAGCTTTTAGTGTTTGAAGATAACTTTGAACCACAGAAAAAACTTGGTAAAATTTTAGAAAAACGCCGTGATGCATTTGCTTCTGCAAAAATTGACTGGGGTCATGCAGAAACTCTAGCTTATGCAACAATTATTCAAGATGGCACACCAGTACGTTTTACAGGTCAAGATGCACAACGTGGTACGTTCTCTCAACGTCACTTAGTGTTACATGACAAAAACAATGGTAAATTATTCACGCCACTTCACCATATTTCAGGTGCAAATGCATCATTTACAGTACACAACTCTCCACTGACAGAAGCAGGGGTAGTGGGCTTTGAATATGGTTACAATATAGAAAATGACCATGTACTATCAGTTTGGGAAGCACAATTTGGTGACTTCGCTAACATGGCACAAGTTATGTTCGATAACTTTATTTCAGGTGCACGTGCTAAATGGGGTCAAAAATCTGGTTTAGTCATTCTTTTACCACATGGTTATGAAGGTCAAGGTCCAGAACACTCTTCAAGCCGTATGGAACGTTTCTTACAAATGTCAGCTGAAAATAACTGGTTCGTAGCAAACTGCTCAAACGCAGGTAACTACTACCACTTATTACGTCGTCAAGCAGCATTATTAGGTACAGAAGGCGTTCGTCCACTTGTGGTTGTATCACCTAAGTACTTACTTCGTCACCCATTAGCTGCAGCGAATGCTGATCAATTAGCAAATGGTTCATTCCAAGAAGTAATTGAGCAACCAGGCCTTGGTTCAAAACCAGAAGCTGTAGAGCGCATTGTTTTAGGTTCAGGTAAAGTCATGATCGACATTGCAGACCGTATTAAAGACGGTGAAGGCTTCGATCACCTACACATTACTCGTGTAGAACAACTTTACCCATTCCCAAAAGAGCAAGTTGCTGGTATTATTGCTAAGTATCCTAATGTAAAAGAAATCGTTTGGGTACAAGAAGAACCTAAAAACCAAGGTTCTTGGAATTATGCGTTAGAAACATTACACGACCTTTCAGAAGGTAAAAAGCTACGTTATGTAGGCCGTCCTGCAATGAGCTCGACTTCTGAAGGTGATGCAGATTCTCATAAAGCAGCTCAAGCCGCACTTGTAGAAGAAGCAGTTGCTGAGCCTGTAAAGGTTAAATAATAATAACATATTAATTTTTGAGAGCCGGGCTACTTGCTAAGGCAGTAGCCCTTTTATGTGCATAATGCACGTTAATTAAAGGAGGAAATGAAAGTGGCTGAAATTAAAGTCCCTGAATTAGCAGAATCGATTACAGAAGGTAGTATCGCACAATGGGTAAAAAAAGTGGGCGATCGCGTTGAAAAAGGTGAATTCATCGTTGAACTTGAAACAGACAAAGTAAACGCTGAAATCATTTCTGAAGAAGCGGGAGTTTTAACTCAAATTTTAGCTGAAGAAGGCGATACGGTACTTGTTGGTCAAGTCATCGCAGTAGTAGAAGCTGGCGAAGGTGCAGCACCTGCTCCAGCGGCACCAGTTGCAGCAGCTCCAGCTCCAACAGCGCCACAAGCGGCACCTGCTCCTGTTGCAGCAGCTCCAGTTGTAGAAGAAACTACTGGTGAGCGTGTAATCGCATCTCCTGCAGCTCGTAAACTAGCTCGCGAAAAAGGTATTGACCTTGCTGCTGTATCTCCAGTAGATCCACAAGGCCGTGTACGTGTACAAGACGTAGCAGCTCATGGTACAGCTCCAGTAGCAGCACCACAAGCATCTCCAGCAGCACCTAAAGCAGTTGCAGCTGTAGATGAGTCACGTGTAACAATTGAAAAAATGAGCCGTCGTCGCCAAACAATTGCAAAACGCTTACTTGAAGTAAAACAATCTACAGCAATGTTAACTACATTCAACGAAGTAGATATGACAAACGTTATGGCTTTACGTTCTCGTAAAAAAGACCAATTCTTCGAGTCAACTGGCTCTAAACTTGGTTTCATGTCATTCTTCACAAAAGCTGTAGTTGCAGCACTTAAAAAATACCCATATGTTAACGCACAAATCTTTGGTGATGAAATTCACTTAAACAACTTCTTTGATATCGGTGTAGCTGTATCAACAGAAGAAGGTTTAGTAGTACCAGTTGTACGTGACGCTGACCGCAAAAACTTTGCTGAAATTGAAGATTCAATTGCAGACCTAGCGAAAAAAGCACGCGACAAGAAATTAGGTTTAGCAGATCTTCAAGGTGGCTCATTCACAATTACAAATGGAGGCGTATTCGGTTCATTAATGTCTACACCTATCATGAATGGTACACAAGCTGGTATCCTTGGTATGCATACTATCAAAAAACGTCCAGTTGAAGTGAATGGTGAAGTAGAAATTCGCCCAATGATGTACTTAGCACTTTCTTATGACCACCGTATTATCGATGGTAAAGATTCTGTAGGCTTCCTTAAAACTGTTAAAGAACTACTTGAAAACCCAGAAGATTTATTATTAAATTCTTAATTCCTGAGTTTATAAAGCCCTGCGAACAATGTTTGCAGGGTTTTTTTCTTTTTTGAGGAAGCGATGGATAGCAGAGCTGAATCGACGGATAGAAGAACCAAGGTGACGGATAGCATTGATAGCGACGGAGACTCTTTCGGCAAAGCGGCAGTCTTAATGATTTTCACCCTTTTCAAAGGAGTAAAAGGCATTTAAAGGAATGAAAAACCCTAATATTGTAATTAGTCAGAAAAGTAATAAAATTATCTTGACGAACTTATTAACTTTATAGTAGTATCTTAATATCAATTAAATATACAAACCTCACTTTTAATTATTGTGAGGTAGAGGCGCGGTATTTATTAGTTCATTGTTGAGTTCAAGCAAGCGAAGACGCAATGGAGAAGGAACTATCGCCGAAGTATAAAAGGAGCTCGTACTTTTATACTGGGTCTGCAGTGAATAAGTGCAGGACTGTCCTAGTAAATTATTTTCCAGGTTTACTAGGTTGTGCTATCTCGAAATGATGGAATTATAGTGAGGATTTGGGCAACTGTTAAAAAAAGTAAGACCTAAGTTCAGTACTTAGGTCTTTTTTGGTACAGTTGTCTTATTTTTTTACAGAAAAGGGGAATGTTACATGAAAAGACAATTGTTAGTATTAATGTTGACTGTCATGACTGTAATTTTGCTAGCAGCTTGTGGTGCTGGTGACAAAAAGGCTACGACGTCATCTAGTAATGACGGCAACAAGACGAATACGGAAGAAGGCGGTGGCCAATTTCGTGTTGGGATGGAAGCAGGTTATGCTCCGTTTAACTGGACACAGCAGGATGATGCAAATGGTGCAGTAAAAATTGCGGATAATGCAGAATATGCCGGTGGTTATGATGTGCAAATGGCGAAAAAAATCGCTGAGGGCTTAGGAAAAGAATTAGTTATCGTTAAATTGGAATGGGATGGCTTAGTACCAGCGTTACAATCCAATAAAATTGATGCAATCATTGCTGGTATGTCACCTACTAAAGAGCGTAAGCAAACAGTTGATTTCACTGAAAACTACTATACATCTGATTTTGTTATGGTCATAAAAAAAGGCAGTAAATATGAAAAAGCAGCTTCTATCCAAGATTTTTCTGGTGCTAAAATTACATCACAATTAAATACATCGAACTACAATGTCATCGATCAAATCAAAGATGTAAAAAAACAAACTGCAATGGATAATTTCCCGGCGATGCGTGTTGCATTAGAAGCTGGAAAAATTGACGGCTATGTAGCAGAACGTCCAGAAGGTATTTCTGCTGCTGCTGCAAATGATAAGTTCACGTATGTGAAGTTTGAAAAGGGCTTCGATACAGATATTTCAAATACATCCATTGCAGTTGGTTTACGTAAAGGCGATGCAGATCTTGAAAAAATAAATGAAGTCTTAAAAGGTATTTCTGAAGCTGATCGCCAAAAAATTATGGAAGAAGCCATTCACCAACAACCAGCAGCCCAATAACATGATGGCACGGGCTATCTATTAGTCCGTGCCATATCATTACAATTTATACAATAAGAATCTCTCAAAATAATAATAATGTCTTTGCTAAATGTTTCATAAAATAAAAGAAACAAAGGCTCCAGAAAAGACACGATACTGTAACGAACAAGCAACACGACGTAGTTAGGAGGAACATCATGAGTTTTGAATGGATTATTTCTATTGTTGAGAACAACTGGCAAATGTTTTTACGAGGTACGTATTATACATTACTTATTTCTATTAGTAGTACAATTATTGGTGCACTTATCGGATTTTTCATCGGAATTATGCATACCATAAAGGATCGTAAAAAAGGTGTAAAGTTCTATAGCTTAAAGCTCATTAATTTTATACTAACATGCTATGTCGAATTTTTCCGTGGTACACCAATGATTGTACAAGCGATGGTTGTATTTTACGGGTTAGATATGGCATTCGGCATTGATATGCACTTTATTACGGCAGGTATTTTAGTTGTTTCATTAAACACAGGTGCTTATATGGCTGAAATTGTACGTGGTGGTATTGTATCCATTGATAAAGGGCAGTACGAGGCCGCATCGGCCATTGGTATGAACCATTTTCAAATTATGCTACATGTTGTATTACCGCAAGTTGCACGAAATATATTGCCTGCAACAGGTAATCAATTAATTATGAATATTAAAGATACAGCCGTATTAAACGTTATTGGGGTTACGGAATTATACTTCCAAACAAAATCGATTGCAGGTAATAACTTCCGCTATTTTGAATCCTTCTTTGTAGCTTGCGTCCTTTATTTCATTATGACATTCACAGCATCAAGAATATTACTGTATATTGAAAAACGACTAGATGGACCAGATGCATACCGAAAAGAACAGAAAGAAGCAAAATAGGGGGACGAACAGATGACAGTTATTAAAATAGAGCATTTAAGTAAATCATTTGGACGTAACCAAGTGTTAAAGGATGTTAATTTCCAAGTAGAAAAGGGTGAGGTTGTCTGCTTAATCGGTTCTTCCGGTTCTGGTAAATCAACACTACTACGCTGCATTAATTTACTGGAAACTCCAAGTGGTGGTCAAATTATTTACAAAGGTGAAAACATTTTAGACGAAAAGCATAATATCCAAGAATACCGTACACATTTAGGTATGGTATTCCAGCAATTTAACTTATTCAACAACCATAATGTGCTACAAAATTGTACAGTTGGTCAAATGAAAGTATTAAAGCGTTCAAAGGTAGAAGCAGAGGAAGTTGCTTTAAAATATTTGCAAATTGTTGGTATGGATCAATATGTTAATGCGAAGCCAAGACAACTATCTGGCGGTCAAAAACAGCGTGTAGCGATTGCACGAGCATTGTCAATGAGCCCAGATGTAATGTTGTTTGATGAACCGACATCAGCACTGGATCCAGAGATGGTCGGTGAAGTGTTGAAGGTAATGCGTCAACTAGCGGATGCTGGGAATACGATGTTAATTGTTACACATGAAATGGAATTTGCCAAAGAAGTAGCGGATCGCGTCGTATTTATGGATAAAGGTGTAATTGTAGAGGAAGGACCACCATCACAGGTATTAGTAAACCCTCAACATGAACGGACAAAAGAGTTTTTAAAACGAACATTAAAATAACGATCGGTTACAATAACAAAAAGTGAGTCCAAATGAATGGGCTCACTTATTTTCTAGAATTCCATTCTGCGTATAATATAAAGCAAATTGCAAAGGCAACGGCTAGGATAAAAAACCATTGCGGTACACCACCAAAGCTCATAGTAACACCTCGAAGTAAAAATTTTTATTATGGATATGGTTAAATAACGATAGTTATGAAGAAAATATGATCTTCTATGGTTTTTTTCTCCACAAAAGTTCAAAAATATTATAAAATAAGCAGTAGACATTAGCTTCGTGCTAGTAAAGAGAGGTAGAGAGATTATGTTACATTTAAAATGGAAAGATGCTCAGACAGTACGCACAGTTACTTGTAAGCATACTAATGCATCAAAATATTTAGTTTCAAACGTATTAACAGTAGGGAAACAATATGATGTGAAAAATGAAACAGAAGAATTCATTTTTATTATCGATAACACTGGTAATATCGGTGGCTACTATAAAGATTATTTCGAATAAAATTCAAAGGGTGGTTCAGATTTTTCTGAGCCACCCTTCTTTGTTGGAAAAAGGGAATCATTCCTTCTTAAAGGTTTTTAATTCAGCTACATCCTGTAATTGCTGTTTTTCCTGTTCTGTAGCTGTATGAAGGGCAAAGACATCTTTAATAGCTGTCTTCAGCTCATGTTGTGTTTCTTTGAATTTCGATACTTGCTGTTCAAAGGAAGGGCTCGTAAATCGATCATTTGTACGAGATAATCTTTCCTCTAGCTGCGCGTAGTGATGATCCATATGCATAGATAACATCATGGCCAACTGATTTTTCCACAATGGAATGAGCGTCACGATGGAAAATTCAATTTTTTCCGCTAATGTTTGATTAGACTGCTGAATCATGCGTATTTGTGGTGCAGTTTGTAAGGCAACTTGCTGCGATACTTGTAAGTCATAAATACGTTGATCTAGACGTTCAATTTGAGCGGCAAAATCATTAAGTTGTTGGATAGCTAGTGGCTGTTTCGTTGCTTGTACACTAGTCACTTTTTCAGGAAGCTCAACTTCAATGGCTTGCTGCTTCTTCATTTGTCCTGCTGCAATAGCGGTCGCTAACTCCTCGAAGAATCCTCTATTATGTGCATAAAGTCCTTCTAGCATTTCCACATCTCTTATCATTTGAAGCTGTGCACGTTCAAGTTGAACACCAATTCGTTCTACCTGGATACTTATACGTTCAAACTCCGTTAATGTTTGCTTAACAGTAGGCTCAATTTTACCAAACATTTTTTTAAAAAAGGACTGCTTTTTTGGTTCTAATGCGTTAGGGTCTACACGGTCTAACGTTTGCATTAATGAGTCTAACATTTGGCCAATTTTTGTGACATCTTTTTGTTTGACTTGTGCAAGCATTCGATCAGCAAATTGGGAAAGCGATCGCTGTGAATCTTGCCCTAAAGACAGGACTGACTCGAAGTTTGTCAGGTCAAGCTGACTAGCGTATAGAAGTGCACGACTTTGTGCAAGAGGCGATAGCGTATCATACGTCGCCATCGCCTCATTATTTGGAGTTGTTTCTAAATAAGATTGTACAAGTGGGGAAAGACCTTGTATTGTATTTAGTTGAAATGCGTGATCATTTGCTGTCATTTATCATCGCCTCGCCACTCCAATTGTTCTTTTCGTCTTATATTTGAACGATTCGCAAATTCTATTTCCATTTGAAGATGGTCAATATCGTTGGAAAGCGCATCCTTTAAATCAATTTGAATCGTATCATTTAAATCTGTAAGTGTTTCTCTTGTTTTCGATAATGTAATTTGGATTTCCTTATCCTTCACAGGCTGTCTCGATAACATCGTATATTTATCCGTTAATTCGACAGCGGAAGGGAGATGTGCATAAAAAAATTCTTCAACATTATAAAATTTTCGTGGATCTGTTTTAACTACTTTCACGATATTTTTTGAAATACGTGTCATTTCAAGTAATTGCTTAAATGCAGAAACTGAACGTACACGTAAGTAGTTTTGACTTAATGTTTGAATATTTTTATTGGCTGCTGTAAGTTGTGATTCAATATGTTTGTATTCTTCTTTTGTTATACCTGCTATTTGCATGAATTTCTTTTTCTGTCTATATTTCAATAACGCAGTACTCGACGCGTATGTTCCAGCAAACAATATACCACCAAGGAAGTATCCTGGACTTGCCGCAATTGCTGTGATAGAAACAGTTGTGAGAGAAATTAAGAAGCTAGCGGTATGTCTAGAGAAAAACTGTCCGACACTGAGCATGTTTCTTCCTCCTAGCATTTAAATATGTCTATATTCTTATACGAAATAATCGACATAAAGTTTCAATGAAATAATAATCCTTACATAAATTTTACTGCTATTTGTAAAGTTTCTCAATGATATTACTTAAGAACAAGAAAATCCTTTGCTTTATTAGGAAGAAAAGGGGACAAACGAAAAAGAAGTCAAACAAAATGTCCGACATTGTTGTTTCATCTATTACTCGGGTAGGTAATAAAGGGCCTATTTGGAGTAATCGATTTCATTATATATATTGTATTCAAAATTATAGTAATTCGCGAATTACTTCACATGTTGTTAGTCAATTTTTTCTCTCTTAATGGTTAAACATTAGTATTGTTTTTTCGTCTGTTGTTGATTCTCGTCATGGCGTTAAAATTATTTTATAAAATTAATAAGCGTATTCGAGATTTTATTCTCAAAATACGCTTACATATCGAGTAGTGATACACGCCGATTTTAAGTCATTCATTAGACTGGAAATGCATTAATTGTTCTGTCGAAACATCCCACCTACCTTTGGGCTAGTACCTTCACGGAAACCGGAAAGGAGCTTCTTATACAAGCACAAAGCCGAACCCGGACGCATGGTTTTTCTGTAGCGACAGCAACAAAAGTTTTCTGTGCGAAAGCGAAGCGACAGCAACAATTTTGCTGAGCCATAATTGATTTTCAATTGAATGAAAAATAACATTGTTAAATATGTTAAACAACTTTATAATAGTGTTAATTAAATCCAATTGTTAAAATTTTTTCATGTACTTAGGTGTTTTTCAATTTCTCATGTAACAAAGATTGCGCCATAAAGATGACTTCATAGGTAAAAAGGGAGAGTCTACCATATGCAAAAAAACACAAACAATAAGATTGAACTCATTGATACTAAAATCATGTTAGAGAAATACAAAGAAGATATAGAATTAATTCAAAAGTCATTAAAAAAACTTGAGTTGGAAATTAGGTTTTTGCAAAGTGAAGGTTTAGTTGAAATAGAAAAATTGAGTAGCGACATAAGTAAGTTGCAATTACTTTCAACGAGTATAAAATTTAAAGCTAAATGTCTTATCTGTAATAACAGTAAAACCATTGAGACATTAACGACAAAATAAAATATTGATATCAAGTCACATCTAATTTATTGTGGCTTTTTATTGTGCTTTATATTTCTTGTGATGACATTCGGTTCCCTATATTCTATGATTAGTGTGGAAGGTGGTGCCAAATATGAGAGAAAATTTAGAACAGATTACAATCAGCTTTTGTGAACAAAACGGAGATATAATTATGACGTATGACATCAACAACTCTCTATCAGCTCTGATTCCGAACGTTGGTGATGTAGTTAATATGGATGATAATTACAGGGCAGTGAGTGAAAGAGCTTTTACTTACAGTCCAAGAAGTATCATAGTTACAATCTATTTAGAAGAATTATAATCGGGACTTCAAAGTCATACTCATTATGAGTTGTGGCTTTTTATTATGACAAGAAACCCGATGGATGTATCGCATGAACTTTGGGATTTGAATGATAAATCGACGTGGAAGTGTCTTACATACGCTCTCACTTGCATACAGTGTTTGGAAGCGAAAATTCGAAAGGATGTGAGGGCAAATGAAAGTAACGGTTAAAGAATGGCGTGTAATGTCTGATCATAACAAACAATTACTTTTAAAAGCGGTAGCAACTAAATAAAGCATAGATAAAAAGAGGAATGAGAACCCAATACGTATTAGAAAATGCAGTGCTAGAAAGTCCAATTAAGAGTTGTCCAGCAGGCAACATCTCATTAAATGGATAAAAATGATGAAATCACTCATAAAGGTTGGCATGAGAACAGTGGAATGGTGTAAGTAGCTATTTTAGATAAGGCATCTAAATAATTATTTGCTACGGCTGGTGTTTTTTGTGAAGGGAAAATAAAAGGACTGGCGAATTAACCTCAACCCTAATTAAATTTGCCCCCAATAACCTTAGACATTGTTGGTATTCCTACACTATAAAAACAAAAGAGCCAGACTAAACAATGTCTGACAACACAGTTTCATCTAGGCTCAATGAGTGTTAAATGACTCATAAATCAAGGTAATTCCACTTATATAGTTTCACTAAAATTCATTAAGTCGTATTCAATCGTATTCAAAATCGTATTCAAATCTAACTAAATATTAATGTAGTTTGCGAATTTTTGAATTGCTTCACCTTTTGCTTTTTTGGTAACATGAGTGTAAATATTTAAAGTTGTGTTGATGTTGTTATGTCCTAGACGTTCTTGGACCTCTTTGATAGTAGCATCTGCTTCGAACATCAATGAACAATGAGTATGTCTTAAACCGTGAGGAGAGATTTTCTCCAACCCATATTTATTTTGGACCGACAGCATCCATTTTTGTGGAATGGCTAGCTGCAGATATTCATTGTACTTATTACTAAATACAAGTTGATCTGGTCTTAATGTGTTATATCCTAATTTAAAGTAATCTTGTTTTTGTCTTTTTTTCCATTCATCTAAAATATCCAGTGTTTTTTGATCCATCTCAATTGTGCGAATGGATTTTTTTGTTTTGGGCGGTTTCACTAAAAGGCGACCTTTTAAACCTCGTGACAAAGTTTTATTGATACGAATTTCGTGTGTTTTGAAATTTATATCATTCCATGTTAAAGCTTCAACTAAGAAGCTTGAAGAGTCTGCGAATAGGGTTGAAGAAGCTACAAAAGAATTAGACAATAACGAAATTAGTACAGTTATAACAGAATTAGAAGAACGGCTTTATTCAATTCTTCAAGATATGCAAAAAGGTCTTCATGAAAATATTACTACTAATTTTGAGCCACTAAAAAGCTTTATGAATCTACAAAAGGGAAGTACTAATCAGGATAAAACATTACAGGTTTTAACAGCTGAAGAATGGCAAAGATATATACATAATGTAGTTATTAAAGAACTAGTAACTGAAGGTATGACATTAGTATACGCATGCTTCCTATATGAAAATGATTTGGATTTTTTACCAGAAAAAACCAGAGATTGGTTCAAAGCTGTCGTTAAAAAAGATATCGAAGCTGAAGCATATTCGAATATTATTCACGCTCAAATGAGGCTGTTAGCGTCATTAAATGTGTTAACAATTAGAAATGAAGGGGATGGTGGAGTTAAATTTACATACATTAATCAGACAGTGCTTAATGAAATTAAACCAATCTTAGAAGAACCGAAAGGAGATGTAAAAAATATGGTAACTAGCTTAAAAAGAGCTTTTAAGATTGAATAAGACAATTAATAAAATCTAAGAAGTCACATCTAACAAGGTGTGGCTTTGCAACTTTATTAGTAATTGTATAAACTTCATTTTAGTCTTACTTTTGTTCCTATTAAATTAATTTGACCTTCACACAATGTTAAGGTTCATAATATGCGTATCAATTTAAAATAAAAGGAGAGTTATTATGAATATGGAGTTCAATTTTAAAGATTTCCCTAAATTGGAAACGGAACGCTTTATCCTACGAAAAGGAATAGTTGATGATTCCCAAGATATTTTTATGCTTTATTCTGATGAAAATGTAGTTAAGTATATTCCATTAACATTATTTACTTCAGTAGAAGATGCAATATATGAAATAAATTGGTATGATAAAATTTTCAAAGAACAGACAGGTTTAAGATGGGTAATCGAAGAAACTAAAACCAAAAAAGTGATTGGAACATGTGGTTATTTGAATTATGAAAATGAACATAACCGAATAGAAATTGGATATGATTTAAAACCTGAATATTGGGGAAAGGGTATTATGCAAGAGGCTTTAAGTAGCATAATCCATTTTGCCTTTACGTCAATGGGAATTAATAAGATCGAGGCAAAAGTAGAACCAGAAAATACATCATCTATAAGATTGTTGGAGAAATTAAATTTTTGTCAAGAAGGTGTTTTGAGACAACATGAATTTGAAAACGGGAAGTATATTGATCTTGCCATATTATCAATTTTGAAAAGTGAATATTAGAAGGTTATGAAGAAGGTCACATCTAACAAGGTGTGGCTTTTTATTATTTCATTTCCAGTAGTGACATGTGTTTCCTTTTGACCTATCATTGTAGGTAAAAGGAGTGATTAAATTGAAAATAGAGGTTGCTTACAGAGTGATGGGAGAAAGTCCTGTTAATCAAAACACAGTAGTTGAAGTAGATGATAATACTGATATTGATACTGCTGAAGGTAGTAAACATGTGAAACAAAAAATATCTGAACAGACTGGAATTCCAGTCGATAAGATTAGGTATATTTAAATTTATGAGTGTGATTTTACATTTAACTAATGGTCAAAAGATAGAAATGGATGCTAGTCTTGAAGATATTGAAGAGATGTTTCTAGATGATGATGGTTATTTTAATTTTGGTTATATAAGAACCTTTTTGAAAGATAAAAAAGGTGAACCATCTGAGTTAGTCTTTACAAATCACATAGTATCTATAGAAGAATTAAAGTAATGTGCGAGGTCATATGGGTATGGCTTTTTATTATGCCTTGAAGACTGTATATCCTATCAACCATCAAGTAATCGTAGGCGTTAATCGTGGGGTTATGAATAGGGTGTACAGTCTTGAAGATATAAAGTCGAAAGCTAAACAGACTATAAAAGCTAATGAGCAAATCATTATGAATTGTGGAGGGCTGAACAATGGAGAACCAACAATGTCAATGTGATAACTGCAAAGAGTTAATACCTATAGTCCTTAAAGAACGTAAGCATCCAAGAGGAATTATCGAATCGTATATTAAATGTCCTCATTGTAAAGAAGAATACATTGCTTCCGTTACTGATCCGAAGGTAAGACGTGAACAAGAAGAAGTAAGGAAGCTTCATGAAAAGTATATGAAACGCAAAGGGAAGTTAACTATACACATGGAGCAATTGAAAGTTGAACTGTTAAGTAAACGAAGTGATAAATAATGAAATGAAAGAGTGTACATTATGGGAGGTTTCAATTTGGAGTATTTAGAAGTAGCGCATTTATATTTATTTGGCGGGGTGAAATTTTTACATCTGTTGTTATTGTTAATGGGATTAGATATTCTTACTGGAATTTTTAAAGCCATAAAAAATGGTAACCTGTGGAGCCGGAAATCACTATTTGGCTACGCTCGTAAGTTATTAGTTTTAATCGTTATAATCACAGCAAATATAATCGATCAAGTACTGTCGTTAAATGGGACACTCACATTTGCGACGGTACTTTTTTATATAGCAAATGAGGCTTTAAGTATCACAGAAAACATGGCGCAATTAGTGGTACTTATCCCAAAACAATTAGCTGAAAAGTTAAAGGTCATTGAGTCTCAGTCAGAAGAACATTTCACAAATGAAATGCTAAATGAACTAACAGGGAAAGACGTTGATAAAGAATTGAAAAATAAAAAGGACGGTGGACAATAATGGTTGTAACTCGTAAAAAATTAGTACCCGATGTACAAGCAAACGAGGTCTCTTATGGCAAAGGAAATGCTAAAAAATACATTGTAGTCCATGAAACAGATAATACTCGAACAGGAGCCGATGCAGACGCGCACGCTAGATTACAATATAACGGTAATAGCCGTAATGCATCATGGCACTATACTGTGGACGACAAAGAAGCCGTACAATCTTTTGAACATGCTTGGAGATGTTGGGCTGCAGGAAGCACAACAGGCAATAACCAAGGGATACAGGTAGAGGTTTGCGTTAATAGTGATGGTAACTATCAAAAAGCAATGCTGAACGCTGCGGAATTAGTAGCTAAAATCATGAAAGATGAAGGTATTCCAATTAGTAATGTAGTTCAGCACAATCATTTTAGTGGTAAGAACTGTCCTAGTCAAATGCGTGCTGGAAAAGTAAGTAGGTCACAATTTATCACGATGATTAAGAACGCTAGTGGTAATACAACACAACAGAAGCCTTCCACAGATACTAATAGATATCGTGTCTTAACAGGTACTTACGCTACAAAACAAGCTGCTGAAAATGTCTTAGATGTATTAAAACATCGTTTTGGTTGGGTGGCATATATCGAGCCAGATGAAGCTAAATGGCGCGTTAAAACAGGAACATTTACAGGAATGGATGCTGTACAAGCTGGGGCAAATAAAATTAAAACAGCTAAATTAGCACAAGTAACAAAAATAGTAGTGAATAATATTAAAGACCAAGATAGCTGAATTGCCATCTTGGTCAAGATTCAATTATTAATAGCAATAATCAAAATAACAAAAAACAATACCCCCGCAAAATATCCGATTGCAACAGTAAAAATTGGATCTGCATCCTCTTTATTTTGGACTTGGTTTTCTGTATATTCCTCGCGCTCTTCTTCCTTAATAGTATTACAATACTCACATATTTCAATCTCAGCCCCATCTCTATGTACTTTCTTAAATGGATTTATGGCTAAACAATTAGGGCAATTACTCAATTATATTCTCCTCACTAATCTTATCTTCTAATTACCATTTTAGGAAATTTAGCATGAATTGTATATATAAAATTAGGCAATAGTAACCGAAATCACGCTCCTTAAAATTTATTCCTGTAATTTTCACTTGCTAAATTACAAACATCTGTTCTAAAATGATACAAACGAATGTTCTTGTGTGAGGAGTGGAATTATATGTTGAATATTGAACAGCGTCAATTATTTCATAAGTTTGTGATTTTAGATATGGCGATTCAATCATTACAGCGTGATTATAAAGTGATTGAGATCTTAAATTGAGCAAAGTGTATTTGCCAATCCTTGATAAGCTTTTAGACGACATTTCACAAGAATGTTACAACTCTAAAAGGCTGTTGGCCAAAGATAAAATTAGAATCGTGAAGTGGGTAAAGGTCGATGAATACTTTAGTGATTTAATTATTGCCACCGCTGGCGAGGATCAAGTGTTTACCTATGCTAATATGGTATTGAAAACACAGGTTGAAAAATTATTAATCAGTCACCAAAATAAAGACCAGGAGCTCAATGGAATGTGAGTACCTGGTTTTTTGTCTTAGTATTCTCTTACTTCAAATGAAGCGATTTTATCATGTACGATATATTCAGTAACCTTTTTGTAAGGTGAAATTGTTTTAGAAAATTTAAATGTGGATGTGCCTTGAGCACTATCAAACCATTTCAAATAGTCATTTAATACTTTATTGGTAACATCATACTCTTTTGTTATACCATTTACTAGTGTAATACTTAAAATAGCATTTGAAAATTCATTGTTTGGTTTCTTAACAATTACTGTACTAGTGGCTGTAATTTCAGTGCCTTCAATTTTGGCTGTAATTATTACTTCACCTTCACGAACTGCAGTTACATTACCATCTTGATCTACAGTGGCAATACTTTCATCACTAGAAGACCATATTACTTTTGCAGAATTTGGAGTAACGAATGCTACTAGCTTATCTTGACTAGATTTTAGAAGTTCTAATACATTTCTATCTAATGTGATTGATTTAGATTCTGTACCGCCTAGTTTTTTAACCGTAACTATACAATCAGTTTTTAAATTAGTATTTTCGACTTGAGCAGTTATAGTAATTACGCCTTTTTTAATGGCTCTTACATTACCAAATTGATCAACTGTTGCGATGCTTTCATCACTACTTGTCCAAATTATATTTTTATTTGTATTCTCAGGTAGGATTGTAGCTGTTAATTTATCATAGCGGTTTTCTGAAAGCTCTAATACATTTCTATCTAATGAAATTGATTCAGGCTCTGATGGTCTTGACGTTTTCTCCATCATTTGTAGTTCGGAAATTGATAAGTTGACTTGATTAATTGTACTGTTTGTAAGAGTAACATTTATTCGGTACTTAGTATAATAATTGGTATTTTCAAATTTGAAACTTTGTTTCGGATTCTTTACCCAATCGTTTGCTGTAACGCCGGTTTGAGAGTCCAATATTATCCAATTTGAACCGTCCCAAGCTTCAAAGGTCCATGAATTTGGAAAGATTTCAGGCCATCTTCCTTCATTATGCATTACATATTTACTAATTACTTTTGGGGTTGTGAATTCATAGGCTAACCACCCTGTTTTTGCGGATGTTCCCCAAGCATTTGGATAAATTAGTTGTCCATCAAATGCTAGCCAACTTGGAAAATATTTACTTGAAGATGAAGCTTTACCAAACTCTGATACATCAGATGTCATTTTAGGGATTAGATTTTCTGAATAACCATCTTCAGCATGTGCATTTTCAACGTTATAGCTAATTAGTACTATTAGTATTAATGCTAGATAAATAAAACCATTTTTAAATAGCTTACTCATTTATGTATCCTCCTTTAAAGTTTTTAAAGGTAATTTCTTTAAATAACCTCTAAAGACAACTTTAACCAATATGAGACTTATTTACCGTAATAAAAATTTGTTATTTTTAATAAAAAAAGCCACTCATTTGAGTGACTATTTTGTGTTTACCAAGAACCGATTGTTTTGCCGAAATTCTTTACATCATCCGTCATAAATTCAATCTCGGAAGCCGTAATTACAGCGTCAGACATAGGTTCATCGTCATTGGACACGAATTTATCAGTATAAACAGTGAATTGTGCAATTTTATTAGCGCCCTGTTTAACGTTTATTCCGATAGTTTTGGCACCCTTTACATCTACTTGTTGTACGAAATCATATGTTTAGTTCACAACGTGCTGTGTAGCTAAGCCAGGACTAATAGCTTCGTTCATACTGATAATCAGTGTAACATGATCGTTCAAGTCAATGGCATCTGTCACATCAACAGCGTCCGCGTATTCAAAAACAGATGTATCAATAATGCGTTTCGATGTTTCAGTGGTAGTAGGCTCTTCTTCATTAACTTCTTCTTGTTCTTTTGCTAACTTCGCCTTTTCATCTTCTAGTGCTTTCGCTTCTTTAGCCTTTAACTCAGCTTCTTGTTTAGCTTGTTCGTCCTTATCAACTGTAACTGTTGTTTTTTCTATATCAACTTTAGCTGAATCAGTCGGTTTTTCAAGTAAATTATCTACAGACATCAAAACCACAACTAATAATAAAGATATTCCAGTGAACTTTAAGAATTTCATTCCCTGAGCCTTATCATTCTGTTTAAACTTTTTGTAAGTTAAAACCGCAAAAACAATCAATGATATAAAACTTAATACTCCAAAAAATGCAATAAAACTTGCCATAAATAAATAACCTCCCTCTATATTCCCACTCTAGGAAATTTGGAGGGAAAAGTACATATAAAAAAAACAGACAACCAATATTAGTTATCTGTATTGTAGACAATAATCTCAATTAAAATTGGTACATATCCTCGCAGGGCTTTCATCTCAAAAGAAAAAGGTGATTCAGAATTAAGTTTTAGGTATTCAATATTTGTATGCGGTAGTGCTGCCTTTCGTAATTTAGCTTCTTGCGCCGTTTAGCGCGCATTATGAAGTACCACAAGTTATTAACCGATGTGGGAGTGGCTTACATGCGCCAGTACTTGTATAAAATGTTTGGAAACGTATCTTTGAAAGGGAGTGAGGATGCATGAAGGTGACAGCTAAAGAATGGCGTGTCATGTCTGACCACAATAAACAACTGTTGTTAAATGCTGTCTCTAATAGATAGTAGTACAGTGAGCATATTTCCACTAATAAAAATATGAGGTGATTATATGGATAACAATAAATTACAGGCTTTGATAGAAGGCAATAAATGTGATAATGCGAAGGATCATCTGCGCATAGTTGAAATGGTGTTAAAGATTAACAACAAAAAGGCATTAGACACGTTATACGTTCTAACCAAATCAGTATTAAAAAAGAGCAACTCACTTTGATTGAGTTGGAAAATAAAATAGGAAAAGGGGAATTCACATGCAACAAACACAAAATGTATTAGAAAAAGTAGTGTTAGAAAGTAACAACAATATTTATAGTTTATCTGCACAAATAATTCAATTAAGAGTTGTACAACAGGCGACCTCTCATTTAATGGATAAAATTGATGAAATCACTCACAAAGGTTGGCATAAAGATATTGGAATGGCACATGCAGCTATTTTAGAAATTCAAGATACATTACGTTTAATTGATATGGCATTCTTTCCGTTATACAAAGATATGTCAGAAGAAGTCGATATCCTTAACATTCACGCACAAGAATTGTATAATACTGTAATTGGTGAATCAGAAGCTCAAAGTGTTTGAAGGGTATAAAACATTAATTATTCAAATTACAATGTGGACAAGTAGTATATTTGTGGAATTTTAGAAATATATATTATAAGGGAGTGATTTTATGACAACGAATTTTTTTCCGATTGATCCCGAACGAGTACGTCAGAATGCTTATTTACCTGTGAAACTCTCTGAACTATCTAAGTCGAATCCAGAAAAGGCATTGGAACTTTTACAGGCTTGGGGAGATGGCACAAAATCCATAAAAAAGTTGTGGGATGAGGTCATTCAATATGTGGGAGATAACATCCACACTTCATAGGTAGATGGAGACAAAGAATAGAGAGAAAGGAGGGATATATTGAAAACCATACCATCTATTGAAACTCAACAACGTATGCATGCTTTCTTTATGAAAACATCAGCACCACGTATCTATAAAGAACTTTTAGAAGAAGAACAAAAACGTAAAGAAATGGAATCTCAACAAGATGCGAATAAGGAAAAGTAATAAAAATGAGCACTTGCTACGGCAGGTGTTTTTTGTGTTAGGTAAAATAAAAGGACTGGGGAGTATACCCCAATCCTATAAACTTGCCCCCGGCAACGTCTTTTTTTATAAACCGTATTCAAAACCGTATTCATTCAATAATGTAAAGAGCCGAAAAGCTTGATAAACCTTGGTATTCCTACACTTTAAAAACAAAAGAGCCAGACTAAACAATGTCTGACTCCATGCGTGTATAACCTTTTAAATCATCAAAAAGCTCTAAAGTAAATGAATTGGAATCTGCTTGAGGGCTAACACCCTTTTGAACGAATACTAAGAATTCATCTATCGCTTTTTTTGATCCTTCTACTTCAACCTCAATTTGATCTTGATTATTTAGTTTACAGTATCCTTTTAATCCTAGTTCAATCGCTTTCTGTTTAATGAAAAAACGATAGCCAGTCCCGTAAACATCACCGAAAAATTTAATAAGCGCTCGCTTGTTCAAGCTAACACCTCCTACTAGTTAAAAGGGGTGAATCCCCTTGGTGCTTAGTGCATAACACGTTCTTTTTCTAAATATACGATTAAATTATTGATAAAATAGAGAACATGCTTAGAAGCTTGATCTACTTCTTTTAAATGAACTTCAGCTTGTTGAATATTCCCAATCTTATAAGCTTCCGCTGCTAACTTCGCCGATTCATGAACACGTAAATGATATGCGTCTAATTCTCGGAATTCCTGTAAGTGTCCGAAACGTTCGACAGTGCGAGCGGATGTATACCATTTACCGAGACGGCAATCTGTATGCGAAGAAACATCACTTGGCTCGACATTTTCAAGACCAAGGAACATATTATAAATTCGCCATTTCCATAAAATATGATCGGCCTTTGATAATTGTAAAAGTGCTATAGACGATAGCTGAACATTATTATTCTCAATAATATCATTGCGGAAACGATTAATTTCTTTCCCTAATGAATGAATATCACTAGATGTATTATGACTATATTCGCGAATGTCATCTTGAAGGTTAGAAATTTCAATCATTCTTGCTGATACTTCATCAATAGCTGCAGCCTGTTCCTGTGATATCGCAGCTGTATTCGTGACATCCAGATTAATACCTTCAATGGCACTAACAATCGCATTTAATAAGGGTAACGATTCTTTAGCCTCTACTGTTGCATCTTTAATAATCTCAGTCGTTTCTGTAATTGAGTTTGACACATCGTTTGAATAGCTTTTTAAATGATGTACATTTGCAGTTACTTCACTTAGCGCTGATACCGTTCCCTCAGCAAGCTTTCGAACTTCCTGCGCAACTACGGCGAAGCCTTTACCATGTTCGCCTGCTCGTGCAGCCTCAATAGAAGCATTCAAAGCAAGTAAATTCGTTTGATCGGCAATTTGGTTTATTAACGTTACAACATGCTCAATATCATTTACCCGCTTTTGTAATTCTGAAAAGGATTCAACAATTGTTGTAAATGTCTCTTCTGTTTTAAAGATTTCAGAAAGGGCATGCTCAATTGCATTTTTTCCTTGTACAGCATGATCAACAGATTCAGTTGTTTTTTCAGAAATACGAGAAGACATTCGAGCAACCTCGTTAATAGAAGCGGCAATTTCTTCAGTTGCCGCGGTAGAGGACTGGATTTCTTCGTTTTGTTTATCTAGGCTAAATACTAAATCTTTCATGTACATGATTTTTGCGTTGACATCCATTAAAGAAGAAATTTCAGCAACTACATTTTCAATAGTACGTTCTGTTAATACTTCGATGAGTAATTCTTGGTCAACATTAACAGCTGATTGGAAAGATTTCATATATTCAAATGCTCTATTAGGTTTTAAACCGAAATTATGTAAAATGTATGTAGTAATATAAAATGCAAATTGATTGAAGACGACGATTAACTTACCTGGCTCATATTGATTCTTTCTAAATAAATTAAAAAATTTAACGGTTTCATCTACATAGTCATCATCACGAGTAGCTAAGAAAAATTGATTTAAGTATCGATTAATATTTTCTTCACTAATCGTTAGCTGAGAGGAAAGAGAGATTTCTCTTAAATAGTTATTAAAAATAGCATTCATTGAAGGCGTGATATCTTTTAATTTATTGTAGAGAGTTTTTAAATTCTCTTCATCTTGAGCATTGAAATGGTTAAATGCTAGTGTTTTATTAAAACGACCTGTAGCATTTAAATTTGTACCACGCTTTAATAATTCATCGAGTTCGGCCTTAGGTCGAATACTTGAAAACATAAAAAAAATACCTCCAAAAATTATGAATAATAAGGTAATAATAGCATATGACAGAGTGTTTTAATAGACATTTCAAATGTGTTTGCTAAAATGAAAATATCTTATTACAGCAGGGAATGTGGCAAATATGTATACAATCATTTACATGAAAGCTGATTATGAGCCTTGGTGGAAGTTTGAAGGCTGGGAGGCTTTTATTCAATCAAATGATACATTTGAATCGGAGGAGCAATTTGAGTCAGCATTGCAAACGAAACTGCAGCACTTCCGTTTAACATATGACAATGAGGCTACGAAAGAAGAGGGATATTGGGCATTCTGGTCAGAAGATGAAAGTGTTTTTTGCGAAGCCTGTGATGATGATGTACAAATATATCACGGCATTATCGCTTTAAAATCTGGAAAATAGAAATAAAATTTAGAAATTAATAAAAAAACATTTTTCTTTATTTGACAAAATTATGAATGGCGGTTATACTTAGGTTAACAATTTAATTGCTTCACCGGAAACATGAATTCACATATTACAAAAAGTGATCGCGTTAGTTCGGTACTCTTTGTAATATGTGAATTTTTTACAATCGTTGAAGAAATTAC
This sequence comes from Lysinibacillus sp. NPDC086135, assembly GCF_044746345.1. Lineage (NCBI taxonomy): Bacteria > Bacillati > Bacillota > Bacilli > Caryophanales > Bacillaceae > Lysinibacillus > Lysinibacillus sp. NPDC086135. Next base: position 49,268 of record NZ_JBIVCA010000002.1, on the reverse strand, counting down.
ATATTGTTCACTTTTATTTTTTGGAGGTTTTCTTAAATGAAACAAGGTACAGTAAAATGGTTTAACTCAGAAAAAGGTTTTGGATTCATCGAAGTTGAAGGTGAAAACGACGTATTCGTACACTTCTCAGCTATCCAAGGCGAAGGTTTCAAAACTCTTGACGAAGGTCAAAAAGTGGAATTCGAAGTTGTAGATGGCAACCGCGGACCACAAGCTGCTAACGTAACTAAACTTTAATTCTCAGTAATTAAAATTACTTCCGTTAAAAAAAGGCATCCTATTGATATAGGATGCCTTTTTTTTATATGCTTCGAACATTTGAGAGTTACAAAATATGATTACTAGTGACTTGGTATTTGAAAGAGTCTAGATACTACGATTCATACAGATCAAAAATTAAGTTTCTCAATTTCTGTACGATTTAATAATTATATTATGTAAACAAAATAAATTGCTTGTCTCTTTAGTATGAGAACAAGCAACTTTTCGGATTAATTACTTAGTATGCGTTGTAGCACTTCAACAGGAATAAACAAGCCAACACGACCATATGGATCTTTTTTCGCCGTTGCAAAGACGATTCCAATCACCTCACCAGCAGCATTTATAACAGGACTGCCACTATTTCCTCGATAAACAGGGGCTTTCATCATCATAATAGGCTCCTGCCAATCATCAACGAAAGTTGACTCCAGTAAAGTTCCTTCATTTGCAATGCCCGTAAAGGCTAATGGATTACCAATGAAATAGACATGCTCATGTTTGCTATAGTTAGGATTTTCTGCAAGCGAGAGGGAAGGTAAGTCATCACCAGCTACCTGCAATAATGCTAAATCTACGTCAGGGAAACTTTGTAGTACCTTGGCAGCCATTAACCCTTCTTCAGGAAAAATGACGAATAATGATTGAGCATCTTCTACAACATGTGCATTGGTTACGATAAGTCCATCTGAAGAAATTGAAAAACCAGTGCCTTTACTAGAACCTGTAGAAATCTCTACTACAGCTTTTTTATAGGTTTTTATATCTTCTTGCGCTGATAGCCGTGCAGACACCTTCAAAAATTCAAGAGCTGGAGGGGAGTAAATTTGAAAGATAAGAGCAAAGGTATTCAAAATTAATACAAATGCCATACTCCAGACAATCCATTTGACAATTGGTTTTCGTTTTTTAGGCTTTTTACCTTGTAGTAGTTCTTCTTGTTCTTGTGCCAACGCCTTTTGCTGTTCAGCGAGGACAAGTTCTATTAATTCTTCTTCTGTCAATTCTTCATCTGTTGTTGATCTATGTATATCATTCATAAAAACCCTCCTTACCCAAAATGAAAAGCGCCCATGCAGGACACCTGTAAAGTAATTCTTATTTAAATTTTTAGGGCTGAGGTAATGACGAAAGGTTCCTTATCAGTTGTCAGCATTGTGTCATTTATACGAATAAGGCTGATATTTTTAAAAAATATTGCGATATCGTCATTATCCTCTGAGTGTGCTAGCTGAATAACATCATGATAGGCAGTTGCTTCAGTAGTGGTTCGTTAACTTGTAGTTCATATGAGTACATTCAGGCTCATACTAGAGTCCTTTGGCTATTTGCCTTCATTATACGTGAAGTATATAGGTTATACGAACATTATGAAAATCAGTTTTCCTCATTGCTAGTTGTTTGAAACGTACACTTAAGCCGATGGGCATGGCATGTAGGGTTAAGTGTGTAGCAATCAACATCAGTGATGATAGGCATAGTACATCCATCTAGCTGTTCAATACATTATAAGGCTTTCTTCCAGTTCCCAAACCATCATATTGTTCATGTTACCTAAAATAATCGCTGAAGCTTTGTCGAAAATGCCGTGTAGTTTTGCATGGTAAAGTTTTTCTCGCAATACTTTTAGAGGAAGTAAGGTTTCCAACGAAGCCGTACATTGTATTTATATTTTCACCTAAAAAACGACCTTTAGCAATGCCAGATTGAACTGTAATCCATGAATTGTGATGCAGGTTTTATCTGTCGTTTTTTCTAACCAGTTAAGTCGATCATCTGTCCAAATAGGTGGGATTTGGATGTTATAGAGAACATAAAATACCTCTTTCTATTTAATAAAGCTTTTATACATGATTTTACAATTTAAAGATTCGCATTCTTGTTATGAGGAAAGAGAAGTAAAAAGTAACTAAATGAATAGTTCTAACAAAATAAATGAATAAATAATAATGTTATGTAAACTCGATACTAAGCTTGTAAGAGAGTTATCAGTTTACAAAAAAATGGGTGTTGATATATGTACCGGCGTGGTCAGCATTAGCACAAGGCACTATTCAAGTATTAAAAGCTATAACAGATGACAATCTAGAGTAAAGCATTGTAGAAGGTTCCAATACATTTAGTTTGTTATTTATACACTGAAAAGCTCACATTTGATATGTGGACTTTTGAACTGAATATGATGGGAATTTTAACCATTATGTCACATTTAATACTATTACTAGTAATTTTTTCTAATTCCAGTATTGAATTTTCTGGAAATATATTGTAAAGTGGGTATGAAATTTTAATATTTTGATTTTTCTCTTTAGTGATATCTTTTCGTATATTTCAAGTATTGTTAATTTTACTAGTGTGTAAGGTTTCTTACTTTCAAAAAGAAAAAAGAGGTGGTTTGTTTTGGGAAAATTCAGATTTAATAGTATATTAGAAAAAATTTTTTCTGGTAAATTATTGACAGAAGAGGATCGTATTTGGGCAGAACAGGTTGTTGCATTTAAAGAAGCTACATCAGGGCAAATAAGAGCATACGAAATTGCTACCAAGCCTGGTTTTGACCTTAAACAATCACTGTTTTCTACTATTGAAAAATTAGAAGAATTGTTGAAAAGATGCCCTCAAGAAGGGCTTAATATGTGTCCTGCTCCAAACAAGTGGTCTGTACACCAAATTATAGGCCATTTAGCTGATAACGAGGTCTGTAATTCAGTACGCGTACGTTGTATTTTAACAGAGGATTGCCCCAATTTGGTTGGATACGACTCAGATGACTGGGAGCGATGGTTTAGGCTTGATGATGTGTGGGCTTGTTTCGCACGTTTTAAAAGAGAACGTATGAACCTGTTATCTTTACTAGATACCTTACATGAAGAAGAGTGGAATCGTGTCGGATATTTAGATTATCGAGGAAATGAACAACTGCGTGTTCTATTAGGTGTTCTGGCAGGTCATGATGAGAATCATATCAATCAAATGAAACGGACAATCGAATATGTAGAACGGGCGTTAGATGTCAACATAACGACTGAAAAAATTAGTGAAAGGGGTTTAATATAGATGTCGTACTTGCAACTTCAAGAAGAAATTTTGGATCAAGATTTATGTACTAGTTGTGGTGCTTGTGTGGCAGTATGTCCGGCTAACATCATCAGTTTAAACGACGCTTTTTTACCTGAAACGACTTTGGATTCTGAAATGATATCGAATGTTTGCGTTTCATGTAACCTATGCAGTGAGATATGTCCAGGGAAGGAGACGGACGTACCGGCATCCGAGATGTTTCTCTTCGGCCGCACACGGATTCCTGAGGAGCGTTGGACTGGTATTATGCAAAAATCTAATTTAGTTTCCGCTGTAGATTCAAGCATACGTGATCGAGCTTCTGCTGGTGGTGCTGCAACTGGTTTATTAGTGTCTGCACTACGATCAGGATTAGTTGATGCAGTTCTAGTTATTGATCGTGATAAAGAACGTCCTTGGATTCCTCAGGCAATCTTGACTGATGATGAACAGACAATTATTAATTGCGCGCAATCAACATATTGTGTGGCTCCAAACTTGCACTTGTTAAAAGAAACAAAGTACGAACGAATTGGCATAGTTGGTTTGGCATGTGAGATCCAGGCTATCCGAAAGATTCAACGACATCCAAAAACTGCAGATCTAGCCAAGAAAATTGTGTTTACAATTGAAATTGGGTGTGCATCTAGTACTAAGTTGTCGGGAACAGAGCATCTTATAGAGAATAAACTTAATATCCCGCTCGAAGAGGTAGCAAATGTGAGATATCGCGATGGCCAGTATCCAGGAGCCTTTACAGTTTATACAAAGGACGATAAATCCAAAGGACTTCCATTTTTTGAATTGGTAAAGGAGTTCAAAAAATTCAAAACATTCAGGTGTCTATCTTGTCGTGATTGGTGGTCTGGTATTGCAGACATTTCTATTTCAGATGGGGATCCTAACATTTATGCTTCAAGTCAACACGGTGATATCCCAAGTCGTTTCTCAATGGTAGTAACCCGAACAGACATTGGTCAGAGGTTACTCGAACTCGGCGTAAATTCAGGTACCTTAGTAGCAGTACCTGAAAAATTTGAACCAGAAGAGAGCTTAGGGTTGCAACGTAAAAGATTCCGTAGCTCTAGCTTTGCAAAGGAATATCCTGGACGTGTTCCGGATTCTGCGGTGTTGTTTCCAGATGATGACGCGGAAAGGGAGGATGATGAGATAATTGCTACTATGTCAAACCGCATCTCCTGACTCAATGAATCGGCTATTTTAAAATGGGGGTTTTTTCTTGAATAAAGTGACAATATATCCGAGGCTTATGCCTCATGAAAATATAATTTGGAGGCCTCCTGGAGACAAGTCTATCAGTCAAAGAGCTACCTTTTTGACAAGTCTAGCGGAGGGAACCAGTCGCATCTCAGGACTACTATGGTCTGAGGATACGATAAACAATTTGAAATGTCTTAAGCAGATTGGAGTACAGATTAAAACTGTTGGAGAGGATGTCCTCATATCTGGTGTAGGGAAGTATGGATATCATACAGGAAACAAATCTGTTAACTTGGGGAATTCCGCTACTTCATCTCGCATCATGCTTGCGCTCTTATGTGGTCAGCGTGGGTGTTTCCGAGTTGATGGTAACCAAGTTTTGCGTCGTCGTCCAATGAGCTGGATTGTTGAATCTTTAAGAGATATGGGAGCCAAGATTGAATGGGAAGGAGAAACTGGTTATCTTCCTGTAGATGTAACTGGAGCTTTATTAAAGGGCAGGCATCACCGAATTCGAGTCTCAAGTGCTCAAGCAGTCTCGGCGCTACTTTTTGCAGCACTGCTGGCTGATAATCCAACTCGTATTTATAGGAAGACAAAAGCTCGGGATCATACTGAACGGCTGTTTAACTATTTTGGATTTAATTTAGTTGATACTGGGGATTATCTTGAACTTACTCCTCCGAACAAAATACTGGCGCTTGATTTGTCAGTTCCTGGAGATGTATCTTCTGCTGCGTTTCTAGTTGGATTGGTCGCCATGCAAAGAAATCCAGGCCTATCATTAACGGTTAAAGATGTGAACTTAAATCCAACACGTACAGGATTCTTAGATGTAATTCGACGTATGGGGGCTGATATAGATGTTCTAGAGCAAGGTACGGTATGTGGTGAGCCGATAGGGAAAGTGGTTATCCGCTCAGGCCGTAAACTTAAAGGTGTGACGATTGCTGGTGATGCATTTGTCCAGAGTATGATTGATGAAATACCAATCATCGCAGCTGTAGCAGCAACCGCTAAAGGTGAAACAGTAATTTTAGATGCTCACGAACTAGCTGATAAAGATACTGACCGTGCGTTTACTACCATTGAGTTATTGCGACAATTTGGAATTAGTGCTCGGTCTATTGACGGAGGACTGATAATTCCTCCGGGACCGTTTAGTAGTCCTGGAACTGTAACAGTACCAAATGACCATCGGATAGCTATGGTAGCCATGATTATAGCGAGTTGTTGCGCTCAGGAAACGATTATACATAACTGGGATGTGGTACGTGTTTCGTTTCCGGGTTTTTTAGATGAATTTAATCGCATAGGGCATGCCGTAGCAGATAGCGAATTGAAGTTATGGGGTCCTCATTCTCTAGAGGAAGTGGGGGTATAAGAATGAAAAAACTCGCAGTAATTATAGGGGGGGCTGGCTTTATCGGACAAAGTGTAGCTAAACGTTTCGGTGAAGATGGATATGCTGTTAGCTTGTTTGATCGTGACGAACAAGCGTTAAAGTCTGCAACTGCATCATTACAAGCCCTCGGCATTGAGTGTCACCCAAGGGTGGTAGATGCTCTTAACGAAGAGCAAATGAAACAGGAAGCCGATAGTTTATACCGAGTAATTGGACCTGCAGCAACTTTGGTGACTGCTAACGGCTTTTCTCCTAAACGGAACGGTAAACGACCGAGCACATTAGAAGTACAGGGTGATGAGTGGCGTTTAGTAATGGATATTAATTTAAACGCTGTCTTTTACAGCATCGCATCTTTCTTACCTCAGATGAAAGACGTTAAAAGTGGGCGGATCGTTACGATTTCATCAACGGCTGGCCTAGTAGGTTCGCAAACTGCAGGGGTACATTACTGTACAGCGAAGTCTGCGATTATCGGATTGACAAAATCACTAGCAATCGAGTTTGCTTCTGATGGCATATTGATCAACTCGGTGGCTCCGGGGAAAATCGAAAACCCAAACTGGGGCGATGTAAAGTCTGAAATGGAGCGTTATGCGAGTACAGTCCCTCTCGGACGACTTGCTAAGGCTGATGAAATATCAGAAATGATACAATTTTTGGCTTCGGAGCGGAACACATATATAACAGGGAAAGTTATTACTTTAGACGGGGGACGTACTCCAGTTTAATCTGTAATTTAAAAAGGAGAGAAGAGATATGAGTTATACTTTAGCCGGAAACGGAGTCTTGACAGATATACCTTGGGTAGATTTAAAATCGAGTCAACTTGATTTCTTGGTACTTGCGACTGGCAGTGTCGAGCAGCATGGGCCACATCTTCCTCTTGGAGCTGACTATCTTGTGGCGGAGCGAATTGCGCAGGAGGTCGTACGCCGCTTTAGCGTTTTACAGCTCCCTTTTACTCCAGTTGGAGTGAATTTTATGTTCCAAAACTGGGCAGGAACACTCAACATTTCAGCTGAAACATACACTAAGCTTATCGTGGAAATCGGAGCTAATGCAGCAAAAATCTGTCCGCGTCTCCTAATTATTAATGGACATGATGAAAATCAGCCTTTACTACTCACGGCTGCACAGCAACTGGTTACAGACTACGGTATGGAAGTCGTGGTTTTTGAATGGGCGGAATTGGTTCTTGATATTCTACGTTCGGTTTGTGAGTCAAAATATGAAATGCACGCTGGAGAAGGTTTGACATCACTGTTTCTCCATTGGTTTCCTCAACATGTGAGAATGGAGCGAATTAAGGAAGGTACACAAATTTCAGGAGGTCTCGCTTCAAACGATATCCATCTTGATCATAGGGCATATAACCCACGTTTGATTAACCCAAGCCCGGAGGCATCAGGCGTGTTTGGCAATCCTTCTCTTGCTAATGCCGAGAAAGGTGCAAAAATATCAGAAGCCTTGATAAAGCGTGTAACAGAACTGGTGCGAGAATTAAATTGGGAAGGAGCAGCCGCTCGATGAATAAACAAACGATTATAGATGTTGTGACGAAGCTAGAATCCCCATCAATGGCGGATATTATTTGTAAAGAAACAAAACTGGATTGGGAAAGTAGTTCAGGATTTCGCGTCTGGAACGAAACCGGAGATGAATATTTGGATTTGACTGCAGGTTCTGGCGTACACAATGTTGGCCACAATCATCCTGAAGTTCTCACTGCTATAATTCAGCAACTCCAATCTATTTCCCACACAGGTTGGCAATTTCCTACTCGCTCCCGTGCTAACCTTCTGGAGAAACTTAGTAACTTAGTCCCGTTTGAACAGCCACAATTCCTCTTTACTGTTACAGGATCTGAAGCCGTAGAGGGTGCCTTGAAAGTAGCACGGATGGCCAAGAGGCGACCGGCTATACTTAGTTTTCAAGGTGGTTTTCATGGGAAAACGGGAGGATCACTTACTGTGACGGCAAATCCGAAATTACGTGCAGGTGTCTCTAGTCATGCTGCTGATACTATTCGTCTCCCCTTCCCGGATGATGATGCGTTACGTGTGCACGGATTTAAGGTCCCTTCCGTAGAGGAATATCTTGAATGGATAAAGCGCTTTATTATACATCCAGATTTTCCTATCGATCAGGTTGCTGGGATTATAGTTGAACCGGTGCAAGGATCTTCTGGTATGACTGCCGCGCCACCAAACTTTCTTAAAGCTCTAAGACAGCTGACGGATGAGAATGATATGTTGTTAATTTTAGACGAGATCTATACTGGCATGGGCAGAACAGGTCGTTTATTTGGGTTCCAGCATGACAATATAACACCAGATATTATTATTATGGGAAAAGCACTAGGAGGTGGTTTACCAATTTCGTTAGTTGCTGCCCCATCATCAATTATGCAACAAGTACCTGCTTACAAGCAAACCAGTACATTTTCTGCACATCCGGTTGCGTGTGCGGCTGGTGTGAAAGTGTTAGAGATCCTAATCCAAGAGAGCTTACCTCAAAATGCTTTAGAACGGGGAGAGCAATTTAGGAGCAGATTGGAGGCACTTAACGGAGAGTTTTTAGAGAATAGCGGAGTTCATCTTGTCGTTACAGGACGAGGGCTCATGCTAGGAGTTCGAATAGAAGCTAATACGCCAGCTAACTCTGAAAGACTAGCAAGGCAGCTTAATGAGCATTTAAAGGAACAATATGTTATTTGTTTGCTGGGAGGAACGTTTAATAACGTAATCAAAATTACACCGCCACTTACTTTAACATCATCAGATGTGGATATGATTTGCAATCGGTTTGCTTTAGCGATTGGCAAGATGATTACCCAGGAGTCCACTTTGAATTATTAAGAGGAGAGAAAGTTATGGGAAAATTCTGGTTAGCACGTGTATTTTATGATGAAGATATTTCGGGCAACCTTACAGGAGTTGTCAAGCTTGAATCCGATATAGGAATAGAGACTAGTCAGGGGATAGCTACCCGACTTCAATTACCCGACACGGCTTTTATTTGGAATAATAAAACGATGCAACACCGGACGTTCTCTCCGTATGAAGAGCTAAAATTTTGTACCCAGACTTTGTTGGCAAGTGCCGCAGTACAATATGGGCAAAGTATTGGTTTTGCGCGCTTTCAATATGAAACTGCTGTTGGTATAGTTTCTGTATTTACAGAAGGTGATGGTTTTTGGTGGATTGATTCCAACCCCGACCTGGTCATTCCTTATTCGGATATACACGGACTGACACAACTTGGTATATCAGGAGAGGTATTGGCTGGGAAAGTTTGTATAGGCGGTGTTGGCCGACGACGACTTTACATTCCGGTAGCAACAGAAGATGACCTATACAGTATTCGTTTAATACCGTCAAAGGTTATGCATATATGTACAGAACTTGGTATAACTGGGATTTCGTTTTTTGTCAAGCTCAGATCGGATTATGTTCTCTTACGTGTGTTTACTACCTCGCTAGCTGGTAATGAGGATGCAGCTACAGGGGGCGCCGCTCTTGGTTTAATTGGATATGATCAGTATTGTTCATTTGGCCTGTCTAGTAACGTTCGTGTGGATCAAGGACATATAGAATCCTCTAGCAGGGGCTGTATCTATTTACAACAAGATTCGAGCGGTCGTACTTTCCTTGGAGCAAAAGTGGAGGTTCTAGCAGAGGGCTCAATTCTTCCAAAGCAAATGTATTAGAAAGGTGAAAGGTATGAATACACAAATGAATTTAGATATTACACAGAAGGTTGAACAACTTTTTTCAGAGAGATTCGATTTAAATGGCAATATTGGACGTTGTTATAAAAGTGTTAAGGAGATTCCCTCGGATGCTCTGCAAAAGATTACTCAGGAACAAAGCTTTTGGTGTTCTAGTGAATGGTTGACTTACGTTGAGCAGATACCAGAAGTCCAAATGTTGTATCTTGTAATAGAGGACTGTAAGGGGAACTTAGCAGGAATTTTACCTTGTCAACTTGTTACAAATGCAAATGGCTTATTATTTTATAATATACCCCGTAGTTTGATTGAAGGTGGAAACTTTGGCAATCCAGATTTTTTGACTCTAGCACAACAAGAGGAACTTAAAGAATCTCAAAACGAAATACAATGTCAAAACCTATACCCATCCTTGATAGCAGCTACACCTAATTCATATTGTGCGCTTATGGTTAGCCCAAGCATTTCTGCTAATGAACGTCAAAAAATCATTAGCGCAATGGTGAAATTTTTTGAATGTTGCGCATATCAATTAGGAAGTCGAGTTCACGGATTATTTTATATACCGGAGGATTTGTCTACAGATATGGCACGAAATTTACCAGATAAATATCAAAAAGTAAGGGTTGGGGCTGATACGATTTTACCTGTACGCTGGAAGTCGTTCGAGGAGTATTTAAAGTTTTTTAATGATCATCGCCGTAACACAATCCGCAGAGAGCGTAAAAAATTCATAAATGCTGGGTTGGACGTTAAGGTCTTATGCGGTGCCGAAGGACTTACAAACGAGTTAATTGAATTACAGCTCTCCATACGCTCAAAGTATGGTCATGGTGGAGACCTTAACCAATTACGCAACAGTTTTATTGCGATGCGGGAAAATCTTGCTGATCGGATTAGAGTTTTTACTGCTGTTTGTAAAGGAGAGACCGTTGGGTTTGTATTATTTTTCGAATATGATAACGTATTGTATTCTCATGTAGCCGGATTTGACTATGAAAAGTTAGATAAGGTATTTTGCTACCCTAATATTTGTTTTTACGAACCTTTAATTTATGCGATAAAACAGGGAATTACGCGAATTCATTATGGACTTTCCTCTTATGAAGGGAAGGTAAGGCGGGGTTGTGAACTTTTTGATTTAGGAGCGTATATAACACTGGATACCGAATATGATGATTCATTACTAAAACATATTGTCAATCTTATGTCGTACAGTGAAGAACAGCAATTAAACTATTTCCGAAAAATGGTTGTTCAATCATTGAAAGACTATTAATTTATTAGGAAGTTGGTGTTTATTCATGAGTGAAAAACGATATCGTCTTTTAATAGTGGATGCTCCAGGTGGGCCGTCGCCATCAGTGTACATACCTATGCTTCCCAAAGATTTCGAAGTGAGAGTGGTTCTCGCAAAACCAGAGAAAGATAAGATGTTTCAACAACGATTATCTGCTTTAGAAAAGCATGTGAAGGTATATGTAGTTGAAGACCGATGTAAGCTTAAGCAGGAGGTAGAACGTATTGCAAGTTTATTTGGAGCTCAAGGATTACTTGCTTTTAGTGAAAGAGTTGTACATGACGTAAACGAAGTTGCTTATCGTTTGGGATTACCGTCAAATTCGGAGCAGACACAACAAGCTTTACAAAATAAGGAGTTGCAACGTGAAACTTTATCTAAAGGAGGGGTAGCCACTCCAAAAATCTATAAGATAGAAGGTTCTCATCACCTGCAAGCTGCTGCGAAATACGTTGGCTTCCCTGCTGTTCTGAAACCAGTTATTGGAATTGGTAGTTTGTCAACTTACGATATTCAATCAATGAAAGAGTTAGAGGAAGTATTTGAATTAGCGACAACATTATATCAAAATGATGCGCGTGTGCATGGCTCCCCCAATTTTCTGTTGGAGAAAAAATTGATTGGTACACGTTGGCACGAAGACGAGCGATACGGAGATCATGTAAGTGTTGAGTCACTAGTGTCACACGGAAATATTCTTCATTTAACAGTGACAGACAAACTGCCTTTGGTATTTCCGTTTCGTGAAACGGGCGATGTCATGCCATCTTTTCTGCCTGAATTTCGACTAAAAAGTATTTATGAGGAAGCGGAGTGTGCTATTCAATTACTTGGTATTGAAGTAGGAGCTGTACACACTGAGATTAAATTGACAACAGATGGACCACGTATAATTGAAGTAAACGGACGTGTGGGAGGGGGGATAACAGAGATGTTATCCTATGCTGCTAATTATAACATAGTAGCTGAGTTAGCACGAATTGCAGTAGGTATTCCGCCATCAAATGAACCATCATTCAGGGACTATTGCGGATTTTTCACGCCACAACCGCCTGTTTTGGACATTAAATTAGAAAGAGTACCAAGCGTAACTGAAATTATGGATTTACCTGGGGTGATAGAAGCGGAAATCGTGTACCCTGTCGGATCGGAACCAAATTGGCGCATTGGGACAGGAAGTAATTTGGCCCGTGTTATAGCGGTATCAAATAAAAGAGAGGATATTCTCAATCTTGGTACAAAATTGTCAGACTTAAGCTTATTCAGTTATTCGACAAAAGGTAAGGAAAGTAGCGATTCTGATTACAGAAAGGGTGTAAATGTATGAAAGAAAATAATGTAATAAGTGTATTTATGGGTGAGCCCACTTCAATTGACCCATGTTTTGGTTCAGAGCATGATGGTGCCTTGGTATTGCGTTTTTTAAGCGATCCGTTAATAGACTTTACACCGGATACCGGACAAGCTAAGCCGGCGGCAGCTCAATCATGGATATTAGAAGAAGAAGGATGCGTTATACGTTTGTTTTTACGAAAAGGCGTTCGTTTTCATCATGGGCGCGAAGTTGTTGCCGATGACTACATCTATTCTTGGAATCGTTTAGCAAAACCTTCACAAAACTCCGAGCTTGCTTATCATTTAAGCATAATTAAGGGATTTGAAGAGATACATTCTGGTGTAGCTGATCATATGAGTGGTTTGGAAGCAATCGGACCATATGAGTTATTAGTACGTTTGACTGAACCATTTGCTGAAGTCCCAGCCCTCTTCGGACATCATTGTACCGCTGCTGTACCTCGAGAATTGGTTGAGCAGGACCCAGAAAAATTTCGTGACAATGTAGTCTCTACAGGACCATATATGTTGGCTGAACCGTGGGTGCATAATAGCTATGTTCGGTTGAAACGTTTTGATGATTACTATGCAGCTAATGAAGCTTTTATTGATGGTGGAAGAGGATATTTAGATGAAATTGAGTTCCGTATTTATGAAGATCTTGATGATGCCTATTCTGATTGGAAAGAAGGTAAGTTAGATATCACAAAAGTACCACCGAAGTCGTTGGATGAAGCAATGTCTTTTGGAGACTGCTTCCGTAGCACACCTTGTGCATTGATGCAGTATATTGGATTTCCGAATGATTTGCCTCCTTTTGACAATGTTTTGGTTCGCCAAGCAATTGCTTTGGGGATTGACCGTCAAAATATAATTGATAACGTGTTTGCAGGTACTCGTCCATTAGCAACGGGTGTATTACCACCAATGGTTGGATCCGAATTCCGCACCAACATTTCAGATATTCTTTCTCAAGAGACTAATGTAGACCGAGCACGTGAACTACTTAAGCAGGCAGGAGTATCTCTACCTTTAAAAGTTCCATTTTATTACAATGAAGGTTTAGGACACGAAACTTGGGTACGTGAGGTAAAGCATCAGCTCGTAAATAATCTCAATATTGAACTCGAATTACGTCCGTTACCCTGGGGTCAATTTTTAGACAAGTTACAGAGTGGAATTGACGGAATGTTCCGAATGACGTGGGCGATTGACTGCCCAAGTCCCGATAACGTATTGTTCCCACTTTTCCATTCTAATTCTATTGGAATGGACAATTTTTCAAGCTTTAACAACGCAATCTTCGATAATACGTTAATGGAAGCACGTGCTATGTTAGATATCGATCAGCGTAAATTAAAATATCAAGAAGCTGAGAATATCATATTAGAACAAATGCCTATTCTACCATTATGGTACGGGATACAATACCACGTGGTTGCTAAGGAGCGTTTTGAATTTACTGGAAATCGTGTGGTGGATATTTTCGGAGAGCCAGTCCTACGCCACGTGAAAGCCAAAGTCACAATTACTAAATAGTAAATTTGATAACCAAAGGAGAGCTGTGGATAATGAACACATCTGATAAAGTACCGAACGAAACTTTATTTCAAAAACGCCATCACGTCTTAATTGTAGGTGGTGGTTCTGATCTCATACCTCGACTTCGTGCCGTTGACACAAATGTACAAACGTCTGTAATCTGTCGTCCCTCTGTTTTAAAATTTGTTTATGAGATTGAAAAGAACAATAAAGTCTTAGTTATAGAAGAAAAAGCGGATACTCAGGCGTGGGTAGAACATGCAGGTGCACTACACAAAATTGATCCTTTCGACTCAGTAGTTTCCTTCGCAGAGATTGATCAAGATAAAGCAGCTGCAATTAGTGAGTCACTAGGATTGGACTATCACAGCTCCTCTACAATCGAGTGGGTGCATAACAAACTTCAAATGCGTGAACAACTGCGCTCAACCGGAGTAGAAGATATTCCAAATGCATTAGTTTTGAGTGCTGAAGAAGTGATGGAATTTGGACAAAAGTGGGGATACCCACTGATTATTAAACCTTGCAAAGGTCGTGCTAGTGCAGGGGTTTCAGTTGTCTATGGACCAGAAGATGTGGCTATAAAATTTGAACGTTCCAATACGGCGACTGCACCCCGTTTGGAACCTTCACCCTTAATAGTAGAACGTTATCTGCAAGGTCGTGAATATAGTGTTGAAGCAATTTCTGAGGGAGGCCAACATGTAATTCTGTCTATCGTTGAGAAGTATAAAGAGGAGGTCAGTAAGGTCGAAATTGGCCATATGATTCCGGCTATACTTGATTCAAACACATATACAGAAATTGAAAACCATATCGTAAAGGTATTAGATGCATTAAACATTCGCTTTGGAATTACTCACACCGAAATCATGTTAACTGGGGAAGGTCCTCGTGTCATCGAAACACATGTGCGAGCAGCTGGGGATGATATTCCCTATTTATTACAAGATTCTCTGGGATTAGACCCGTTGCAGTACGTGGTGGAACAGGCCGCTGGGGAATCGATATATGAGCGATTGAAGATGGATGTACAAAGAGCCAAACGAACGCAAAAAGGAGTGGCAATCTGGTTTGTTCATACCGACCTAGAAGGGGAGTTACTAAATGTGGAGAACACTGAGCAAGTATCACAAGCCGAAGGGGTCGTAGAATTCATTCCTAGCTTCGAACTTGGTATGACTTTGGAAGGTTTGAAAAACTCATATTCACGCCTGGCATCAATTCGAACAGTTGCTGAAACTCCTATACAAGCGTTAGAGTTGGCAAAAGCAGCAGCAGATCAACTCAAGTTACAAGTAAAAGTTCACAGTAACGTAGGGAGTTGATTGATTGAAGTCAAATACCTTTTTGTTAAAACAGCTAGACCGAAGAGCTTACTTTTTACTATTAAATGTATTGTTTACTAATATCGGGCTTGGTGGTCATTCATTAATGACCGGGATTTTGATTTATAATGTAACAGGGTCAGTGGTAGCATTTGCCACTACATTAAGTCTGGGGTTTGCTCTTGATTTAGTCGGACAGTTCTTCGGAGGAGGTATTCTTGATCGGATTAGCCCACGTAGTACAGCTAATTTCGTCAATATTTCTAGGGGGCTTCTGATAATTATCGCGGGTATTCTTGTAATCGTTACAAAAAGCATCGTGGGTGTGATAATTGTTTCGCTATACATGAGTATAATGGGGCCTGCATACCGTGCAAGTATCTTTTCATTGTCACCACAGTTAATCCAGCAAGAATTGCTTAGCCGCTACAATGCACTTCGTATGGGGGTCATGCAAGCTGGGCAATTACTTGGTCTAGGGATGAGCACCCTTATACTTGCAATGGCTAATAAAGAGCTTGCTTTCATCTCTCTTGGAATTTGGTTCTTGCTGGGAGGTCTTATGACATTTTCACTAGGCAAATTACCTTCTCTTGAAAAAACAATACATTCCAAAATGTTTAACTTTACTCAAACATTACTTGAATGGAAGGAGCTATTAGTGGCATTTCGCACTACCCCAAGCATATATGCCCATGTCTTGATATCCAGTAGTGGTCTATTAATTACAGCAATTATTAACTTGCTGATTGTTCCGCTCAACGAATCACTTAAAGGTCAATCATTTGGATACGTTATATTGGATGGTGGATACATAGTCGGAGCATTTTTAGCTTCCTATCTACTTTCACGTATAGTTAGGTTAGAACGTTTATCTCGATATATTGTAAATATTAGTTTGTGGTTATCTACAGGAGCGATCTTCTTAGTTGGAGGGGGTAACATTTACTTTGCTGGTTTTTGGTTATTTGTAATAGGCTTTTCATCTACAAGTGCAGTGATATGCTTAGATACTTCCTTGCAATTACGTGTTGGAAGCAATTACCTGGGTCGGACAGCTATTTTTCAGGATGTGTTCATGTCATTGGTAGCAGTGTTCCTTGTTCCTATCATAGCTAATACAATTGAAGCTCAAGGCATCCAGTCATCATTGAACCTAACTTCACTAGTTTTATTTATCTATGCTGGTTTTACGCTGCTGTGTGGCTCAAGCTTCATATTTGGAAAGCGAATGTTCGAGAAATCTATCCAACTATAATATATAACATTCAATTATTAGTTATTTTTCCAATGAGAGTTTGAAGTTAAAGCAATATTGGGTGGTATTATTTCTTGGTAGAAATATACCGTTCAATATTGCTTGCATTTTTTTAAATAAACAGATTGTTACAAAATGAATTTCCTAGAGCTCAAAAAACGATCATATTTTATCATATATAGTTAAGTAACTAACAAGGAGGATTTTATGATATTAACTCATGAAGTAGACTTGCTACGAGAAAAAATAGATGATATTAATTTACAGATATTACATTTACTAAATGAACGTGCAAAGGTTGTTCAAGAAATTGGTGGATACAAAAAATCACAAAGTACAAAACGCTTTGATCCCCTACGCGAGCGTGAAGCACTTGATTTGATTGCCCAGAATAATGAAGGTCCGTTCGAAACAGCTACCATTCAGCATATTTTCAAAACTATTTTTAAAGCAAGTCTAGAATTGCAAGAAGATGATAATCGGAAAGCATTATTGGTTTCACGAAAAAAGAAACAGGAAAATACAATTGTAGATATTAAAGGTGAATTATTAGGAAGTGGCTTACAGACATTTATTATGGGACCTTGTGCAGTTGAAAGCTTAGACCAGGTTCGTCAAGTAGCTCAGGCTATGAGAGAACATGGAATAAAATTAATGCGGGGTGGTGCGTTCAAACCGAGAACATCGCCTTATGATTTTCAAGGATTGGGAATAGAAGGATTACAAATTTTACGCCAAGTAGCAGATGAATTTGATTTAGCAATTATTAGTGAAATATTAAATCCCAATGATGTAG
Source organism: Lysinibacillus sp. NPDC086135 (assembly GCF_044746345.1). NCBI lineage: Bacteria > Bacillati > Bacillota > Bacilli > Caryophanales > Bacillaceae > Lysinibacillus > Lysinibacillus sp. NPDC086135. The sequence continues at coordinate 32,029 of NZ_JBIVCA010000002.1, read as the reverse complement.
AAATGGCACTTGATTACGTTGATGTAATTCAAGTTGGCGCTCGAAATATGCAAAACTTCGATTTATTAAAAACCCTAGGAAAAACGAGTAAACCAGTATTATTAAAACGGGGCATAGCAGCGACAATTGATGAGTTCGTCCATGCAGCCGAATATATTATTGCGCAAGGAAATGATGAAATAATTTTATGTGAGCGAGGTATTCGTACATATGAAAAGGCAACACGTAATACACTTGATATTTCTGCAGTGCCGATTTTAAAGAAAGAAACACATTTACCGGTTGTTGTTGATGTAACACATTCAACTGGACGAAAAGATTTACTTCTTCCAACTGCAAAAGCGGCACTAGCAATTGGTGTAGATGCAGTTATGGCAGAAGTACATCCAGACCCAGCAGTCGCATTATCTGATTCTGCACAGCAAATGGATATTCTGGAATTCCATACATTCATAGAAGAATTAAAAAGATTCAAGAATAAGTTATCTTAATTCTATAGTGAATTTGCGTGGAAAGGAAAGTTTTATTACGAATTTTCTTTGTTACAGAAATTGATCGATGGGAGAAGCTAGTATAAGCTCGACAAAGTAATAATTTACTTGCAAAAATTAAGTAAATAAATGTATAAAAAAACAGGGTTCTCCTTTTTGAATAGGAGGACCCTGTTTTGTTCATTAGTTTAAGCCTTGGCTATCTTTCCACTCTAGGAATTCATCATAAGTTAATAGTTTATCTAAAATTGTACCGTCTTCACGGATTTCGATGACACGGTTAGCAATAGTTTGGATGAACTGATGGTCATGAGATGTGAAGAGCATTGCACCTTTGAAGCGCATAAGTCCTTCGTTTAATGCTTGGATTGACTCAAGGTCAAGGTGGTTCGTTGGCTCATCCAGTAAAATAACGTTTGCTGTTGCAAGCATCATTTTTGATAGCATACAACGAACTTTTTCGCCTCCTGATAAAACGGAAGGAGATTTTTTCACTTCTTCACCAGAGAATAGCATACGACCTAAGAAGCCACGTAAGAAGCTTTCTGTTTCATCATCAGGAGAATATTGGCGTAACCATTCCACTAATGATTTCTCTGAGCCTTCGAAGTATTTATCGTGATCATTTTCAAAGTAGCTTTGAGAGGTTGTTACGCCCCATTTGAATGTACCAGCATCTGCTTTTCTTTCGTCCATTAGAATATCAAGAAGAGCCGTTTTTGCCATTGGATTACCAAGTAAAATGATTTTATCCTCTTTGTTCATTGAAAAGCGAATATCTTTAAATAGTGTTTCGCCTTCATTGCTTGCTGTAAGGCCTTCCACCGTTAACACATCATTACCGATTTCACGTCCAGTTTGGAAGTTGATGAACGGATATTTTCGGCTAGAAGGTTTAATGTCGTCTAGCTCGATTTTATCCAACATTTTCTTACGAGAAGTTGCTTGGCTTGATTTTGAAGCGTTCGCAGAGAAACGAGCAACGAATGCTTGTAGCTCTTTAATCTTTTCTTCTTTCTTCTTGTTTTGGTCTGCCATCATTTTTTGTGCTAGTTGGCTAGACTCATACCAGAAGTCATAGTTACCAACATATAATTGGATTTTAGAGAAATCAAGGTCAGCAATATGTGTACATACTTTGTTTAAGAAGTGACGGTCATGGGATACGACAATAACCGTATTTTCAAAGTTAATTAAGAATTCTTCTAACCATTGGATTGCTTTTAAGTCAAGGTGGTTGGTAGGCTCATCTAGTAATAGAACGTCTGGCTTACCAAATAGAGCTTGTGCTAACAATACTTTGACTTTGTCAGAACCTTCAAGGTCAGCCATTAGCATATAGTGAAGCTCGTCGCCAATCCCTAATCCGTTTAATAATGTTGCTGCTTCTGAGTCAGCTTCCCAACCATTTAGGTCAGCGAATTCACCCTCTAATTCAGCAGCACGCATGCCATCCTCATCAGAAAAGTCTTCTTTTGCGTAGATAGCGTCTTTTTCAGATTTTACTTCCCAAAGACGTTTGTTCCCCATAACAACTGTATCTAATACATTAAATTCATCGTATTCAAAGTGGTTTTGTTTAAGAACTGATAAACGTTCGTCCTTACCCATCGATACGTGACCTTCTTGTGCTTCAATTTCACCAGAAAGAATTTTTAAAAATGTTGATTTACCAGCACCATTTGCTCCGATTAAACCGTAGCAATTCCCCGGTGTGAATTTTATATTTACGTCTTCAAATAGTTTACGATCGCCATAGCGAAGACCTACATTACTTACTTGAATCATGCAAGTTCCTCCTTTTTTCACAATGGCACTAGTATATCATGAAATATGTACCATAGTCTATAAACATTATTAAATCAACGTTTGCGTTTATGGCTTGTCAGGTGTTTGAGTGGAATAGGAGGGTGGGGGAATAGAACGATGTAGAAATAAGGATCAGTAACAAAGTACCTTAAACATTTTTATGGTAAAGAACAGGTAAGTAAATGTAATTGATTTATCCTTAATTTATTACCTTTTAATATTTCATTGAAAGGAAGATGCAAAATGTCTAGAAAAGTAAAAGAATTGAGAATGAATGATGTTGTTTTTAAGCCTAGCTTACAACCTAAGCAATCGGGAGATAATACCGCCAAACGTAAATCCGATTCAATCCTAATCGATCAAGCACTTGAAATAGTAAATCGACAAATGCAATTACAAGGACTAAGACATAAAACTTTGTTGACTTATAACCAGACGATGCAAAAATTTGTAGAGTTTTTAAATATTGAGACGGTGGATGATATTAATAAAGATGGATTCATGAATTGGATGGAATCACTCAATCATTTAGATAAGACGACTCAAGCTAATAGATTTAGGTTTGTATCGGCAATTTTAACTAGGTTTTATGAGAATGGTTGGATTAAAGGTAATAAATTTTGGAAGGACGTTAAAATTAAAGTAGATAAAAAAGTAAAAAAGGCAGCAGATGAAAAAGAATTAGAAATATTACTATCGGTGATCGACACTACCACATGGCTTGGCTGGCGAGACGTAACAGTTTTACTTCTACTATATAGGACAGGCATACGTATTCACACTTTAACAAGCCTAAAAGAGGAACATATAGATTTTAATGAAAAAATGTTGGTTCTATCTGGTGACATCATGAAAAATGGGCAGGTACTGAAGATTCCGTTAGAAGATGAATTATTAATGTTGCTTGATCGGTTAATTAGGCAAAATCATGAGGTTAGGAAACGTTATAAAGAGAAAAATGATTATGTTTTTATTACGAAAAGTGGAAAGCCAATATTGAATGACTATTCCCATAACAATGCTATTTCAAAACGTATAAACGCTTACTCTAAAAAATATGGACTTTCAATTTCACCACACAAAATACGTAGATTATATGCGACTAACTTGGTACGTAAAAAAGTACCGTTGGCAATTATTTCAAAGGCGCTTGGTCATTCTTCATATGAGGTAACAAGGAGATACATCGAAATGGATGCCGATGAGGTGGCTGATACTTTACGTAAATATTTATGATGTATTGACAACAATAAAAAAGAGAGCGAGCTATTTGCGGTAGCTGACTCTCAACACTCAATTAGCTATACACCAATACAACTAAATATGATCGATTATTGCCTTTATTTTACTTCAAAAAAAGTAAAATGCAAAGGTCTAGTTTCATCATGAGAATCAGCTGTCTATGTTAGCTGATTCTTTTTTTTGAGTCGCTAACGTAGGCAGCCACTTTTGCACCAAGCCGTTTTCCTTATTTCGGCTTCATTGTGTATCTAGCCCTTAACAGAATGTCAATGAAAACATCACGGATTTCCATAATAATTCATTTAATAGGAATTATTTCTTGTGGTATTATATAGGAGTAATTACTTAAAAAAATTGGAGAATTATGATGAAAGATATTATTGAGAATTTTGGGAGTTTAGTGCCTATTTTAACTGCAGTATTTGGTGTTAGTATAATGAGTCTTATTCTATCCTTGGTTACTTCATTATCTTATGACTCGTTTGATATGAGATTATTATCAAGAGATAAATTTGCAGTGATCAAATTTAAAAAAAATATAAGTGTATTTCTGATTATCATTCCAGTTTATTGTGCGTTAGCATTCTTATTAGCATATGAAGCAGTAATATTTCCTGCGTTTTTGAAATTAATATACGTTCTATTCTTCTTAGCTACTGTAGGCATAATCCTTCGTTATTTAGTATCTTTTTTGGAGTTTATCTTTATAAAAAGTGTTAACCTTAGATGGTTAAATTGGGTAAGAATCCTCCTTGCTAAACTTTCTTTTATTTATAAATTAAATGTTAAAACAAAAATTTATATGACATTAGCATTCTTGCTTCTTTCTCTAACAATGCTTGCTTATGGGTATATTGCTAACGTAGAAACGGTATTAACTAGCCTAACAGAGTATTTAATAGCAATGATAGGGATTTCATTTTTATTATTATATTCATTAAAACCAGATACTAAATCTGTTGATTACATCTTTATTGAAGAAAATGCTAACTTAAGCAACTTATTAGAAAAGAATGAGATTACAGAAAAGCTAAGATTAGAATACTTTTTGACTGATTCTATAACAGTGTTTTCAACTGAAGATAGAGTATTCAGGGTAATTAAACGAATATCGGAATCTAAAAGTACATACGAGATATATAAAATTAATGAGTAAAATTCACTGAACTAAAGAGTCATTTATGTGTTTTTATATGGAGGAAAAAGATATTGAGGGACTATTTAATAACTATAAATCACGATTTACATGGATTAAAAAAAATAATGTTAGTAGGACATTATTCTCTAAATTTTGGCTCAGCGCCTGTATTCTCTATCTTTCGTGATATTTGTGTAGTACTAGATGAAACTAACAAAGTTTTAAAAGAAGATGGAGTTATACTCACTGATATACCCCAAATAGGAATAATAGAAGAAGTACGTCATAAAGTAAAGACAAATCAAGGTTTTCAAAATAGGGAAATTTTCAATAATCTCCTAGATGGGCATAAAAAAATTTTTGGAGATGATATAGATAACTTGGGATTCTATATAGATAATGATACATTTGCTAGCAGTACTTTATTCCCGACTTTTGTTTTCGCTAATACGCCTTATTTAAATACTTTGTTTAATATAAATGATAGTAACGAACACACAAACTTTGATACTACTATTGCTTTATTGATACAAGAAATTTTAGCTTTGATAAATCAACCGATACATTTAGACTCTAAACCATTTAAAAATATTAGTGAGAAAGAGTATGTACTTAAAGATGTTTGGGATAAAAGGTTTTACACCGAAGATATAATTTATAATGTACTTTTAACAAGACTTCTTCTTATTCAAAATGAACTAACTACCTGTACTTGGCTAGAAAATCATCTGGAATATCAATCACCTAAATTTAATTTAGATAAATACATTTTATTACGATTAACCTCCATTAAGTTATTTGAAACAATGAGGAATCTATTGGATATGAGGGATAGAGTCGAACTCCAAAAATATTGGATTGACCTCAATTTGAATAGTTTGGATTATTTGCTTGCTGAATATGAAAATACATTTGGAGATGAGATGAAAGTATTAAGAAATATGCTTCACTATAATAATAAGGGAAATAATTTTTATGATTATCTTCAGAAACAACTTCAGAAAGATAATGAGTACCCAGATAAATTAATAGAAACAATATTTAAGTACATTTATGAGATTAGAAGAACTATTTCAGATACTATCAACATTCAATCATATAAAAGTATGAGCGACTTTGAAAAAATAACACGTCGAATGAATAGTAGTTTGTTGAATTAAAGATTTTATAAAACTAATGTCTATTATTATGGATAATTTGACATTAATAATTTATTATTATAGTAATTGAATAGATAATATTAACAATAGGTACTACTTTTAAGTAGATTTAAATGGGAAGTCGGAGTAGATTAATCTTTATTCTTAAAGCCGACGCTGTTTACGCAACTGTAAATGCTGATATAGCAAGCCAGGAGACCAGCCAAACACATTTATTATTACTCTTCGGAGTAAAGTGTTTGCTAGTTCATGCGTATTTTTAAACAGCATTTTCAAGCCACTTTACTAAGGAGCTATTCAATAATTCTTGGTAAAGAGGTGAGTAAAATGGAAATGCTAAACATTTTTCTTTCTATTGCTACTTTTATATGTTTTTTGATTTTTGGTATATTAAACATAGTGTTAAAAATAATTGAGTTAAATAAATGATCTTAGGGCGCAGCCATTTAATTGGTTTGCGCTTTTTTTTTTAATATTATCAACTTAGATTTAAATAGTACAAAAAAGGACTAGCTATAAAAGCTAATCCAAGTCATTTAGATATACAATCATTTTTTTGCTAAACTTTTCGCTAAATGTAGAGTGTTTTCTAATGTTACAAGTAGAAATTCTTTTTCCTCGTCTTTTAATCCGCTGATTATCTGTTGTAGTTTGTTATCAAGATAACTTTCAGAATTGTTGGTTAAGTCTAAATATTTTTTATCAGTTCGTCCTAGTAAATAATCAGTACTGACATTAAAATAATCTGCAACTTTAACAAGGTTACTTCCTTTTGGAGTGTTTTTCTTCCAAGAGTAGAGGGTATTTTTACTTAATTCAATTCTTTCCTCTAATGTATTTACAGATATACCTTGTTCATCACAAAGTTTTTTTAATATGTCAAATGCTGTCATAATAATGTCTCCTATCGTCTGCACAAATTTAGTTAAAATAATTTTTAAAATAGGTTTGACTTTTAAAACTAGTTTTAATATACTGTAGTTAAGTTATTTATTTAGCTAAAAAAGGCAATAAAAAATATAACAGATTTAAAAACATTCTATCGTTGGGGAACGGTTGATGTTGATTTAAGGCTTTTTAAAAGTCTTATTTAACTATGCCTTAATTTTAAATCTAGTTTTAAAAAATGTCAATATAATTAATGGATGTTTTAACTCATGTTTATAAAAAATAAAGCACAAGAGGTGATAACTTAAAATTACTAATCGCAATAATCAGATACTTCAACTATCTGCCTGATGTGGCAGACGAGGAAATACAGGTTTTAGACTACTGGCATCAATTTTTAATATTGTTGGCTAATTTACTGGCTATCGTATTAATCATTACTATTTAAAGTGGGAGGAAGTGTGGTAGTAGTATATGCAAGTACTAACAATACTAACAGATTTACAGTGTAAATTTTTATTGCAAATAAACTCATATCATCAATCTATTGATGATCATACTGGTAAATATCAATTAACGCACATCATAGATATAGATATAGATAGAGCTAGGCAGTGTCTCGTTGTCGGCTTTTGTAATAAAGAGGTATTTAGATACAGTAGTACTGGGGAAGTAATTAAAATCAAATAACACATGAAAAGGGGATATTAAAATGTCGAATCAAAAAAATTATGTAAAAATGAATCTGGAATTTCTAGCTGAAGGTATTAGTCCTACTGAGCTAATGGTCTACTTCAATGACTTCCTAAAAGAAAAAACACAACTTGTATCGCAGTCAGGTCGTACTGCTGACATTGAAATTGTATGGTCAAATATTACAAGCATAGTTCAATTTGATGAAGAAGAAAACGAACGAGAGTTTTTAGATGCAAAGGGAAATCTTCAATTAACAGATGCTGAGTTACAAATGGGTGATCAGTGACAAGGAAATCGAAGGATGGAACGGTAACGTAATTTTAGATGGAGGTACAGCTACAGGAAAGACGCATATAATCATCCATAAAATAGCAACAATATCAATGATGGAAGGAAAGAAGATTTTATTTGTCTGTAATCGTGATGCATTAAAAAATCAAACAACGGATGAAGTGGAAGAAACATTTGCATTTAATGTAGATGTAACAACTTATCAGTACATTGAGCAATCTATACGTAATAATATAATGACTTCAAATGTGTTTACTACAGATTATGATTGGATTTGTTTAGATGAATTTCACCACGTAACAGAAATTTATAATCGATATACAGATTTATCATTTGATTGGATTTACAATCATCAATCTAAAAAGATTTACATGAGTGCGACAGCTACCGGTATCTTTAATCAATTTATAGAAGAAGGTCATGTAGCTGAAGATAATTACTATCATATACCGAAGTCCTATAGCTACGTTGATAAATTTTACCTCTATAATAATAAGCAAGATGCAAAAGAAATCATTCAAGACAAATTACATAATACAGAAGATAAAATTATCTTTTTTAGTGGCAGCATGGATTATGCGCTAGAGATTTACAATGAGTTTAAGAAGGAAGCTTTATTCTTTTGCTCGAAACACACTAAAAATACAGAGGCTAAAAAGTTATATCAGGAAATCGGAAATCCAATACATAATAAAACGTTTGAGAGTCGCTTACTTAAAGGGATGGGATACAAAAAATTTATGATGAATAAACTAGGAATTGGATATGGACAAGTACTTAATTATGAATCAGTTAAGCAGGAACAAAAGGAACTGAATTTAGTTGAGTATTTAGAGGCTAATTTAGATAGAAAATTCTATAAGGATGAACAAAAGGAATTAAAGGAGATTTTTAAAAAAGAAGGTTTAAAGTCAAGAACGGTAGGAATAAATACACTGAATGGAAATTTACAAGATAGAAAGCTACCATACATAATTATACCAAAACGTACTAATAAAATTAGATGGTGGGAAATTGAAAATAACTTTAATTGGAATTAATAATTTATTCAGTACATAAAGAGTGACAAATTATACACTTTCCCTTATATATAGAAAATTACACTTTTTGTCACGATTATAAAGTTACATAATACATAAAAAACAAATCCGACGTTTCAATTTTACTATGTAACCGGATAGGGCGCATTGGGAAATTGAATAAGGCGAAGGCAATAGTTTTTAGTTGTTAGTAGAACTCAATTTGCTGAAAGCTAATTGTAGTGATACTTACAATCTTAAAAGTGTTGACTACTCTTTACCATATTAAATGAAAAAATACATAAAACAAAAAAGAAAATGGAGGAATTTATATTGAGTAAAAATAACAATAATGGAGTTTACATTCAATCTATCGAAGCAGCACGTATATGGGAGCATATGAATAGAGGAACAGAATTACAAGGTGAATATAATGGGTTTATACCTTACTCACTTGAATTAATTAAGCTACGTAAAGAAGGTTTAGACGAATTTGCAAAGCGTATTACTACCGTTAAAGATGAAAAAGGTAAAGTAAAACGGAAACCTGAAAATAAATCAACTTCCGAACTTGATAGTCGTACATTAAAAGGTATTAATAAGTTCTATAGTGATGATGTCATTAACATTAAACTTAGTAGCAAAGTTGAAAATGTAAATGGTGTTATCAAAAAAATCAATAATAAGTATAAAGAGCTAATTGCTAAAAAAGTAGCTGAACGAGATAAACGAATTGAATCGGCTGGAGACGATGTACAGTTAGCAAATTTGATTAATAAAAATCATGATGATGAAATTTTAAAAATGGAAAGTAAAAATGAATCACGAATAAAGCAGTTAAAAGGTGTTGCGGAATTACAATCGAAAGTATGGAATAAGTCATTGACACTTGCCCAATTAAGGGATGATCTATATGAAAATGGCTTTACAATCAAGAATTATAAAGGTGAAGATGTACATTACATAGTATATAAGCGATCAAGCGCAAAAGCCAGAACTGGAGAGTGTTTATTCATTCGCGAAGGTTTAGCTAAAAAGATGGTCGAGTGGTCGAGAATGAATTTATCTATTCCTAAAGATGCAAAGATTGATTTAGCAGCGTTATCAGCATATGAGGCACTTGTCACATCATCAATAAAAGATACAATTAAAATCAATCCTAAAAATATCCTATTGATTAACGATATTGATAGTGTATTCAAACAAGATGCAAATGTAATTGAAAAGGTAAATAAAGATGGTAGAGAAATCTTACAATCAAGATTAAAGGAGGATCAGACAATCATAAACAGCCTATTCGATGGTCAAGGCTTACTCGAATCTTCTTATTTTACAGATGAATATAAAAATAAAGGGATGATCCTTACAAGACAGCATTTCTTTAAATCCTGCCTATTCAATACAAATATCCAAGAATTTATGAAAGATACATATAAGGATGAATATCAGACTGCAACTATCAAAGATATGTTAGGTAATGAAATGATGGTTAAAAATGTACATTGTATAGTTACACCTTCTTCATTAAAAATATTTAAGTTTAGTGAATTAGTTGGTGGAGACGAGCAGATTTATGAGGATTGGAAAAATCTTGTCTTATCAAAAGAGGAAAAATGTCAATTTGGTATTTGTAAAAGTGAATCTAAAACAAAACTAGGATCGTTTAATGGAATGCCATTGCAGCAAACGAGTTACCAGATGATTAATAGTCTACCTCTAAATAGACATAATGCAGAGCAATTGAGTAAATTTGAAGTTGAATACATAAATGGTTTAAAAAATAACGATGATGAATTTGTTGCTCATCTTGAAAAGAACGCTACATTGACAAATGCTAATAAGATGATGGCTGATTTATATAGACGTAATTCTGATATTGCTAAGACAGAGTTTTTCAATGATTTTAAAATTAACGAAATTAGTGAATATGTCAAACATATTAAAAAGGGTAAGTTGCGGATTACAGGAGATTACTGTGTCCTAGTTGGTAATCCATATGAAATGCTTTTACATAGTGTTAAACCATTTAACAAACATAATTTAGAGTCAAAGACATTACATAAAAATGAAGTTTATACAAAGTTATTCGATGATGAGGAGGAATTAGCAGGGTTTCGAAATCCACATACATCGAGCAATAATCTACTATACAGCACCAACAAACAAAATGATTTAATTGATACATACTTTAATTTTACGAAAAATATCGTAGCAGTTAATGCGATAGAGTTTCCGATTCAAGATTTGCTCTCAAGTTGCGATTACGATAGCGACAGTGCGTTATTTACAAATGAAAAAACTATTGTTGACATAGCTAGAGAGAATAAAGCTAAAGTTTGTTTGAATGGTGTAGAAGCAACATCAAATACATATGAGTTGACAGATTTAAATAGAAGTAAAGTTGATAAGGCAATTGCATCAGATGTAATAGGTAGAATTGTAAACGTTGGACAGGCTGCACAAAGTATCATGTACGATGCTATTCGAAATAATGATACTGATTTAGTTAAAAAGATGAAGGAAGTTGTTGAGATTATCTCTGTAGCCAGCACGATTTCGATCGATTTGGCAAAGAAAAGCTATAAGATCAATATTGTAAAAGAATTGGATCGTTTGAATAATATCGTCAAAGATAGTCTAAAACTCAAGAAGATTGAAAAAGTTGAGAAAAAATCATATCCAATGTTTATGTCTTCAAAAAATAATCGTACATACTATAAAACTGGAATGGATTATGTCTATGGAATCTTTACTATAGCTGAAAAACAAATCAAAGAAGAATTAGGGGAAGAATTTAATATTAAAGTCAAACGTGGTAAAGAATTGAAAGTAGATGAAATAATTGATATTTGGGATTTAGTAATGAAGTGTGATAAGAATGGTGAAATATTTGAAATTAAGAAAGCGAATGATAAACAGGAACAGGAAATTATTGATGCTGTAAATGATTATAGTTTTAATGTTTCAGCTTACCATGCTCAAATGAGTAAAGCGACTGAAAAAGAAAGAGAGCAGTTTGCGAAAGCAATAGTAGAAGAATCACATGAGTTGCAAACTAAAATGAATAAACGAACAATCAAGCCTGTAACAATTTTCGCTATTTTATATCATGCTTTTTGTAAGAAATCTATTGAAAATAATGTAATTAAAGTACTTAATGCAGTTTATCTATCATCTCCAAATAATTTCATTAATATTTTTATGCACAAAAAGTAGAACTTTTTTAATTAGATACCATACAAACATTGATATGTCAACGTTATTACTAAATTAATAGATAGGTAAATGGAAGGGGTAATGTATTCCTTCCATTCCTCTTTAATAAATTCCTCCTTTTGGGACTGTTACTTGACTACGTTTAGGGGTAGCAGTCCTAACCTTTTTTATAAAGGTAATAGAGGGATATTTTTTAAACTTAATTTTTAAACGAAGTGAATATAGTTTATCAAATTTACTATAACACAAAATTAATATAAATAGCAATAACATAAATGAAGAAAAGTAGGTGAAAAAGTAGAAATGGATTTTGAAGCAAGATGTGAATTATATAAGCAAATGAGATTACGTGGCGTAAAGGCGAAGGAACTAGCTGAAATCTGTAAATGCAGTAGCAGTTGGATAAGTCAATGGTTCAATAAGCCAAACGTGCAAATTAGTCAAGATATGGAAACTAAAATAGTTAACTATATTAATAATAAATAATATATAAATCACAGTAAGGACACTTAGAGATGAGAGGCTCTAGCAAATTTAAAAAAAGGTGGAATTTATAATGGTAAGTATTTTTGAGGAAATTATGGAAGGTTTAGATGTAGAAGAGTTAAAAACGGTAGATGGGATGAGTAGATACAAATTCGATTTAAAAAATGGTCGTATCTATGATTGTGATAGAGAAATTTACTTAGATCCCAAGCCGAATAAACGTAATTATTGTTATGTGAATCTACAAAAAGATGATAAGTCACGTAAAGTCGCAAGTGTACACTCTTTGATGATCTATGCTGCACTTGAAGGATTCGATTTCAGAAAATTATTTAAAGGAATGAATTTAGTTATTGATCATAAAAATCGCAAACGATTTGACAATTCATGGGGTAACTTACATGTCATTCCGCAAAGTAAGAATTTAGAAGGACGCAAAACGAAGCCCAAACGATTATCGGATGATAAGATGCAAGCATTATATAATGATTTTATTTTAATTGACAAGGCGAAACACGGCAGTAAGCATGATACGTATAATTATTTAGCAGATAGATATGGTTGTAGCAGCCATACAATTCAAGTTAAATATTTAGAGTACAAAAAGGCTCAATAAAATAATACATACATATTAGTTTTTAAAAATATCATAAATACTTTGTGAGAGTGATTATGGTTAGATAACTACATACATAATTAAATCTCAATCAGTCTCACGGAGAACGATACATAATTTTACATATCGGGTAAAAAAGGAAAAAGGGGAATTGAGATGAAACAAGTATTAGATATTTTAAATAAGGAGGCGAATATTATATGAGTGAAACGAAATTTGTGTATAGATGTTTGGATAATCCTGCTCATTCTTTTTGGGGGAGTAACAAAATGGATGGTATAACTTGTCCTGTTTGTCGATTTCAAGTAATAGCTACAGGACATTACGAACCTAAATACTATCAATTACCTTATTATTGCGACTTGAAGAAGCAATGTACAGATTCCAAAAGAGAAGTTGATATAAAACAATATTAAACTTAATTTTCTTTTAATGACATATGATTCCTATTCGCTTACAATTATAGGTAGATAGGAGTGTAAAGTATGTCTAGTGAAAAGAAACCATTTAAAGAATGGATTAAGGAAAATGAAAATAAGTGGATTTTTGGAGGAATAATTACTATATGTTTTGCTATATTAATGCCGATAGCAATTTTCTTTATATCAAAATCTAGTTTATCATCTGATTCATTTGCTAAACTAGGAACCGTCGGCGATTTTTTAGGTGGTTCGACAGTAGGATTTTTATCTTTAGCCAGTATGTTGTTTTAATCTCTACTATTATAATGCAAAGAAAGGAATTAGGATTGCAACGTGAAGAACTACAAATGACAAGAGATGAATTAGCTAAGGCAAATGAACAATATAGAATATCTAATGATACGATGCTAAAACAGCAATTCGAGACCACATTTTTTAATATGATTAATATGCATAATAATTTAGTAAAAGGTTTAACTTTATATGGTACGACTGTAAATGATAAAGATGTGTTTATAAATATTTATGAAGCAATCGAAAGTTACTACAAAAAAGATTCTTTAAAATCGTGTTTACAAAAGATACTATTTAGAGAACGAGATTCATTAGATGAGTTAGGATCAGACTTTATAAACTTTTATAATAAAATTAATGATGATTCCATTGAAGTAGATATAGGGTACAATGTTAAAACTTTTGTGAGGCTTGCCAATAAGTACATCATTGGTGACAGATATGATCCAATTTTGATGGAAGATATAACAGTTTTTTATATTTTTAGAATTAATTATGAAGAATTAGAAAATTATTTGTACAGGTACAGTAATGATAATTTTATTAATAGAATAACTGAGGAATTTGTTAAAAATGAAGAATATAAAACTACTGCTATCCATTTAGTAGACCATAAATTCAAATTTCCTTTCAATCACTATTTTGAAAGTATCATATCTGTAATAGATTTTCTGGAAGGTAGTAATTTAAATGAGAATGAAAAAGAAAATTATTTTAGAATCTTTTTTTCGAATTTAACTACATATGAAAAAACAATAATTAATCTTTATACAAAATATAAAGTGGTCGAAAATTTTGAAGTTTATTTCAATAAGTACCATCGATATTTTGAGAAAGATATAAAGTTTTACAATCCAACAATATACCCTAATTTATAAAGCATTCTTAATTGAATGCTTTTTTATTTTATTTAAAAATAGAGTACCAATAAAGGAGAAGATTAATATGGGGTTAATAACTATTGGATGGTTCTTTGTATTTTTACCTTTGATTATATCATGTGGCATCTATATGACCTTTGTTATTATTGCGGTAGTAGCAGGTAAGAAAGTACATACAGCAGAAGCTAAGCGATTCTTCAACAGTGCAAAGTGGAAAAGTTAACTTCAAGAAAATATAAACCTGTAAGTCAAGTAATAAATAATATTACCTCTAATGGACCTAATGCAAGATATAATCATTATTCGACGGATAATTCCATGAATGTTATTAATGATTCTTTTACATTGTTTGATGAAATTAAAAAAAGCAATCGAAAAAAGTGTAGTTGATAACAATGAGCAAAAAAACTGTAATTTTGGAAATGGTGAATGAACTGGAAAAAAGTAAAGGTACTTCTTCATTTAAAGATAAATACGCTAATTTTATACAGTCTTTAGGTAATCATATAACTGTTGTTTCACCGTTTATACCACAATTAACAGAATTGCTAATATGATTAATAATAGAATTTGAGTCACGTTCAATTGAGCGTGACTTTTTATTATGCTAGTATTCAATTGATTTTCTTCATGGTAAGATATTCCTAGTAAATCTTGGAGGAGTTAAAATGAAAAGATTCATAGAAGTAATTCTTTGTATTTTTGTAGGAGTATTTTTATTTGGAATTATAGCGATTGCTTTTCAAGTAATCGGAGAAGACAGTCCTAATAAAGCCTCAATTATCGGAGGAATATTAAGTATGATTGGAGGTGCATTAGGAGCTTTAGGTGCTTATATTGTTGCTACTTATCAAATGAATAAACAATTTGAAAACCATGAAAAAAACAGAGCTTTAGAATTAAAAGTAAATAAATCAAATACTGCTTTAAACAAATTAGTTGAATTAAAAGAGTTTGTTCATAAAATTAAAGGTGAATTAACTAATATGGAAGTTGAAGTGAGCGAAAAAATATTAAGAAGAGGGCTTCGGCTTTTACACCAGTATAATTTGGTAGATGGTATTTATCGCGATCAATTAAAGCTTGATATTGATGAAATATTAAGTTTTAGAAAAGAAATTGAGAAATTAAAAATTTTTATAAAAAATGAAGTAGATATTGACACGTTTAATGTAAAAGTTTTTAAGTTCATTGATGCATATAAGAATTACATAAATTTAAATGGGGAATTTGAAGATACTATTGATGCATTTGAAATTGATGGTCATTTAAAATGGATAGAAATAAATGGAGAGTTCAATTCTAATTATGAAATATTTATAGAAGTTTTGAATGAAAATATTATTAAAATCGAAAATTACATTACAAAAATTTTAGAAATCAAATAATTAAAATGTCTAAAAAGATGCCTTATGAGGTGGCTTTTATTGATGTCGGAATCAAGCATGAGAGGCTACTAAATTGGTAGTCTCTTATTATTTGTGTCAGATTTGTATTATTGGCACAACATTCCATTTATCCTATGATAGATAGGTAGATGGGAGGTGTTATTTATGGAAATAGTATTTCATTTTAAAAACGGAGAAGTATTCACGTCAGGTGCAGATGGTAATCAGAATTTAGAAGAACTTAAAAAAAGACTGGACCAATTAATGAAGAGTGATAAAACTTTTCAAATTAGTACGCAAAGAGGAACAGAGACTAGAAAATGGTCGGATGTATCTAAATACGATTTAAAAACAACCTAACAGGTTACATAAAGTCACATCTAACAAGGTGTGGCTTTTTAATATGTTGTAATTTGGTAAAAAAGTATTAGAAAAATTATTTAAGATATAAAAGAGTGTTTGTATAGTTTGTATAGAACAGGTGTTTCTGGTAAAATTATAATATTAAATGCAAAGGGGTTGTTCAATCTAGTGTCAGTCTATGAGTTGTTCAAAGGGTTTGAAAAAATAAATAACTTTGTATCTGGTAAAGTAAGTAATCCTTATATAATAGAAACCCAAGAAAATACAGATTCGTACAAAAAATTTGTTATCAAAGCAATAATTGATAATGTCAAAGAGTTTGATGAATATGTAGAAGAAGTAAATAAAGTTGTTGAACATGGGAATGATTATCAAAAATTATCGACATATTTAAATGAAAATAAAGTTGATAGTTACAAAATGGAAAGTGTTGGTTATATTAAATGTTTATTAGTTGAGGATGTTATAAAGGTATCGATACATCTTGGGGATAAACTACTAAAAGAATTTAATTATAGTCATGATAATCTAATTGATGATTATATGTTTTATTTAGAAAATGATTTATCCGAGATTATCAAAAAGCAATATAATACAATATAGGGGTAACAGAGATGATGAATGAAAAGGCTTTACAAATTGTGAATGAATTAAGTTTATTGCAAGAATTGTATCAAGATATTTATCTTAATTCTGATAATGCTTATGATATTTTGGAGAAATACGATGGCGACAATAAGTATTTGATTGCTACTAATTATTTATCAATGGCTCACAATAGTTATTTACAAGCGATTATTTATATATCAAATAATAGTATGCAGAGAAATGATTTAGAAGAATTCTTATCAGATTTTAAGAAATTTAAATTTGAATTCGATCAAGTTATTGTAAAGAAAGATAAAAATACTTCATGGTTGTTTTCGACAAAAAATAGTTTAGATGAAGGTTATAAATATGTGATGAATTATACTAAAGATGTAATTCAAATGCAGATGGAAATTAAATAATTTAATTTATTAGAGTATTCTTAATCGGATACTCTTTTTATTATGCCAAAAAATTGGAGGGATAATTGAAGGTGGATAAACGAGTGGGGAAGTTTTACATATCAGATGAATTGATTAAGACTAACTATAATTTAGTTAAACGTGTATTGAGCTATGTAGTGACAGTGGAGTGTACACATCATTATTACAGTGGACAATTTGAGTATATCACTATTTCTCCATTATTTGATGTAGTAGAAGATGGATGTAGACTTAACGAATATCGAGTTATTATTAATGATGATGAAATACAATTTGAAAAGATTAAATGTGGGTGAACGGTGAATTTCTACAAATCGAAACCTTGGAAGATTAAACGGGAAAAGATATTATGTCGTGACCAATACGAATGTAGAAACTGCAAGCGTTATGGTAGGAATCGAACTGCGAATACAGTCCATCATTGCAATCCATTATTAGAATATCCAGAGTTGCGATTGGAATCTTGGAACCTATTATCTTTATGTTCTACTTGCCACGATAAGATGCATGACCGTGAAAATGATGTGCTGACAGAACTAGGAGAGTTTTGGAGAGAAAAAGTAACTCCCCCATCATATTAAAGTTGAAAATGAGTAATGGAGTAACGATGAGGAGGACTCTTTCCCCCCACGCTGTGATTTTAGACATAAAGGGGTGTTAATTTTAAAAGTTGAAAATAAATGAGGTGAGAAATTGACGACAGTAAAAACTAAAAAGCAATTAAAAAGTTCAATCATCCGTGAGATGAAGAATCTTAATACGTATAAAAAAGAGTACAATAATTTGATTGATATTTATGCAGGCTTGTTACATCAATATCAGGTATTTGAAATGCAATTTGAAGAATCAGGATATCAAATAACGGAAGAATACACGAATAAGGCAAACGCAACAAATCAGAGGAAAGTACCTATCCTGACTGCAATGGAATCATTACGAAAGGATATTGTGTCATATTCAGATCGATTGTGCCTGAATCCTAAATCATTAAATATTGAGCAACCTAAAAAGTCAGAACCTATAGCAAGTCCACTTGACCAATTTCTCGCTGGACAGAAGTGATATAAATGGATTTAAAACATATTGATTCTAAAAATTTTGAAGCGGCTTTAGAGTATGCAGAATCAATAGCAGACTGGAAAAAGGTTGCTTGCGTTGAAAATAGATTAGCTGCTAAACGATTTCTAGAGGATTTAAAACGTAATGATTTAGATTTCAAACAGGAACAATTTGATTTTGTTATTGGATTAATTGAAGGAACAATAGCACATCAACAGGGTGAAGATTTACACGGAACTCCATTAAAAGGTACACCAATGATATTACAACCTTGGCAAAAGTTTGTTATCGTAAACCTTCTGGGATTTTTTAATAAGGATAGTCTCGTCAGAAGATTTCACGAAAGTCTCTTAATGATTCCACGTAAGCAAGGTAAAACCGCCTATGCATCTTCCTTGGGATGGGCATTATCCATTCTTGAACGCAAGTCTGGTTCAAAATTATACATACTCGCTAACAGCTTAAAACAAACGATGGAATCATTTGGATTTTTAAAATACAATGGAGAACGTTTAAACGATAAATCGTTACGAATACGTGATAATAATCAGGAGCATTCAATCACTAAAAACTTTAGTGACGGAGGCTCTATTTTTATTCAAGCGTTAGCAAATGACGTGAAACGTCTTGACTCTCTAAACTCCAATCTTCTCATCCTCGATGAAGTCCACACATGGCACTCTGCCAAACAGTACATATTAATGAAAAACTCCCAAAAAGCATATCGAAACAAATTACTTATAGCAATTTCAACAGCAGGTGATATTCCAAATGGATTTTTAGCACAACGCTTGGAATATTGTAAGAAAGTATTGAATGGAACAGTTGTTGATGATGAATACTTTATCTTTATCTGTAAAGCTGATCAAGATGAAAAGGGTAATGTACCAGATTATACAGACCCGAAAATTTTAGAAATGGCGAATCCGTCGTTAGGAGTCACAGTTACAATTGAAGATTTACAGCGTGATGCCGAATTAGCAATGAATGATCCACAAACACGTGGCGAGTTTTTCAATAAAACTTTAAATATCTTCACTTCTTCTTTAAAGGCATACTTTGACATTAATGAATTTAAGAATTCGGATAGGCAATATAATTGGACGTTAGAAGAATTGGCTAAATTACCTATTCAGTGGTATGGAGGTTTTGATGGTGCAAAGCTTCATGATTTGACTGCAAGCTCACTTTACGGACGTTACAAACACAAAGGAAAAGATATTGATATTGTCATTACACATGCATTCTTTCCAATTGTAAATGCCTATAAAAAGGCAGAAGATGATGGAATACCTCTATTTGGCTGGCAAGATGATGGTGTACTTACAATGAGCAATACGCCAACAGTACATTACGATGATGTTATCAATTGGTTTATCGATATGAAGAAGAGGGGTTTCAAAATTAAAAAGGTTGGATTTGACAGAAAATTTGGTCGTGAGTTCTTCTTAGGTATGAAGAAAGCTGGATTTAAGATTGTAGATCAGCCGCAGTATTTTTATAAGAAGTCTGAAGGTTTTAGACGAATTGAAATGAAAGCAAAAAATGGGAACCTTTATTACTTAAATAACCAAGCGTTTGAATATTGCGTACAAAACGTTAGAGCCATCGAGAAAACTGACGACATGATTCAATATGAAAAAGTGGATGGTGATGGAGGTACTCAACGCATTGATTTATTCGACGCTGCGGTATTCGGAGCTGTACAAATGCTAGAAGATATGACAAATTCACAGAATGCATCAAGTTGGTTGAATAGCTAAAGGAGGTGACAAATTGGCATTTTGGAAACGAGAAAAGAAAACACGTTCATCTGTAAGTATTCCCTTGGCGGTCGGAAATTCAGATGAATTAGGATATGTTAAGTTAAGTAATCACCCAGACATTATTACAGGTGTGAATAAAATTGCAGATTTAGTCTCTAACATGACTATTCAATTAGTTGAGAATACTGATAAAGGTGACAAGCGAGTTAAAAACCAATTATCCCGAAAGATTGATATAGAGCCATGTCGTAATATGACACGTAAAACTTGGCTTTATAAAATCGTTCGAGATTTATTGTTATATGGGGATGGAAATTCAGTTGTACATATTGGTGTGAATAATGAAACAGGATTAATTGACAATCTAACACCATTCCCAATGCAGGGTGTTAAATACGATGAATTAGAGAATGGTGATTATTTAATTTCTTACAATAGGAGAAAATACACATCAGATGAAGTAGTACATTTTGTAATTAATCCACATCCACTATATCCATATAAGGAACAGGCTATAAAGTAGCATTGCGTGAAATTGCTAGAAATCTAACTCAAGCAAATAAAACGAAGAACAATTTTATGAGTGGAAAATACATGCCTTCTTTGATTGTAAGTGTTGATGCAATGACTGAAGAACTTTCGAGTGCTGAAGGTAGAGAGAAACTAATGGAAAAATACTTTGCCGAAACCGAAGGTGGAAAGCCGTGGATAATTCCTGCTGATTTAATTGGAGTTGAGCAAGTTAAACCACTATCACTAAAGGACATTGCAATTATTGAAGGCATGGAATTAGATAAGAAAACTGTTGCTGCTATTTTAGATGTACCACCTTTCTTTTTGGGAATTGGAGAGTTTAAAAAAGAAGAGTACAACAATTTTATTAATACTCGGATTCATTCGATTGGTCAGATTATCGCACAAACATTAACAAGGGATTTGCTAATTAATCAAAATTGGTTCTTCCGTTTAAATCCACGCAGTTTATATAGCTATGACCTGACTGAAATGGTTACAGCAGGTACAGAAATGGTTGACCGTAACGCAATGCGAAGAAATGAATTACGTGATTGGGTAGGACTAGACCCAGATGATGAGATGGAGGAATTAATTATATTAGAAAATTATATACCATCTAGTAAGTTAGGAGATCAAGGTAAGTTAAAAGGAGGTGAAAAGATTGAATAAGAGACATATGCATTTTACAACAGAATTAAAAACACGTGCTGCTGAAGAAAATGGAGATGCCTATATTGAAGGGTATTTCGTAGTGTTTAATCAAGAGACAGAACTTTGGGCAGGTGCGTATGAAGAGATTGCACCAGAGTCTTTTAACCGTTCATTAAATGAAAAAGTAGATGTTATTGCACTAGATAATCATGATACACGAGTGGTTTTAGGAAGTATAGGAAGCGAAACTCTTGAATTAAAAGTTGACAAATATGGTTTGTATGGTCGAGTAAAAGTTGACTTAGAAGATCCATTTGCAAAATCAGCATATCGAAAGGTGCAAACTGGAAAAGTTCGAGGATGTTCATTCGGTTTTTATCCTGTCACTGAAGAAGTAACAGAACGTGAAGACGGTAGTCTAAAGTGGATTGTAAAAGATGCAGATTTATTAGAAGTATCAATTACAGCATTCCCAGCTTACCCTCAAACAGAAATAGCGGCACGACAAAAAGATGTGCAAAAAATGAAAAAACAAAAATTGGAACAACGAAAAAAACAATTACTTGAAAGGATTGGTAAATAAAATGAACCCAGTATTAATCGGAGCTAAATTAAATTTAAAGCGTAGTTCGTTACAAGATAAAGAAGAAGAGTTAAATATGTTTTTAAAAAAGCGTGATGAATTAGCAGCGTCTATTGAAGGTGTTGAATCGGAAGAAGATTTAAATGTAATCGAAAAAGAAATTAACAAATTAGAAGAAGAGATTAAAGAGTTAGATGAACAAAAGTCTAATTTAGAAGATGGAATTAAAGAATTAGAATCAGAATTAGAACAATCAAATCGCAAATCACCAGCTAAAGGAGCTAAACGAAGCATGACAACTCAAATTGAAACACGTGAAGCAATTAACGAATATGTACGAACAAAAGGACAGACACGAGCAGGGTTTACATCAGTAGAAGGAGGAGCATTAATTCCAGAAGAATTATTAACACCTCAACAAGCGCCAGAAGATACTGTTGATTTAAGTAATTTAGTAAACATTGCAAAAGTTAATAGTGGTGCAGGTAAATATCCAGTTATCAAAAAATCAGGAAGTAAAATGGTATCTGTTGCAGAGTTGCAAGCTAATCCAGAACTGGCAAAACCAACTATTGTAGAAGTACCTTATGATATTGAAACTTATCGTGGTTACATTCCAGTATCACAAGAGGCTATCGATGATGCAGATTATGATGTAACAGGTTTAATTGCAGATGAAATTGCAGACCAAGAGCTTAATACAAAAAATGCTGCAATTGCTACAGTACTAAAAACAGCTACAGCAAAGGCGGTTACAGGTTTAGATGGTTTGAAAGCTGTATTTAATAAAGATTTAAAGAAAGTGTACTATGCCAAAGCTGTGATTTCGTCATCTTTATACAACGCATTAGACACACTTAAAGATAAAGATGGTCGTTATTTGCTTCAAACTGATATTACTGTAGCTTCTGGTAAAAAATTATTTGGTAGAGAAGTTGTAGTATTGGACGATGATGTAATTGGGACTGTTGATGGCAATTTAGTTGCTTTTATCGGTGATCCAAAAGCATTCGCTACATTATTTGACCGTAAACGTGCTTCTGTTAAATGGGTTGATGATAGTGTATATGGTCAATTACTAGCTGGTTTCGTTCGCTTTGACGTTGAGAAAACAGATTCGGATGCAGGATTTTATGTAACTTATACACCAGAAGTAGAGGGTGCTTAATCCTAATGAAAGGATGATACATATGAAATACAAGGTAATTAAGCGATTCAGGGATTTACAGGATGCTAACCACATTTATAATGTTGGAGACAAGTACCCTCGTAAAGGTCGTTTGAATAAAGAGCGTATAGAGGAATTAAAGTCTTATGACAATAAAATAGGGTTTCCATTAATTGTAGAGATTGAAGGTGATAAATGATGAGCGATGAAAAACTTGCAAATTGTTTATCACTTTTTAAATTGGATATGGGTATTATGCATAATTTGCGTGATACTCTTTTCACCAATTTAATTGAATCTTCTACCATAGAATTAGAAAAAATGGGAGTTAATCTATCTTCAGGAACTGTAGAAGATACACAATTAATTGTGGATTATTCAGCTTGGATGTATCGCAAAAGACAAGAAGACATTGGGATTCCCAGAAACTTACAATTCCGCATCCGTAATCGAGTAATTCAAAAGGTAGCTACTTTTACAGATGCCTAGTTTAAAACAATCGATTGGTAGCGGGAAGCACTTTTCAAAGGACGATATTTGCTTTTTGATTTCTACTAAAATAACTGTTGATGAACTATTTCAACAAATTGAAGTAGCATTACCTGGGATGGTTTATTGTGCTGTTTCAAGTATTGGTCAAAATGAATTTTCAGTATCCATGCAAAATGGCTTAAAAGCAAGGTTAACTATTATCGTTGATTACGATGAATACGATGGAGAAACACAAGTTGAATATAACCGTCAAATGTATTCGGTATATCGTACTTTCGTTCGTGATGACGGTGATATTGAATTGTATTGTGAGGTGAGAATCGGTGGCTAGTATTGATAACTTTGCTAAAGAAATCGTTAAAGAATTAGAACGCTTTTCACAATATGTTGCAGAAGAAGTAGAAGCTTCTGCTAAATCTGTATCAAAGAAATCTGTACAGAAACTTAAGCAAACTTCACCCGTAGGCGATTATGCAGGCGGTGGTAGTTATGCTAAAGGTTGGCGAGTTAAAAAAGTTGGGGACAACTATACGGTTCATAATGCTACAGATTATCAACTTACACACTTGTTAGAGAATGGTCACGTTAATAGAGACGGCA
The DNA here is from genome assembly GCF_044746345.1 of Lysinibacillus sp. NPDC086135. Lineage (NCBI taxonomy): Bacteria > Bacillati > Bacillota > Bacilli > Caryophanales > Bacillaceae > Lysinibacillus > Lysinibacillus sp. NPDC086135. Next base: position 7,763 of record NZ_JBIVCA010000002.1, on the reverse strand, counting down.
CAAGAACACCTGCTTATCCTCATATAAAGAAAGTTGAGCAAGAAGCAATCAGAGAATTTGAAAGAGAGTTGAACAAACTATGATCACACTTAAAGAACTACCTGCAATATTAAAGACTATCGGTATTCCAGTAGCGTATTCTTATTTTGTTCACAATGAAAATTCTCCTGCACCTGCTCCTCCTTTTATGGTTTATCTAGAAGAAGATTCAGATAATTTTGGTGCTGATAATAAAGTCTGGAAAAAGGTTTTAACATATCGGGTTGAAGTTTATACAGATAAGAAGGATTTAAAATTAGAACAAAAAATCGAAGATACATTCGATCTACATAGTATCTATTACGATATAGACGAGTTGTTTATTACAGATCAAGATTTATACCAACGATTTTACATAATTCAAATATTAAAATAGAAATGGAGTTTTTTAAAACTATGAGCAAAAATACAGTTTTATTCGGTCTAACAAACGTTCACTACGCTACTTATGAACGTGAAACAGACGGTTCTTATAAATATGATACACCAGTGCGAGTTGAAGGTGCGGTTTCACTTTCATTAAATCCAGTTGGTGACGAAAATAAATTCCATGCAGATAACGGAGTTTATTTCTCTCGTTTTGCTAACAACGGTTACGAAGGTACACTTAACATTGCAATGATCACTGACAAATTACGTACAGAAGTATTAGGTGAGAAAATGGTAAACGGTGGGTTCTTAGAAACTTCTGATGCTCGTCCTAAAGATGTCGCGTTAATGTTCGAAATCGATGGAGACTCAGAGGCCACACGCTTTGTATATTATAACTGTTCTATCGCTCGTCCTTCTCAAACAGCTAATACAATTGCTGAATCAATCGAAATCGAAGGTCAAGAGTTATCATTCACAGCAAAACCACGTCTTAACGATAAAGCTATTCGATGGAATACAGGGGAAGCAACACCAACAGAGGTATACGCTGATTTCTTCAAAGCCGTTATTGAACCCGCAGATGTACCAAAACCTTAATAAATAGAGAGAGGAATATAATCCGATGGCAGAAACAACAGTAAATATTTATGGAAAAGATGTAACATTCAAAGTCACAGGGCAAACCCCTTTAATGTATCGAGCGATGTTTCCAGGTTCCGACTTTTTAAAAGACTTTATGAACTTGGAAAAAAATCAAGCTCAAGGAAAGGCTTTTGAATCAATTGAGTTCTATCAAATGGTTTATTGCTTGGCAAAGAAAGCTGATCCAGAGATTCTAGAAATGAACGCATGGCTAGATACATTTGAAGATGGTTTCCCAGTTATGGAGATTGTTAATGATGTATTACCACTTATTCAAGCAAATTTCATTTCTAATCAACCTAAAAAAAAGCCAACACGCAGCAAGAAGTAAATGATGATCCGTCAACTAGTATCTATCTATTAATGGCAAAAGAGGCTAAGCTTTCTTTTGATGAAATGGATATGATGTCTATTGGAATGGTTTTAGAACATATCGAATTGTACTTTGAAATGAAACATCCGAAAGATGATAAACCAACAGTTAGAAAAGCAACGCAAGCAGATATTAATGCACTTAAAATTTAAAACTACTAGGGAACGCTCAATAGAGTAGTTCCCTTTTTCTATACATAGAAGATTCATTTGTGATTTTCCGATGGCAAAAATTATAGAAAGGAGCAAATGTATTTAATGGCAGGTAAAGGCATCAAAGGTATCACTTTCGATATCGGTGGAGATACAAGAGGTCTAGATCAAGCGTTACAAAAAGTTGAAAAAGATGCGGTGAAAACTCAGAAGGAATTAAAAGAAGTTGAGAAAGCCGCTAAAATTGATCCCTCTAGTACCGAAATGTATGCACAGAAGCAACAGTTATTACAAAAGCAAGTTTCTAATACAGCGGATAAATTAGATGTATTGAAAAAGGCTCAATCACAAGTAGAAGAACAATTTAAGAACGGTAAAATCGGAGAAGAACAATATAGAGCATTCCAACGTGAATTAACTATGACAGAAGCTTCTCTTAAATCGTATCAAGGTAAAATTGATCAAACTCGTGCAGAACATCATGCATTAGCTGAATCAACTAAGAACATGCAAACGTTCTTTCAAGCTACAGGAACTCAAGTAAATACTTTCGCAGATGTATTAGGCAATAAACTTACAAATGCAATCAAAGAAGGTAAAGCGAGTTCACAGCAATTAGAACAAGCATTAGAGAAGATGGGTAAGACGGCATTAGGTGCTTCTATGGACTTTGAGAAGATGAAACATGCTTTATCTAATGTTGACCAAAGAGGTCTTAAAGCAGTACAAAAAGACCTAGGTCAAGTTGCTAAAGAAGCGAATAAAGCAGGCGACGAAGTAAACGGGTTTGGTAATAAACTGCAAGCTGTAGCAGGTGCTTTAATGGCAGGTGGCGGTTTAGCTGCTATGATTCATGAAGCATTAGATGTATCTACACTCAATACTAATATTGAGATTTCAATGGGTGTTAAAGGTGGAGACCTTGAAGCTGTACGTGGATCAATTAACAGTGTAACAGCCGCTATCGGTGATGAAGAAGCAGCGTATGAAGGTGTTCGTAGGCAAATGACGTTAAATAAAGATGCGTCACAAGCAACTAACGAAAAGATTATCCAAGGCGCAGGAATGGTATCTCGTGCTTATAAAGAAATTGACTTTAAAGAACTTATTCAGGAAACACATGAAATAGGTAAAGAATTAGGTATTTCTCAACAAGATGCATTAGCGTTAACTAATCAGTTGTTAGCAATTGGATTTCCACCAGAGCAATTAGATGAAAAATTGTCCTCTCAACTAGTAATAGTTGTGTAGAACTCCTTTAATTCATGGGAAATCTCATTAGAGACAATCATGAGCCAAGCCTATTCACTAGGAAGGTGCAACGACTATCGAAACCGCGTGTTAATGCACGAAAGGGAGTAGAGTACACTCAAGCGAGTGGAAATGGGGAGCATCCCAAGTGGATGATGATATAGTCTCATCTATATGGTGACATATAGCAGTTCATAAGAGAACGACATGCAATTAGCGAATGCATGTGAAGATAAATGACGATTGCTGAATATGGTCAACAATTACAACGCGCAGGGTTTAACGCAGAAGAGATTCAAGGGATTATGGCAGCAGGTGTTGAAACTGGTACATGGAATATCGATAATCTTTTAGATGGTTTAAAAGAAGGACGTGTTCGTGCGGCAGAGTTCGGAGAAGGTTTAAATAAAGCTCAAGACAATGCCGTTAGAGGCGCAGGATTATCTGCAAAAGCATTTGAAGATTGGGGAACAGCTATCGCTAAAGGTGGCGAAGATGGTAATGCGGCATTTCGTGAAATGACTCAAGCGCTTGCAGATGTAGAAGATGATACGAAACGTAATACTCTAGGTACTGAAATTTTCGGGACTATGTGGGAAGACCAGGGAGATAATATTATCGACACGATTCTTAACATGGAGAATCATTTAAAATCAGCAGATGATATGCAATCCAAACTCACAGAAGATACTAAAAAGATGGAATCTGATCCTGCTTATAGATTAGCAGAAGCTATGAATAATGTTAAACAATCTTTAGCACCAGTTTTAGCAGATATTGCAGAAGTAGTTGCATCTATCGCAGATTGGGTTGCAGAAAATCCTAAGTTAACAGCTACATTAGTGGCAGTAGTTGGAGTTGTAGGAACATTAGTTGGAGCATTTGCGGCTATAATGCCTGCTATTAGTTCTTTTATAGGATTGATAGGAGGAGCAGGTGCAGCAGTTGAAATACTTGGTGGAGCAATAGCAGTATTATCGGGACCCATTGGTTGGGCTATTGCAGCTATTGCGGCTTTAGGTGTAGGTGCATATGCTCTTAATGAACATATGAGTGAATCTGCATTTGCAGTAGAAGATTGGTCTGATAAAGTTTCAGAAGGTACAGCAAAAGCTGTAGGTAGCTTTATGGATTTAGAAAAAGGAGCTACAGATGCCTTAACACAATTAAAATGGTCTGGTGCTACTTTAACTAGTGAAATGGCAACGGATTTAATTGATAAGAACAATCAAATGACTGAACAAGTATTAACCGCTATGAAAGAACGTCACACAAGACAACTAGAAGAACAAACTAATTACTTCAATGAATCATCTGCATTATCGGCAGAACGTGAAGCTGAGATTTTAGAACAAACAAAGCAACGCAATGCGGAGCAGGAACAAGCTGTATCAGACGGACAAAAACGCATTAATGAAATACTTAAAACTGCATCCGATGAAAAGCGAGCCGTAACGAAAGAAGAGTATGCAGAGATTGATAAAATCAATGCAGATTTACAAACAAATGCAATTAAATATTTATCTGAATCTGAGCGTGACCAAAAGGTTATCTATGAAACTCTTAAACGTAATGCTAGCGAGATTTCAGCACAACAAGCAGCAGATGTTGTAAAGAATTCTAATGAACAGAAAACTAAAACAATTAAAGATGCAGAAGAAACATATAAGCAACGTGTAGCTGCTATTACTAAAATGCGTGATGAAGATAAGACAATTTCAAAAGAAGAAGCTGATGCATTAATTAAAGAGGCAGAACGTTCTAAGAACGATACAATTAAGAATGCTACTTTAATGCACCAAAACGTTGTTAAGGAAGCTAAAGGTCAAGCTAAAGAACACGTAGATGAAGTTAACTGGGAGACTGGTGAAGTTCTTACTAAGTGGCAACAACTAGGTAACAATATTTCCAAAGTTTGGGGAGATATGGTTTTAGGTGCTAAAAAGATGTTCAGCGATATGGGGAAAAACATATCTAAGAGTATTGATGATATGGTTGATTGGGTTGGTGATGGTGTAGATAGTATCTTCAACTTCTTCAAAAATCTTAAACTTCCAGAAATCAAAATCGCAAAGATTAAATTACCGCACTTTAGCGTTAAAGGATCATTTAGTTTAGACCCTCCGAGTATTCCGAGCTTCGGTGTAGATTGGTATGCAAAAGGTGGTCTTATGACTAAGCCTACAGCATTCGGAATGAACGGTAGTAATCTAATGGTTGGCGGAGAAGTTCCTGGGGTTTCTGAAGCCATTTTGCCATTAACACCAAAAGTTTTTGCAAGTATTGGTAAAGGTATTGCTCAACAAATGTCACAAGGGCAACAACAAGTAATTTACATGCAACCTGCACCTATCTTTTTAGATGGTGAAAAGATTGCAGAAGTTACATTTGATTCAATTAACGGTATGCAATACAACCAAACAAATATAAACGCATTATCGAAAGGAGTAAATTTATGATAATTGAACTATTAAACGGCAAAAAGTTAGACATTGCTAATTATAGTTTAAAACGTTTATTCCATCACATCCCTTCTGTTTCAATCTCTCATAATACAGAGCAGGTTGACGGAAGGGATGGTTTATTATTCCTTGAAACAACATTCGACAGTAGAGTTATAACTGTGGAATTACTATATGAGTCTTATGATATTTTTGATTACTATTTATTACGTGATGCTATAAACGCTTTATTTACACGTAAAGAATCGTTCTATATCACCTTCAAGAATGAACCATATAAACGTTATCTAGTTAGATTAAATCAAGCATTTGAAGTTGAGCCTAATCAACATATGAACTCATTCACCATTGAGTTTACTTGTGTGAATGTATTTGGTGAATCAGTTGCATCAACTTTATCTAAAAAGGAATGGGATATTGATGCTTGGGCTTGGAATGGTCAAATTACATGGGATGATGCTTTAACATATTCATTCAATACTAATTCATTCACTGTTATGAACCTTGGTAATGTAGATATTAATCCTAGACAAAGCGATTTAAATATAGTCTTAAAAGGATCATTTAGTTCATCTGTAACAATTATTAATCAAACCACAAGTGATTCTTATACATACAATGGCTCACTTGGAGCAAACGATACACTGATAATAAAAGGTGTGCAATCTTTTAAAAATGGAACAAGTGTATTTAGAAACACAAATAAGAAACTAATTACCTTACAAACTGGTACAAACAACTTCACTATTCAGGGCGGTACTGTAAATCACATCTCATTTGATTTCAGATTTTTATATTTATAGAAAGGAGTACATATTTTGACGATTTTATTAAACAATACTGGAAACCCAATTACAAGGGAGGAACGTATTAAAATAAATGAAAACTGGCAAAGGATTATGTCGGGATATACTAATCTTCAAATGCAAATCAACGTATTAGCAGGTGGAGAAGAACTAGAAGAATTGATTCGACGCTTAAATGAGACTGTAGAAAATGCAAATGTAGCTGTTCAAAATGCTATTGAAGCAAACAACACAGCAACTCAAGAAGCAATTGAAACTAATAAAAAGGCACTCCAAACAGCTCTTGATATAGTCTCACAAACACTCGTAGACATGAATAAGGCTATCTCAAACGCAAATACTGCTACATCCGAAGCTAATACTGCTAAACAAGGAGCTTTGGATGCAACTGCACAGGCTCAAACAGCTATTAATACAATGCAATCTCTCATTAACAACATTGGACATAAAGGCGAGTGGTCAAATACAGAACAATATTACAAAAACAACATGGTTGAGTTTAATGGATCAACTTTTATTGCACTACAAAATAGCACAGGTAAAAATCCGCCTACACTACCTATGAAAACCAATATGTATTGGTCTCTTTTTGCCGAAAGAGGTAATAAAGGAGCAAAAGGAGATAAAGGTGACACAGGTGCGGCATTAAGCATCTTAGGTAAATTAACTGATGAATCACAACTCCCTCCTACTGGTCATGCAGGTGATGCTTATACTGTAAATGGTGAATTGTATGTGTGGTCAGAAGTGACAGGCGAATGGGAGAATGTTGGTAACATTAAAGGTGAAAAAGGAGATACTGGTGATGCTGGCGAGAACGGTCTATCGGCATATGAAGTAGCACTTGATAATGGGTTTGTTGGTACGTCTGAAGAATGGTTAGCGTCTTTAAAAGGTGAAAAAGGAGATGCAGGTAAAGATCCAGATTTAACAGAAATTAATCAAAAAGTTGATGGAATGCAAACAGAAGTTACTGAACATTTGATTGAAATTGCGACTACTGAAAAGTTAGGTCATTTTAAACCTGATGGTGAAACATTAGAAGTTGACCGAGTTACAGGTGTAGCAAAAGTCATTGGAGGAAGTGGCGCAAAACTATATCAAGAAAACAATACTACATTTCCTACATCTAGCGCTATAGGTAACGATAATTTTGTTGACTTTGTAGCGTTTGCAGGAATATGTTTTTCTCAAAACAATTCTGCAAAGACAGTTCGGGTTAAAAATGCAGCAACATTATATACCAATTCTCCTGTCTCATTAAGGAGAATAGATGGGACTTGGATTGACAGTATTGCTATAAGTAAAACGACTGTAGGTGATGAAGTAGATATTAAGTTGAGTGATGCAACTGACATGTCAATCGCCTTTATACAAATTGTACAGAAGTATGAAGGTGACATAACTAGATCCAATCAGGCATTTGGGTCATTCAACTTATCTGGAGGTGTCAATTCTACGGCTATCGGGAAGTATTCCATAGCGACAGGACATTATTCTTTGGCTGTAGGAGATTCAACTCAGGCGTTGGGTGCATACTCCTTGGCCACAGGAAACAAATCATCTGCTATAACTAGTAACTGTGTTGCTCTTGGTAACAATGTTGTAGCATCAGCATTGCATTCAGTCGCATTAGGTGACTATTCTATAGCATCAGGACAGGCAT